>DASTWJ010000098.1:0-18800 GCA_035776695.1 Bacilli bacterium
CATGCCGCCAAGGGCGAAGATCGTCGAGGTGTAGTCGATCATCTTGCCCGGACGCGACGCCGAGAGAATGCCGGCCGGCACGGCGATCAGGATGGCGACGGCAAACGTGCCGACAGTCAGTTCGAGCGTCGCGGGCAAACGCTGAGCGATCAGATCGGCGACCGGAGTGCGGTCGACCAGCGAGTTGCCGAGGTCTCCGGTGAGCACGCCGCCCAACCAATCGAAATACTGGACGACGATCGGCTTGTTCAAGCCGAGTTGATCGCGCATCGCCGCGATCGCTTCCGGCGTGGCTTCCTGCCCGAGAATGACGGTCGCCGGATCGCCGGGAAGCATATGCAACAGGGAAAAGACCATGATCGTAACCAGCAACACGACGGGAATCGCAAGCAACAGCCGTCTGAGGACAAAAGTCATGGCGAGTCTCCTTTCTGACCGTGATGTAATGAGTGAGTAGCGCGTGTAAAAGGAAGGGCGGATTCGCGCCGCCCGCCGCTTGCATTACTTGCTGAGGTTGACCGTGCGGATCAGACCGTCCGGCACGTAGGTGAAGCCTTGGACCTGCTTGGACAGACCGAACACGTTGTGGTCGTGGTAGAAGTAGACGTACGGCACTTCGTCGTTGAGAATCTTCATCGCATCATCATACAGCGACTTGCGCTTCGCCTCGTCCGTTTCCGCACGCGCTTCTGCGAGCAGAGCGTCGACTTCCTCGTTCGAGTAGTTCGAGTAGTTGTTGTGACCGCCGGTGACGGTAAAATCAAAGATGTTCTGATCCGGGTCCGGACGGCCCGACCAGCCGAGGGCTGCCGCATCGTAGTCGCCCGACTTCGATTTTTCCAACAGGGCGCCGAACTCGACTTTCTCCAAGTTGACGGTGATGCCCGCCGGCTTGAGCATGTTCTGGATCATCTGACCGACTTGTTGGTTGGTCGGCGAGGTGCCAAGCAGCAGGGTGAAGGAGAAGCCGTCCGCCTTGCCCGCTTTTTTCAGCAGTTCTTTGGCCTGTTCGACATTCGGTTTGGCCACCTTGTCACTTTCGCCATACGCGAAGTGCGACGGTGCGAACGGCGAGTGAGCCGGAGAACCTGCGCCGCTGAGCACGACTTTGACGATCGCGTCACGGTCGATCAGCAAGTCGACCGCTTGGCGCAGTTCCTTTTGGTCAAAAGGCGCCTTGGTCGTGTTCAGGTGCAAGCCTTGGTAGCCGACGCCCGTTTCATCGACCACGGTGATTTTCGGATCGTTCTTCGTCGTGGCGATTTCCTTAAAAGGGAACTTGTTGGTGATGTCGACTTGGCCGGACTTCAAGTTCATCAGCGCGACGTTCGGGTCGTTGATCACTTTGTAGACGACCTTGTCGAGGTGCGGCAAGCCGTCCTGCCAGTAGTTCGGGTTCTTCTCCAGCGTGATCGACGAGCCCTTGACCCGCTCTTTGAAGACAAAAGGACCGGTGCCGACGGGGTGGTTCAGGTAGTCCTCGCCGTATTTCTCAACCGCGGCCGGGGAGACCATCATGCCCGAGCGGTCGGTGAAGATCGAGAGGAACGGGGCGAACGGGTGCTTGAGCGTGACGGAGATCGTGTTCGCGTCGATCACGTTGATCTTGTCCACTTCCTGCATCTCCGTGCGGCGGGTCGAGCTCTCCTGCATGTTGCGCTCGAAGTTGAACTTCACCGCTTCGGCGTTAAAATCGGTGCCGTCTTGGAACTTGACGCCTTGGCGCAGGTGGAACGTGTACGTCTTTTTATCTTCTGAAATATCCCACTTTTCAGCCAACATTGGGACGATCTTGCCGTTTTCATCGAGATCGACCAGTTTATCATAGATGCTTTGGAACACCATGCGGTCGACCAGCGAGGTGGAGAGAGACGGGTCGAGCTTCGGCGGGTCGGAGTCGAGGGAGATGTTCAGCGTGCCGCCGTCTTTGATGACAGCCGAGCCGCCATCCTCGTTGTTCGACGGGGTTGCGTTGCTCCCCCCGGAGCAGCCGACTGCCAGCAGCATCGTGCCGGCCAAAGCCGCGGTCAGAGCAAATTTGAACTTCTTCGTTTTCATTGGTGTTGCCCCCTTTAGCATCGTTTCGCAAGTAAATTGCGTGTTTCGCTTTCGTTTCGTCTACTATACGACAAAGTTATATTCAAATCAATCAGAAAATTTGCTCTTGACTGAACAGATTGTTTTTGCGATTATTTTAGAAACTAACTGCATTCATTCTCTGTGGGAAAGTGGGGTCCGAACATGTCCTATCTACTTGAGATCAAAGGGTTGCGCACCCAATTCAGCAGCGACGGGCGCGTGATTCCCGCTGTAGACGGCGTTGATTTTGCCATTCGCGAGGGCGAAACGCTCGGCATCGTCGGCGAATCCGGCTGTGGCAAAAGCGTCACCTCCTTGTCGGTGATGCGCCTGCTGCCCCGCACCGGCGCGAAGATCGCCGCCGGGGAGATTCTGTATAAAGGGCGTGCGCTTCTGGACTTGTCCGAAGCCGAGATGCGCAAGATGCGCGGCAACGAGATCGCGATGATCTTCCAAGAACCGATGACGTCGCTCAACCCGGTCTACACGATCGGCCAGCAGCTGTCCGAGTCGGTGATGCTCCATCGCGGGTACAACAAGCAACAGGCGCGGGCGCATTCGATCGAGATGTTGAAGAAAGTCAACATCCCGCGCCCCGAGCAAATCATCGACGAGTACCCGCACCAGTTGTCTGGCGGCATGCGACAGCGCGTGATGATCGCGATGGCGATGTCTTGCGATCCCGAGCTGTTGATCGCCGACGAGCCGACCACGGCGCTCGACGTGACGATTCAGGCGCAAATCCTCGACCTGATGCGCGACTTGCGCGATACGCAAGGCACCTCGATCCTGATGATCACCCACGACCTCGGCGTGGTGGCGGAGATGTGCGACCGCGTCGTCGTGATGTACGCGGGGCAAGTCGTGGAGCAGGCGACGGTGGAGCAACTGTTCGCCAAGCCTTCGCACCCGTACACCCAAGGTCTGATGAACTCGATCCCCAAGTCGGACGGTGACCAGGACCGCCTGCAATCGATCCCCGGCAACGTTCCGCTGCCCGGCTCGATTGAACAAGGCTGCCGCTTCGCCGGACGCTGCGTTTATGCGGAGGCGAAATGCTTGAACCAATCTCCCCCACTGTATACATGGGAAGATGGGCAACAATCGCGCTGCTGGCTGCATGAAAACGGCCGCATCGACCTGTCCGAACTGGCACCTCACGACGCAAAGGAGGTTCAAGGCGCATGAGCACATCCGCTTTTCTCGAAGTCAAGGGTTTGAAAAAATACTTCCCGATCAAGTCCGGCGTGCTGTCGAAAACGACGAACTACGTCAAAGCGGTCGACGACGTGTCTTTTGCCGTACGGGAAGGCGAGACGCTGGGCATCGTCGGCGAGTCGGGCTGCGGCAAATCGACCACCGGCCGCTCGATCATCCGCCTGCTCGAACCGAGCGACGGCGAGGTGATCTTCCAAGGCGAGAACCTGCGCTCTTTAAAAGGAGACGCGCTGCGCCGCATCCGCCGCGACATGCAGATCGTGTTTCAGGACCCGTTCGCGTCGTTGAACCCGCGGATGACGGTCGGGGCGATCTTGGAGGAGCCGTTGAAAGTCCACAAGCTCGGCAACGCGGCTGAACGTCGAGCGAAAGTCTTGGAAATGCTGGAGATCGTCGGGCTGACCGAGTACCATTACAACCGCTACCCGCACGAGTTCTCCGGCGGGCAGCGTCAACGGATCGGCATCGCGCGGGCGTTGATCACCAACCCGAAGTTCATCATCGCCGACGAGCCGGTCTCCGCGCTCGACGTGTCGATTCAGTCGCAGATTCTCAACCTGCTCAAAGACTTGCAGGAACAGTTCAAGTTGACCTATATGTTTATCTCGCATGACCTTTCCGTCGTGCGGCATATCTCCGACCGCGTCGGCGTGATGTACCTCGGGCGGATGGTCGAGTTGGCTCCGAAAGCGGGGCTGTATGCGGAACCGAAGCACCCGTACACGCAAGCGTTGCTGTCGGCGGTGCCGCATCCGAACCCGTTTGAGAAGCGGGAGCGGATCATCCTGTCGGGCGACGTGCCCAGCCCGTCGAACCCGCCGTCGGGGTGTGCGTTTCATACGCGTTGCCATGCCTGCATGGACATCTGCAAGACGGCACGACCGGAGTTGATGGACACGGGAGACGGGCATTTTGTGGCTTGTCATTTGTACTAAGACGAATACGAACACGCACGTATCACTTTGGAGACCGGAGGGATTCATTCGATGAAATACGATCCGTTGCATCACCCGTATACCTCACAGCGCATGACCGTTTTTGCCAAAAACGGCATGGTGGCGACCTCGCAGCCGCTGGCGGCGCAGGCGGGGCTGGATATTTTGAAGAAGGGCGGCAATGCGATTGACGCCGCGATTGCGACGGCCGCTTGCCTGACCGTCGTGGAGCCGACGTCGAACGGCATCGGCGGGGACGCGTTTGCCTTGGTTTGGACCAAGGGCAAGCTGCACGGCCTGAACGCCAGCGGGCCGTCGCCGCAGAGCATTTCCATCGACGCGGTGAAGGCGCTGGGGCATGAGGAGATTCCGAAATGGGGCTTTGTGCCTGTCACTGTGCCGGGCGCTCCCTCCGCATGGGCGGCGTTGTCGGAGAAATTCGGGCGTCTGCCGCTGACGGACGTGTTGCGTCCGGCGATCGAGTATGCCGAGCAAGGGTTTCCTTTGACGCCGATCTTGGGCAAGTATTGGAAGCGGGCGTATGAGATTTTCAAGCAGAACCTGACGGGCGATGAGTTCAAGCATTGGTTTGAGACGTTCGCGCCGGACGGACGGGCGCCGGAGATCGGCGAGGTGTGGCGTTCGCCGGGTCATGCGGTGACGTTGCGCTCGATTGCGGAGACGAAAGCGGAGTCGTTCTATCGCGGGGAGTTGGCGGAGAAGATCGATGCGTACTCGCGACAGTATGGCGGCTTTTTGAGAAAAGAGGACTTGGCTTCGTATCAGCCGCAGTGGGTGGAGCCGATCAAAGTCAACTACCGCGGCTACGACGTGTGGGAGATCCCGCCGAACGGGCACGGGTTGGTGGCGTTGCAGGCGTTGAACTTGTTGAAGGGCTTTGAGTTTGGCGACAAGGAATCGGTCGAGACGTACCACAAGCAGATCGAAGCGATCAAGCTCGCATTTGCCGATGGGCAGAAGTACATCACCGATCCGGCCAAAATGTCGGTGTCCGTGGAGGCTTTGCTGTCGGAGGAGTATGCACAGGAGCGTCGTTCGTTGATCGGCGAGCGGGCGTTGCAGCCGGTGGCGGGTGAACCGCCGAAGGGTGGTACGGTCTATCTGGCTGCGGCGGATGGTGAAGGGAACATGGTTTCCTTTATCCAGTCGAACTATATGGGCTTCGGTTCCGGTCTGGTCGTGCCGGGCACGGGGATCGGGTTGCAAAACCGCGGGCACAACTTCTCGCTCGATCCCGAGCATGACAACCGCTTGGAACCGGGTAAGAAGTCGTACCACACGATCATCCCCGGCTTCCTGACTCGCGATGGCGAGGCCGTCGGCCCGTTCGGCGTGATGGGCGGCTTCATGCAACCGCAAGGGCATGTGCAGGTGGTGATGAACACCGTGGACTTCCTGATGAATCCGCAAGCGTCGCTCGATGCTCCGCGCTGGCAGTGGATGAAGGATAAGACGGTCGAGTTGGAGACGACTGTGCCGGAGCATATCGCCTTGCAACTGCAAGAACGCGGTCATGACGTGCGCTGGGCACTCGGGTCGGGCGGCTTCGGTCGCGGGCAGATCATCTGGCGCAACGAGCACGGCGTGCTCTGCGGCGGTACGGAGTCGCGCACGGATGGGCAGGTTGCGGCTTGGTAATCTACCAACCTTAATCAAAAATGCCAGTGCTTCCAAAAGAAGGCACTGGCATTTTTGTACCTCGATCCATTTAGTTTTCTTTTCAATCTTCCTGTTGTTTTGAGAGCAACATGAGAATCTGATCTAACTTCCTCGATGTTTCCCTTGTGTTTTTTCTAACTTGAACGATGGCTCTTAAGAAAAAACCTATCAGAACCAATATGAGGATCAGCGGCAAAATCCCTACGATTCCTAGATTACTAAGCATCCTGTAGCCTCCTATACTAGTTTGTAATTATACCTGTTTCTATCAGAAAACTCGAAACAAAAGACATCCGTATCATACGGATGTCTTCACATTTAAATTAGTAACTCGCCGCCTGCCAATAATCATCGTGACCTACATAGAGATCCAGTCTATTCAATCCATTTGCCAGGCCTCCTGTAACTTGCCAATTGTAGAAGAGTTCCGCTTGAGCCGGATACCCTCCTTCAACCTCCTCAGGGATCAAGATTTTCAGGGAAGGGTTACTATAACTACCACCACGCACCGTAATGTTGTAGCTGAATACATTCGAAATGTAATCAGGAGCACCATTTAAAACAGTGTAATTGGCGTAGTAATAGCATTTTATCAACCCGTCATCTCGGAACACTTTCACATTTTGAAAAGTGCAGTATCCACTACCACAGCTTTGAGTGCCACCTTCCAAAGTCGGGTAAGGAGATGTAGATGGCAATTCCAACTTGTTTACCAGGACAGAACCATCCCCGAATACATACTTCGCAACTGGCTTTTCTTCTGACACAACCAACTGATCCTTTACCGCCTCTATTTTCTCAGGATTCATTGAATCCCACAGTTCGCCCCTCTCAAGTTTTTTGATCAACTTGTGTTGTGTTTTCTCATCGACCCCGAGACCCGCGAGTCCCTCAGAAATGGACTGCTCATCAGCCTTGGTTAACTTTCCCTTTGAATCCGATGCATACGTCAGGTTGTTCGAAGCAAAAGAAAATGCCAGAACAGCCATTAGCATGAAAATCAATTTTTTCAATACTAAAACCCTTTCTTTGTTTAGTAGATCCAAATCATACCATACCACATTATATAAATCAACACTCTATATCTTATTGTTTCACATTCTATATTATTGGTTCCCTAAAATAAAACACGTCTTCACTTGAAGACGTGTTCGGAACCATCCCTTTTCCCTATTAGATTTATTGAAGAAGTGGATATCCGCTTGCTTACTCCCCTCTTCGATCCTCCAGTACATTGAAAGGGTCTACGATAATCCGATCCTTCCTGCAATTCTCGCAGATGTGCAGCCCGCCCATGAACACTTCGAACGGTTGTGCATCCCCTTCCTCGCTATGCTTCGCGCCGCAGACTTCACAGGTGATCGCCATGTGTATCACCTCCCGTCACGTCGAAGCCGCTGACGTGCAGGGCTTGTTCGAAGTCGCCTAGGGAGGCGGCTCGTTCGTCGTAGGAGAAGGTCACTTCTCCTCGTGCCAGACTGACCTCGTCGACGCGGCGAATGCCCCAGACTTCTTGCAGGGCTTGTGTAAGATGCTCGGCGGTTGCTTCGTCCTTCAGACCGGCTACGTGAAACGTCTTGTGTTCCATCGTCCCTTTTCCCTCCTCATCCTCAATGGGTCGTCGTGTTGCGTACCTCATGTCCCATGCCGCGCAGGAAATTCACCAACACGTTCACGGAGGCGCTGACTTCGGGGTCGCGCAGGAGTTTGACCATCCCCCACATGCCCGGTTGCGGCTGTGCTTTGCCGGTTCCTGTGCCGCCGTCCGCTTCCCCGACTTTCTTCACGCCGCCCGCCACGCCGTTGAGCAGCGTTTGCAGGCTGGCAGGTTCCACCGCGCTGAGAAACTGGACGAGATTCATCCCATTTTTTAAAATCCGATGTGCTCCGGGCTTGTTCAGTTGTTCGATGCCGATCACGCCGATCTCGTGGCGGTTTTTCAGCAGGGCTTGGAGCATCTCCAAGAGCCCCGCTTTGTGCAGTTCGCCCAGCACGTCCATCGCCAACAGGATCGCCTCGCGGTTCTCGGCGAGCGCTTGAAGCAGTTGCCCCAAGCCTTGCGCCTGCTCTTCTGCGGCGTTGGGCACGCTTTTCTCAATGTGCGTGGTCGCTTTGGCCATCGCTCACACCTCCCTCGATCGCTTCGGGGATCGGCAGGTAGTCGCTCCGCCGCCATTTGTCCTCGACTTTGACGCCTAGTTGCGGCGTGCGGTCGCCGAAGCGGTGGTTGACTCGCGGCAAAGGCGGCTCCCCCTTCGGCTCCAAAACCTCCATCCGCACGTCGAGTTCCTTGTAGTTCGGGGTATGCGTCACCGTGTCGTGGTAGCTGCTCGTCAGGCGGTTGATCGCCGCGCCTTCGTCCCGCGTGTTCATCGTCAGGTACAGCTCCTTGCCCCGCACGCGGTCGGTCACTTCCACCCTGACTTTTACCGAACCGTAGGGAGAAGTCAGCCGGACGAGCGCTCCGCTTTCCACGCCGCGCTCCTGTGCCAGTTCGGGCGAGACTTCCAGCCACTCGGAGGGCACTTTGTGCGAGATGCCGGCCGAGCGGTAGGTCATGTTGCCTTCGTGGAAATGCTCCAGCAGGCGACCGTTGTTCAAGAGCAGGTCGTACTCCTCCCCCGCTTCGAACGGCGGCGTCCAATCCACCGGAAACAGACGCGCTTTGCCATCTGGAAATGCAAACTTGTCCGTGTACAACAACGGCGTATCCGTCCCGTCCTGCGCCACCGGCCAGACGAGGCTGTTCCAGTTCTCCAACCGCTCGTACGACACGCCCGCAAACATGGTAGCGAGACTGGCCGCTTCCTGCATGATCTCGCTCGGGTGGCTGTAGTTCCACCCCGCACCCAGCCGGTTCGCCACCTCTTGGATGATCTCCCAGTCGGGCTTCGCGTCGCCGAGTGGCTCCAATGCTTTGTAGAAACGCTGGATGCGCCGCTCCGTGTTGGTGAACGTGCCCTCCTTCTCCAAGCTAGGCGCGGCGGGCAGGACCACATCGGCATAGCGAGCCGTGCGCGAGAAGAAGATGTCCTGCACCACGAAGAAGTCCAGCTTCTCAAACGCCGCTTCCACATGATTCGAGTTGGAGTCGACGAGCGCCATGTCCTCGCCGAACAGATAGAGCGCGCGGATTTCGCCTTTGTCCACGCCTTCGATCATCTGGTGGTTGTCGAGGCCGGGGGGCTCCGGCAGTTTCACGCCCCATACGCGTTCGTACTTGGCGCGGACGCCTTCGTCTTGTACCGGCTCATACCCCGGCATCCATGCAGGCATCGTGCCGAAGTCGCAGGCGCCTTGGACGTTGTTGTGCCCTCGTAGCGGATAGGCTCCCGTGCCGGGTCGGCCGAAATTGCCCGTGACCAGCAGCAGGTTGGCAATCGCCGTGCTCGTGTCGGTCGCGCCGCGGTGCTGGGTGACGCCCATCGCCCAGAGGGCGCAGACCGACTTCGCTTCGTGGATCATGGTGGCGATTTGGATCAGGTGTGCTCTCGACAGGCCTGTTTTTTCCGAAGCGTAGTCGAGGGTGTAAGGTTCAAGTGAGGCGACGTAGTCTTCGAAGCCGTTGACCCGCTCCTTGAGAAACGATTCGTCGTGCCAGCCTTGGTCGATGATGTATTTGGTCACGGCGGACAACCAGATCAGGTCGGAGCTCGACTTCGGGCGCAGGAAGAGATCGGCGCGTTCGGCCAGTTCGTGTTTGCGGATGTCCATCACGATCAGCTTCTGCCCGTGGAGCTTGTGCGCCCGCTTGATGCGAGTCGCCAGCACGGGGTGTGACTCGGCAGGGTTCGCGCCGATGACGAGGATCAGGTCGGATGTCGAGATGTCCTCGATCGTGCCCGCGTCGCCCCCGATGCCGACGGTGCGCATCAGGCCGGCGGTGGCGGGAGATTGGCAGTAGCGGGAGCAGTTGTCGACGTTGTTGGTGCCCATGATGGCACGGGCTAATTTCTGGAACAGGTAGTTTTCCTCGTTGCTGCATTTGGAGGACGCGATGTAGCCGATGGCGTCGGGGCCGTGCTCGTTCTTGATCGTAGACAGCTTCTCGGCGATCAGGGTGAGCGCTTCGTCCCACGTGCTTTCGACGAACTTGTCCCCGCGGCGGATCAAAGGCTTGGTCAGGCGATCTTCGCTGTTGATGAAGTCCCAGCCGAATTTGCCTTTGATGCAGGTGGAGATGCCGTTGACGGGGGCGTGCTCTTGCGGCTCGATCTTGAGGATCTTGCGCCCTTTCGTCCAGACTTCGAAGGAGCAGCCGACGCCGCAGTAGGTGCAGACCGTCTTCGTGCGCTCGATCCGAGACTTGCGCATCGCCGACTCGACCTCGGAGATCGCGAAGATCTCTTGGTAGCCCGGCTCGACCGCTTTCGTCAGGTCGATCATCGGCAGCAGCAGGTCGTTGGGGATGCCGGTCAGGTACCCGGCCTCGCCGAGCATCGATTTTTCCATCAGGGCGTTGCAGGGACAGACGGTGACGCAGTGCCCGCAGGAGACGCAGGAGGACTCGTCGATCGGGCGACCGCCGTCCCAGAGCACGCGAGGACGGTCGAGGCTCCAGTCGATGGTCAGCGTCTCGTTGACTTGCAGGTCTTGGCACGCTTCCACGCAACGGCCGCAGAGGATGCACTGGTCGGGCTCGTAGCGGTAAAAAGGGTGCGTGTTGTCAGGCGGGTAGGGCTTCGGTTGGAACTCGTATTTCTGGTGCTCGACTTGCAAGTATTCGGCGGTGTTGTGGACCGTGCAGTTGCCGTTGTTGTTGTCACAGACGGTGCAGTAGAGCTCGTGGTTTTGCAGGATGCGCTGCATCGCTTCCAGTTGCGCTTCCTTGGCGACGGGCGACACGCTGTTCACCGTCATGCCGGGTTGCACTTCGGTCGAGCAGGCGCGTTTGAGTTCGCCGTCCACTTCGACGAAGCAGGTGTCACAGGATTGGATCGCTCCTAAATTCGAGTGGTAGCAGATATGCGGGATGTACGTATCGTGATCCTCGGCCACTCGCAAGATCGTCTGGCCGGGTTGGCAGGCGTAGTCCCGATCGTTGATGCGAATGGAAAAAGAGCGGTCTACCATCGTCGTCCCTTCACCTCGCAGTGTTTTGGTGTTGGTATCCCTTGCTAGTATTGCCAAAAGCAAAAGCCCCCATTTCGGAAAATGGGGGCTTGCCTTTGCCAGGTTTTCATTTACAGCGTTAGGGTTTCCATGTTTCCGTCCCGTTGGCGTACTCGATGTACGCGTGGGAGACGGACGCTTCGAGAATGGCTTGGTAGCCCCAGAAGGTCGGGGATACGTCGGTCCAATTCAGCGGCGCTTGCACGGAAGGCTGCGGGTTGCGATCCAGCAGTTTGTTCAGGATCACGACCGTTTCGGTGCGGGTGATCGCACGGTTCGGGCGGTAGGTGCCGTCCGGGTAGCCGTTGAGCAGACCGCTTTGTTCCGCTTGGGTGATCACTGGTTCCGCCCAGTGATCGGCGATGTCGGTGAAGGCGCTGGTGCCTTCGACTGCCGGCAATTGTTTCAGGTTGGCGATGACCTGTGCCATTTCAGCACGAGTGACCACCGCTTCTGGGCGGAAGTTGCCGTTCGGGTCGCCGATCATGATGCCTTGTGCGTAGACGTTGGCAATCGCGTCATACGCCCAATGCGATTGGGCCAGATCGTGGAACGGCGGCTTGCTGCCTTGAGCCGCTGGGTACAGGCGATCGAGGATCGCCGCCAGTTCGGCGCGGGTGATGCTCTTGTTCGGCTGGAAGGTGTTGTTCGGGTAGCCGTTGATGTACGACCCGTGCGTACCTTCGCCGGTCGCTTTCGCTTGCATGGTGTAGTTCATCTGGACGATCGTGTCACCGACGTGGATCAGACCGTCGCGGATGTAACTGGTGTCACCCTGCTGTTCGTCGCGCATGTCTTGGCGGCTGTCGAACGTTTCGTAGCCGTCTTTCTCGGCGGTGAAGTAGTAGTCGCCGTCCGGGAAGACCATCCAGCCGTATTCCCCGTCGCCGTTGGTCGACTGCGGGTTGTGGTTTTGGTTCGGGCTCATGTCCGGCAGCTCGGGCAGCTCGACATCGGTGTCGGGCGTGCGGCCTTGCTGGCGGTTGAGTTCGGTGTCGGCCCAGTACAGGTGCATGTCGACGCCTGCGATCACTTGGTGGGTGACCGCGTCGCGCGCCACGCCGAACGGGTCGATCAGTTCGGTTTCGACGGTCGTCGAACCGTCGTCGTTCACGTTCAGGGTCGCCATCGTGCCCGCCAGTTTGTTCCCGTTGGGGGCGAGGACGTACAGCACGAGGTTGTACGTGCCGGGGTCGATGTCGCCTTCGATCGTGTAGGCACCCGTCTCGTCGATTTCGATCGGCGGGAGGTCGAGTTTCTTGCCGTCCGCGCCGTAGACGACGGCGGTCATGTGCAGGTTCGAACCGATCGCGTCGGTCACCTTGCTCTCGTTGGAGTGGTCGGTGACATGGACGCGGTGGTTGCGATTATGACCGTTTCCGTTGTCATTTCCATGGCCGGTTCCATCCCCGGTCGGCGGTGCCGGCGGCGGGTAGTTGCGCGAGACGTTGACGGTGTACGTCTTCGTCGTGCCGTCTTGGGCCGTCACCACGAGGGTGATCGTGTTGGAACCGACTTGTAGCGGAACGTTGACAGCGGTGTTGCTGTCCGTCAGCGTTCCGTTGACGGTGAGCGTCGCGTTGCTTTCGGCGACGACAGCCGTCACGTCCAGGTCGTTGACCGCGTAGCTGACCGCTGCGGTGTAGTCTGTCGTGCCTGCGTCAAATACAGGCTTGAGGATGCCCATGCTCAGCGTCAAGTCGCTCAGGTCGGCGTTGCTCGACATCGCACGGGTGACTGTCACCGTGTAGGTTTGCTGCGTGGTGCCATCTTGGGCGGTGACCACGACTTTGATCACGTTCGCGCCTACTTGCAGCGGGACGTGGTAGCCGGACGCAAACGTCACCGGCGTGTCGTTGATCGAGACAGCTACCGTTGCCGTGCTGTCTGCCACAGTCGGAGTGACGTCCGTGCTGCTCACCGCGTTCGCCACGTCAGACGTGTAAGCAAAAGTTCCGCCGGAGAACGCCTCGTTCAGCGTCACGTCGCTCAGCGTCAGATCGCCCAGGTTCGCGTCGGAGGACGATGCGCGGTTCACCGTCACGGTGTAGGTCTGTTGCGTCGTGCCGTCTTCCGCCGTGACCACGAGTTCGATTACGTTGGCTCCGACGTGCAACGGTACCGTCACACCGGATGTGTAGCTGACATCCGTGCCGTCCACCTTCATCGAGGACACCGTCGCGGTGTTATCGTCGAGGGTAGCCGTTACGTCGGTTTCTTGCGTTGCATTCGCCACATCCGCCGTGTAAGCGAACGTGCCGGAAGCAAACGCCTGATCCAACGTCACGCCATTCAACACCATGTCGCTCAACAGCGCGTTGTGCGACTTCGCGCGGGTCACGGTGATCGTGTACGTCTGTTGCGTCGTGCCGTCTTGGGCCGTGACCACGACCGTGATCACGTTCGCGCCGATCTGCAGCGGCACATGATAGCCGCCCGCATCGGACACCGGCGTGCCGTCCACCGAAACGGTATAGCTCGCCGTGTTGTCAGCCACCGTCGGAATCACGTCGATCGTGTCGACGATTTTCTCGACGTTGGAGGTGTAGGCAAAAGTTCCGCTGGCGAAGACTTCGTTCAGGTCAGCGCCATTCAATTGCAAGTCGCTCAGGAAAGCGTTGCTCGATTTGGCGCGGGTGATCGTCAGCGTGTAGGTCTGTTGCGTGGAACCGTCCTGCGCGGTGACCAAGACTTCCACTACGTTGTCGCCCACTTGCAGAGCCAGCGTGTAGCCGCCCGCGTAGGCAATGTTCACGCCGCCTACTTTCACGGAAGTGATCGTCGCGTTGGTGTCCGCCAGCGTCGGGATCACGTCGAGCGACGTTACATCGTTCGCAACGTCAGACGTATACGCGTAAGTGGAGTTGGAGAAGGTCTCATGCAACACCGCTCCGCCACTCAATGCCAAGTTGCTCAGGTCGGCGTTGCTGGACTTTGCTCGTGTCACCGTGACCGTGTAGGTCTGTTGCGTGGCACCATCTTCCGCCGTGACCAGCACTTCGAGCACGTTGTTCCCGACGCTCAGCGGTACATGGTACCCGCTTGCATCCGGGACATTCGTTCCCTCGACGGTCACCGAGGTGATCGTCGCCGTGTTGTCGGCCAATGTCGGGAGAACATCGACCGTGCTCATGTCGTTCGGAACATCCGCCGTATAGACAAAAGTCCCGCTGGCGAACGTCTTGTTCAGCACCGCCCCGCCACTCAGTTGCAAATCGCTCAGGTAGGCGTTGGTCGACGCTGCTCTTGTCACCGTTACCGTGTACGTCAATTGCGTCGTACCATCTTCCGCCGTGATCACGAACTTGATCACGTTGTCCCCGACGTGCAGGGAAACCGGGGTTGCATCCGTGTACTTCGTGTCCCCGCTATCGACCGTCATCGACGATACCGTCGCCGTGCGGTCGGTCAAGGTGACCGTCACATCGGTTGCATCCTGACTGTTCGGCACATCGGCCGTGTAGTCGTACGTGCCCGAGGCGAAGGTCTGGTCAAGCGTCACGCCATTCAAGGACAAGCCGCTCAGAGAAGCCTCATGCGACTTCATTCGCGTGATGGTAACCGTGTAGGTTTTGACGTTTCCGTTTTCCGCCGTGATCAGGATGTCGATCACATTGTCGCCAAACGCCAACGGCACATGGTAGCCGAATTCATTCAGAACCGGTGCGCCATTCACCGTGATCGACGTCACCGTCGCCGTGCTGTCGTCGAGCGTCGGAATCACTTCCACCGTATCCACCGGCTTCTCGACAGCGGACGTGTAGGCAAAAGTCCCGCTGGCAAACGTCTCGTTCAACGTCGCACCCGCCAACTGCAAGTCGCTCAAGAGCGCATTGCCGGACTGCGCACGGGTAACCGTCACCGTGTAGGTCAGTTGCGTAGACCCGTCTTGTGCCGTTACCAGCACTTCGATCAGGTTTTCCCCAACCTGTAGCGGTACATGATACCCGCTAGCATCAGGGACATTCGTTCCTTCGACGGTTACCGACGTGATCGTCGCCGTGTTGTCCGCCAACACGGGAGTGACATCGACCGAGGTCATGTCATTTGCGACATCCGCCGTATACGTGTGCGTATCGCTGGCGAACGTCTCATGCAACAACGCTCCTCCACTCAACTGCAAGTCATTCAGGCTCGCGTTGCTGGACGGATCACGGGTCACCGTCACTTGATACGTGTGTTGCGTCGTGCCATCTTCTGCCGTGACCAGCACTTTGATCACGTTGTTCCCAACGTTCAGCGGTACCTGGTACCCGCTTGCATCCGGGACATTCGTCCCCTCGACGGTCACCGAGGTGATCGTCGCCGTGTTGTCGGCCAAGGTCGGAAGAACATCGACTGTGCTCATGTCGTTCGTGACATTCGCCGTGTAGATATAAGTCCCGCTGGCAAATGTCTCGTTCAGTACGGCTCCTCCGCCCAACTGCAAGTCGCTCAGGTAAGCGTTGGTCGACGGTGCTCTCGTCACCGTCACCGTGTACGTCTCCTGTGTGGTGCCGTCTTCCGCCGTGATCACGAACTTGATCACGTTGTCCCCGACATGCAAGGGCACAGGAGTAGCAGACGCATACGTCGTATCCACGTTATCGACCGTCATCGACGACACCATCGCCGTGCTGTCATTCAGCGTGACCGTGACATCGGTCGCATCCTGACCGTTCGGCACATCGGCCGTGTAGACATACGTACCTGAGTTGAACGTCTCATTCAACGTGACGCCATTCAAGACCAAGTCGCTCAGCGTCGCGTCATGTGAATTCATCCGCGTGACGGTGAGGGTGTAGGTTTGCTTCGTCGTCCCGTCTTGTGCGGTGACCAAGACCTGAATCACATTGTCACCGATCGCCAACGGCAAATGATAGCCGGACGAGTAGGTGACCGGCGAATCGTTGACGGTGACCGACGTAATCGCTGCCGTGCTGTCGGCCAGCATCGGCGTCAAGTCAACCGAAGTGACGTTCTTCTCCACATCGGAGGTATAGTTAAAAGCTCCGCTGGCGAACGTCTCGTTCAACGTCGCACCGCTCAAGCCCAAGTCGGTCAGCAGCGCATTGGTCGACGCCGCTCGCGTCACCGTCACCGTGTACGTCTCCTGCGTAGAGCCGTCCTCTGCGGTGACAACGACCGTGATCGCGTTGTCGCCCACCCTCAAGGGCACTTGGTAGCCCGAAGCGTCCGTGACAGGCGTACCGCCGACCGCAACGGCCACCGTCGCACGGCTGTCTGCCACTGTCGGCGTCACCTCGACCGAAGTCATCGCGTTGCCGACAGATGCCGCATAATCAAAATCCGCGCTGGTGAAGGAGCTGTCGAGGCTTACCCCGCCCAACACCAAGTTGCTCAACAACGCGTTGGTCGACGCAGTTCGCGACACCGTCACCGTATAGGTTTGATGTGTTACGCCATCCTGCGCCGTCACCTTGACGGCAATCGAAGTAACTCCGGCAGCCAAATCAACCAGATACCCGGAAACATCGGCAACCGGCGTCCCGTTAGCCGACACGGTAAAAGTCGAGTTGCTGTCTTCAACCGTCGGGATCACCTCGACCGTCCGTACCGTGCTGTCCACGCTTGCGGTATACGTGGGATTCCCGCTCGTAAACGACGGGTTTAGCGCGACCCCGCTCAACACCAAGTTGCTGAGGTTGGCGTTGCTCGAATACGAAATGCGAGTCACCGTGACCGTGTAGGTCTGCTGCGTGATGCCGTCCTCCGCCGTGACCACCACTTTAATCACGTTAGAACCGTCTTGTAACGGCACTTGGTAGCCCGTGGTCTCGGCGATCGGCGTACCGCCCACCGTCACCGCGCTCACCTGAGCCAGCGGGTCCGCCAGTGTCGGCGTGACCGTCACCGTGTCGGTGGTTGCGGCAGCATCGGCCGTATAACTGAAAGTTGTGCTGTTAAATGACTCGTTGAGCGTGGTTCCGATCAATGTCAAGCCGCTCAAGTCGGCGTTGTGGTTCAACGACTTCGAATCGGTCATCCCCGATTGACCGACACCGACAAACGCCCCGCCACCATATCCTATGGAGGTAAAAACAAGAGTGGTCGACGAGCTCTCCGTCGTCCACGAGGTCCACGTGCCCGGCTCATCATTCGAGGAAATGATGGTTCCACCTGCCCCTACGGCCACGACTTGGCTGGGGCTGGCTGTCACACCATACAAAGTGGTACCGCCGCCCTGCGGGCCGCGGTTCATCCAGCTGATACCGTCTGCCGAGACCAAAATCGTCCCGCTAGCACCAACCGCGACGTAGTATCCATTCGTATACGTCACGCCGGTCAACTGTACGCTTACACCCGATGTAGCCGGGCTCCATGACATACCCGAATCCGAGTAGTAGATCGTACCCGTATTGCCGACGGCAACGAAGCGGCCTCCACCGTAGGCAACCGATAAAAGCCTGACCCCTCCGGCAGTCGTTGGCGTCCAGGAATTACCGTCGTCGGTCGAATAAACGACTCGCCCGTAATCCCCGACTGTTACCAGCGTGCTCCCGTCGGTCGCCGTGCCGTACAGCCCTTCAGACGCACCGGACGTACGCGGCGTCCAACTATCACCATTCGGTGACGTATAGATCGCACCGTTCATGCCGGATATTACCCATTGGCTCCCCGTGTACGAAACCCGATTTAAGGTACCGCCCACCGTCTGCGGATTCCAACTGATTCCATCGTCTGTAGACTTGTAGATGCCGGAACCCGTGCTGATGGCGATCCATTTGCCATTTCCGTAACCCACACTGTACAACGTTGCAGTCCCCGCATTGCTCAGCGTCCACTCTCCGGCCGCTTGCGCCTTTTGCGGAGGGATGCCGACGCCGAAAGACGCGAGCACCAAAAGAAAGATGATAACCACACTTAGGACTTTTCGGAACCGATATAAATACCGATGACTACTCATGGTCTCCCCCATTTCCCCCTCTCAAAAACCATTTTGAGAATAGACCCACTTTAATTATAAATCATATGAGGGAGAAGGTGAACGGAAACGACTGTTTAAATTCGAAAATATCGCTCCCGCCCCAGATTTAGGTTTATTTGAAAATAGGTGGTGTGGTAGAATTAAACCGGACTACCAAAACTAGGTCGGCTACTGGAGTCGAACCGTCGAGGAGGGGACCATGTCACTGCACACAATGCCGATCCGTCCGGAAGACCAGTCCTTCTTGTTCGACGTGTACGCCAGCACGCGGCTGGACGAACTGCAAGCTTGGGGATGGGATGAAGCCATGCAACACCAGTTTCTGACGATGCAAGCGCAGGCGCAACAGCAATCCTATTCCGTTCAGTATCCCGGTGCCGATCATCGCCTTATCATTTTTCAAAATGTTCGCACAGGTAGAATCATTGTGCATCGCACAGATGAAGTGCTGACACTGGTTGACCTCTCCTTGCTGCCCGCCTACCGCAACCAAGGAATCGGGACCCGATTGATCCGAGCCCTGCAAGACAAGGCGGCCGCCTCTGGTCTCCCGCTGCGCTTGAGCGTCTTGCAGGCCAATCCCGCACGACGCTTGTATCAACGCCTCGGTTTTCGCTCCGCAGGCGGCGATGAATTGTATGACAGCATGGAATGGCTCATGACCTCCGGTCATGCCAAGCCTTCCGATAATATCTCAACGAGGTGACAACTGATGAGTGAATCTTATCTGGGTGAGATCCGCATTTTTGCAGGCAACTTCGCCCCACAAGGGTGGGCGCTGTGCGAAGGGCAAGTGATGTCCATCGCGGAAAATGAAGCCCTGTTCGCCCTGCTTGGCACGACATACG
>DASTWJ010000099.1:0-10347 GCA_035776695.1 Bacilli bacterium
GATTCAGTACGCCGACTATACCCTCTGGCAACGGGACTGGTTGCAAGGGGACGTGCTGGCCGAACAGATCGCCTACTGGAAGCGGCAATTGGCCGGCCCGCTCCCTGTGTTGGAACTGCCCACCGCCCGCCCGCGCCCGCCGCAACAGACGTTCAACGGCACGGTGCAACAAGTTTCTCTATCGCAAGAGATCATGGAGCGACTGACTCACGTAGGCCAAAAACAGGGGGCGACGCTGTTCATGACCCTGCTGGCGGCGTTCAAAAGCCTGCTCCATCGGTACACGGGGCAGGAGGACATCATCGTCGGCACCCCGATCGCTAACCGCCGCCATCCGAAGCTGGAGGAGTTGATCGGCTTCTTCGTCAACACGTTGGCGATGCGAACCGATCTAAGCGGTGACCCGACGTTTGCCGAACTGGTGGAGAACGTGCGCCAAGTGGCGTTGGATGCGTATGCCTATCAGGATGTTCCGTTTGAAAAATTGGTGGAGGAACTGCAACCGGATCGCGACATCTCGCAATCGCCGTTGTTTCGCGTGATGTTTATTTTGCAAAACACGGGGGAGCAGCAGTTGCGGCTGCCGGGCGTCGAGATCGAAGGGGTTGATTTTGTCACCAAGACGGCGAAGTTTGACTTGATCCTGTACTTCGTGCAGCAGGAGGATGGGTTGCATGGGGGTGTGGAGTACAACACCGATTTATTTGACGGCGAGACGATGGCGAGGATGATGGGGCATTTTGTGAACCTGCTGGAAGCGATTGTGGCTGATCCGGGACGCAAAGTGTCGGAGTTGCGGATGTTGTCGCAAGCGGAGGAAAAGATGTTGTTGCAGGAGTGGAACCGGAGTGGGGAAGCGGAGCATGGGGCGATGAGTGGAGTGGCTACTCCCGTTTCCGATGCTGATAACGATGCTGCGAATGCAACCAATGCAACCAATGCTGCGAAACGTATCGACGACCTGATCTCTTTGCAAGCCGCTCTTACGCCTGATGAGGTCGCTGTCGTCTATGAAGACGATGTCCTGACCTATCGCCAGCTAGACGAACGAGCCAATCAACTGGCTCATGTCCTGCAAGAACTCGGCGTGGGAGCGGACCGCTTTGTCGGCTTGTATCTGGAACGTTCGACGGACATGATCGTCGGACTGCTCGCCGTCTTGAAAGCAGGCGGTGCCTATCTGCCGCTGGACGCTTCCTACCCGCAGGAACGACTTTCGTTTATCTTGGAGGACACGCAGGCTCCCGTCATCCTGACGCATACCTCTTTGCGTGATCGTTTGCCGTCCGGGATCTGGCAGGCGGTGTGCTTGGACAGCGAAGAGACTTTGGCCATCCTCGATGCGAAGAGCACCTTAGCCCCTGCAAGCAACAGCACGGAGTCGAACTTGGCCTATGCCATCTACACCTCCGGCTCCACCGGCAAGCCCAAAGGGGTGCTGATCGAGCACCGCAATGCCATGCATTGCTTCAACGGGTTGAATCAACTGTTCGATGTGAGCGCCCAAGAAGCGGTGCTCGCCGTCGCCAGCATCGGATTTGACATCACCGTTCATGAGTTGATCTGGTCGCTGACACGAGGGATCAAGCTCGTCCTGCTCGCACGGGAAGAGGTCTTGCAAGCAGGGGAGAGCGCGTCTCCCTACTCGTTGGCTGCGCAAGCGAGACGCCATCGCGTCACCCGACTGGTGTGTACGCCGACTTTGATGAACCAGCTTTTGAGCAAGGAAGAGGTCGTAGATTCTCTGTCGTCGGTACACACCCTCTGCCTCGGGGGAGAAGCGTTGACACCGGCGCTGTTGTCGCTTGTGCATCGCACGCTGCCGGTCGCGAGATTGTTCAACCTGTACGGCCCGACGGAAGCGGCCGTCTGGTCGACGGCGCATGAAGTGGTGCAGGAAGTGGTGCAGGAAGATCATGAAGTGCAGACCGTGTCCATCGGTCGGGCCCTCCCCGGCACCCGTCTGTACGTGTTGGATCGTCACGGGCAGCCGGTTCCGCTCGGCGTGCCGGGCGAGCTCTGCATCGGCGGTGACGGTGTGGCACGGGGGTATTTGAACCGACCGGACTTGACGGCAGCACGCTTTATCCCGAATCCGTTCGTGAAGGATGGCGAAGATCGCCTCTATAAAACGGGGGATCTCGTGCGCTATCGGGCGGATGGGACGTTACTGTTCCTGGGACGCATCGACCACCAAGTGAAGATCAAGGGGCACCGCATCGAACTCGGCGAGATCGAAAGCGTTCTGAATCGCCATCCGCAGGTGCGAGAGAGTGCCGTGGTGGCGCGTCCCGACTCGCAAGGGGCGTTGCGTTTGGTTGCGTATGTCGCCCCCGTACAAGCGCAAACGCAACAGACTCCGCTTCAAGCGACCGACCTGCGTCGCTACCTGCAAGCGGAACTGCCCGACTACATGGTGCCCGCCTTCTGGGAAGTGCTCGACCGCCTGCCGACGACCCATAGCGGCAAGATCGACCGCAACGCGCTCCCCGATCCGTCCGGGGAAAGGCAGGAGGCCAGCGGTTATGTGGCACCACGCGACCGTTTCGAGTTTGAGATGGTCGGTCTGTGGGAAGAGGTGCTGCAAACGCGTCCAATCGGCGTGCTCGACAACTTCTTCGCGCTCGGCGGCGAATCGTTCCGCGCGGTGCGTCTGACCGCCGAAGCTAAGCGGCGGCTCGGCGTCTCCCTGCCGTTGTCGCTCTTGTTCCAGACCCCGACCGTCGCCGAGCTCTGCGCGCAACTTCGCAACGGCGAGGAAGAGGAAGTCACAGCGAACCTTTTGCCGATTCGATTGCCTGTCGAGGGACGTGGGGAGGCACCCTTGTTCCTCTTCCACCCCTATCGCGGCGGCGTGCTGTGCTACGCTCCTTTGGCTCACGCACTGGGCGAAGAGGTGCCGATCTACGGCCTGCAAGCGGTCGGGTTCTCGTCAGATGAGGAACCGCTCGACGACATCGGCGCGATGGCGGAGCGTTATCTGCACGAGATCCGACAACGGCAGCCGCACGGCCCCTATCGATTGGCCGGCTGGTCGATGGGCGGTTTGATCGCGTACGAGACGGCGAAGCGGTTGGAGTTGGAGGGCGAGCAAGTCGAATACCTCGGCCTGATCGACACGGCCTACACCGTGCGCGACGATTCGCTGGCGGCGTATGATTGGATGGACGAGAGCTTGCGTCTCCAAGCCTATGCCGCCCAACAATTCCCTACGGAGTCGGAACAGGTGGCAAAAGCAGACGTGGTCCAGGCGTATGACTACCTGCTCCAACAAGCGAAGACGCATCAGGTGCTGCCGCCGCACGCGACGCTCGATATGCTGAAGCGCGACATCAAGCTCGTGATCGCGCATGCATTGGCACAAGCGCGTTACACTTGTGAGGGGGGTGTGCAAGCGGACATCCATCTCTACCACGTCACGGAGACGGAGGATCGCTACGGCGTGCCGTTGGTCGCGCCGGAGCAGTGGGAGGCCAGCACGAGCGGACAGGTGAAGGCGATTGAACTTCCCGGCCATCACTTCTCGCTGGTCGAACCGCCTCACGTCACACAACTCGCACAGGCGATGCAAGCTGCCTTGCACAAGGTCACAACCTGATCGCAAAAAGGGATCGATGCACAGACAGAATCTGTTGCTCGATCCCTCTTTTTATGGGTAAGATGGAAGAGTGAAGAAACCGAATGGAACGGAAAAAGGAGACCTGCCACATGTATCTGCCATCGTTTCGCTTAGACAACAAAGTCGCCCTCGTCACCGGAGCCGGTCGCGGCATCGGACGAGCCCTCGCCGTCGGACTCGCCGAAGCGGGCGCAGACGTAATTCTCGTATCCCGCACCGCTTCCGATCTGGAGGAAGTCGCCGGGATCATCCGCGACCTCGGTCGCCAAGCCTACCCGTTCCCGACCGACGTGACCGATCGCGAACAGGTGGAAGCGACGGTCGCTCAGGCGATCGAGCAAGCGGGCCGCATCGACATCCTGATCAACAACGCGGGCATGAACATCCGCACCCCTGCGCTGGACGTGACCGACGAGCAATGGGAGACGATCATCCAAACCAACTTGAAGTCCGCCTTCCTGCTCTCGCAAACGGTCGGCGCACATATGAAGGAGAACGGCGGCGGCAAGATCCTCAACATCTCCTCCGTCGGCGGTCACACCGCCCTGCGCACCGGTGTCGTCTACGCCGTGACCAAAGCGGGCCTGATCCAAATGACCAAAGTCCTCGCCCTCGAATGGGGCAAGCACAACATCAACGTCAACGCCATCGGCCCGTGGTACTTCCGCACGCCGCTGACGGAAAAGTTGCTCAACGACCCCGCTTATCTGAAAGACATCCTCGACCGCACCCCGATGGGTCGGGTAGGGGAGCTGCCTGATCTCGTCGGGCCGGCGGTGTTTCTGACTTCGGATGCCGGGGCGTATGTGAACGGGCAGACGCTGTTCGTGGATGGCGGGATGACGATCTACGGGTTCTAGGCCATCGCTTCTTTTTCAAAAATCGTTTGACACACCCCGCTCAACGTGTGACAATGGTGTAAAGCTACAAATATTCTGTAATACCCCATCCTAGTCAGAAGTGAGTGGTCGCGATGCATCAACTGCGGACGATACACCCCGCCAGATACCAATCGCATACAACCCTCTTGTTCACAAAGGGACCGTGTGGAAGCTGATACCTTCCGCCCGGTCCCTTTCTTTTGCTAAAGCAAGAAAGGAGCAATTCCCATGACTCAACAAAGCTCGCACACGGCCACCCAGCCGACCGTCATCCTCGACGGCAACAGCATCACGGCGCATGACGTGGCCCGCGTCTCCTACCACGGGGTAGGGGTCGTCCTCGACGACTCCGCCCGCCAGCGCGTGCTCGACTGCCGCAAGATGGTCGAGGATCTCGTCGAAGACAACCAAGTCGTCTACGGCATCACCACCGGCTTCGGCAAGTTCAGCGACGTCCACATCTCACCGGACGACGCGGCTCAACTGCAAGTCAACCTGATCCGCTCGCACGCCTGCGCCGTCGGCAACCCGCTGCCGGAACCGACCGTCCGCGCCCTGATGATGCTGCGCGCCAACGCCCTGTCCAAAGGCTATTCCGGCATCCGCATCGAGACGCTCCAACTGCTGATCGACTGCCTCAACCACGGCGTACATCCCGTCGTGCCGGAACAAGGCTCGCTCGGAGCCAGCGGCGACCTCGCGCCTCTGTCTCACCTCGCTCTCGTCCTGATGGGGGAAGGGGAAGCGTTCTACCAAGGCGAACGCCTGCCGGGCGGCGTCGCGTTGCAAAAAGCGGGCCTGCAACCGATCACCTTGCAAGCCAAGGAAGGGCTCGCCCTGATCAACGGCACCCAGATCATGACCTCGATCGGTACGCTCGCCCTCGTCCACGCGCAGAACCTCGCCAAAGCGGCCGACATCATCGCCGCGATGACCTTGGAGTGCCTGCGCGGGATTCCCGACGCGTTCGACGAAGGCGTACACCGCGTGCGCCCATATCCCGAGCAGATCGGCGTGGCGGCCAACCTGCGCAAGATCCTCGAAGGCAGCCAACTGACCACCCGCCAAGGCGACATCCGCGTTCAAGACGCGTACTCCTTGCGCTGTCTGCCGCAGGTTCACGGTGCGAGCCGTCAAGTGCTCGCCTACGTACAGGATAAAGTCGCCATCGAGATCAACTCCGCGACCGACAACCCGCTGCTCTTCTTGGAAGAGGGCAAGGTGATCTCCGGCGGCAACTTCCACGGCCAGCCGATGGCGTTCGCGATGGACTTCCTGAAGATCGGGCTCAGCGAGCTGGCGAACATCTCCGAACGCCGCACCGAGCGCCTCGTCAACCCGGCGCTGTCCGGCGGCTTGCCCGGCTTCCTCAGCCACCAACCGGGCATTGCGTCCGGCATGATGATCCCGCAGTACGTCGCCGCTTCCTTGGTGTCGGAAAATAAAGTCCTGGCCCATCCCGCCTCCGTCGACTCGATCCCGTCCTCCGCGAACCAAGAGGACCACGTCTCGATGGGCACCACCGCCGCCCGCCACGCGTCGCAAGTGATCCAGAACGTGGCGAAAGTGCTGGCGATCGAAGTGATCTGCGCCGCCGAAGCGCTCGAATTCCTCAACCCCGACCAACTCGCACCGGCCACCCGCGTGCTCTATGACAAGGTACGCGTTCTCGTGCCGCCCGTGTTGGAAGACCGCTCGACCTCGGAGGATATTGAAAATGTGGCGCTGTCCCTCCTCGAAGGCGAGTGGGTCGAAGCTGTGGAGTCCGTCACAGGGAACCTTTTCTAAAAATCACATCTTTGCTTCTATAAAAGGAGGAACTACTCATGACCACCACCGACAACAAACGCGTCATCCGCGCCCCGCGCGGCACCGAACTGAACGCTCAAGGCTGGGTGCAAGAAGCGGCCCTGCGCATGCTGATGAACAACCTCGACCCCGAAGTGGCCGAGCGTCCGGAAGATCTCGTCGTCTACGGCGGCATCGGCAAGGCGGCACGCAACTGGCCGGCGTTTGATGCGATCGTGCGCGAATTGAAGCGTCTGAAAAGCGACGAAACCCTGCTGGTTCAATCCGGCAAGCCGGTCGGCGTCTTCCGCACCCACGAAAACGCACCGCGCGTTCTGCTGTCCAACTCCGTGCTCGTGCCGCACTGGGCCAACTGGGAACATTTCCGCGAGCTCGATCAAAAGGGCCTGATGATGTACGGCCAGATGACCGCCGGTTCCTGGATCTACATCGGCACCCAAGGCATCCTTCAGGGCACCTATGAAACGTTCGCCGAAGCGGCTCGCCAGAAGACGGGCGGCACGCTGAAAGGCACGATCACGCTGACCGCCGGGCTTGGCGGCATGGGCGGCGCTCAACCGCTGGCCGTCACGATGAACGAAGGCGTCGTCATCGCCGTCGAGATCGACAAGACCCGCATCGAACGCCGCATCCAGACTCGTTACTGCGACGTGATGGTCGAGGACTTCGACGAAGCGATCGCGCTGGCGAACAAGGCGAAGGAAGAAGGTCGCGCCCTCTCCATCGGGCTCGTCGGCAACGCGGCGGAGATCTTCCCGGAATTCGTCAAGCGCGGCATCAAGCCGGACTTCGTCACCGATCAAACCTCCGCACACGACCCGCTCAACGGCTACATCCCGGTCGGCTACACGCTGGAGCAAGCGGCTGAACTGCGGACCAACGACCCGGCGCGTTACATCGAACTGGCGAAACAAAGCATGGCGACCCACGTCCAAGCGATGCTCGATCTGCAGAAGATGGGCTCCGTCGCGTTCGACTACGGCAACAACATCCGCCAAGTCGCTTTCGATCAAGGCGTGAAGGACGCGTTCAATTTCCCGGGCTTCGTACCGGCATACATCCGACCGCTGTTCTGCGAAGGCAAAGGCCCGTTCCGCTGGGCGGCGCTGTCCGGCGATCCGGAAGACATCAAGAAGACGGACGAACTGATCCTCAAGCTGTTCCCGGAAAACGAGCACCTCAAGCGCTGGATCACGTTGGCAGGGGAAAGAATCGCCTTCCAAGGGCTGCCGTCCCGCATCTGCTGGCTGGGCTACGGCGACCGTGCCAAGTTCGGTCTCGCCCTCAACGAAATGGTGAAAAACGGCGAGCTGAAAGCCCCGATCGTCATCGGTCGCGATCACCTCGACTGCGGCTCCGTCGCGTCGCCGAACCGCGAGACGGAAGCGATGAAAGACGGCTCCGACGCAGTAGGCGACTGGGCGGTCTTGAACGCCTTGATCAACACGGCTTCCGGCGCGTCTTGGGTCTCCTTCCACCACGGCGGCGGTGTCGGCATGGGCTTCTCGCTGCATGCGGGCATGGTCGTCGTCGCGGACGGCACCGACGAAGCGGCGGCACGCTTGGAGCGCGTCTTGACCTCCGACCCCGGCATGGGCGTCATCCGTCACGTCGACGCAGGCTACGACGAAGCGGTCGAAACCGCCGAGAAGCACGGCATCCGCATCCCGATGCGCGAACAGGAATAAGCGTAGACGGTACCTAAAATCAGTCAATCAGCAGCCCAAGGAGGAACCTCATGGAACGAATCGATACCTTGCTTACCAACATCGGCCGGCTGGTCACCCCGCCCGGCAACCACCCGCGTTGCGGAGAAGATATGAAGGACGTCATCGAGATGGAGAACGCCGCCATCGCCATCCACGAAGGGCGCATCGCCCTCTGGGGGAAGGAAGCGGACGTACGCGAACAGTTGGAGGGTGTCGAGATCGCCGACACCCTCGACATGGGCGGTCGTCTCGTCACGCCCGGCCTCGTCGACCCGCACACGCACCTCGTCCACGGCGGCTCTCGCGAACACGAACTGGCGCTGAAACGCTCCGGCGTGCCGTACTTGGAGATCCTCGCCCAAGGCGGCGGCATCCTGAGTACCGTAAAATCGACCCGTGCCGCCTCGGAAGCCGACCTCTACGCCAAAGCCCAACGCTCGCTCAACGAAATGATGCGCCAAGGCGTCACCACCGTCGAAGCGAAAAGCGGCTATGGTCTGACCTTGGACGACGAATTGAAACAACTGCGCGTGGCGAAGCAACTGCACCAAAACCACCCGCTCGACATCGTCACCACCTTCATGGGCGCACACGCCGTGCCGCCGGAGTACAAAGGCCGCACCGACGAATATGTCGACCTCGTCGTCTACGAGATGCTGCCGCGCGTGGCGGAGGAAGACCTCGCCGAATTCTGCGACGTCTTTTGCGAACACGGTGTCTTTTCCGTCGAACAGTCACGCCGGGTCCTGCAGGAAGGCAAGCGCCACGGCCTGATCCCGAAAATCCACGCCGACGAGATCGAACCGCTCGGCGGGGCGGAATTGGCGGGGGAAGTGGGAGCGATCTCCGCGGAGCATCTGCTCGCGGCGACCGATGAAGGCTTGCAGGAGTTGGCCGACAGCGGCGTCGTGCCGGTGCTGTTGCCGGGCACGTCCTTCAACCTCGGCTTGCAAACGCACGCCCGCGCCCGCGACATGATCGACAAGTACGACCTCCCCGTCGCGCTGTCGACCGACTACAACCCGGGTTCCTGCCCGACCGAGTCGATCCAACTGATCATCATGCTCGCGTCGCTGAACCTGAAAATGACCCCGGAGGAGATCCTGACCGCCTGTACGATCAACGCAGCCAATGCGCTGGGTCGCGGCTTCGACATCGGCTCGATCGAAAAAGGAAAGCGTGCCGACCTGACCGTCTTTGACGCGCCGAACATCGCCTACCTGCCGTACCACTTCGGGATCAACCACACCTACGGCGTGATCAAAAACGGCAAACAAGTCGTTTGGAACCGTCAGATCGTCGACGAGCGGGCGCTGGCAAGCGAGGTGGCTGCCCAATGACCCAAGACGTTCACCAGATTCCCTTTTTAAAAACACCGACCGAAGCGGCTTTCCGCGACCGGATGGAAACGAAAGTCGCCCACTGGATCTCCCGGTGGGACGGGGAAGAGGAACTGCTCGCAGGCGTGATCGGCGTGCCGCTGTCCAAACCGTCGATCTCCTTGAGCGGCGCTTCGACCACGCCGGCCGCCGTACGCACCGCGTTCCGCTCGTTTACGACCTACTCGATGGAGTATGAAGTGGATCTGCAAGACCTGCCCGTGCGCGACCTTGGCGATATTCAGATGCATGTGACCGACAACGGGGAGAGCCATCGCCGGATCGAAGAGAGCTTGCGGGCTCTTTATAAGAAGCAGCCGAACCTGATCCCCGTGATCTTCGGCGGCGACCATTCGATCACCGCGCCGTCGGTCAAAGCGTTCGTCGACCGCCATCCGGGGAAGAAGGTGGGCATCGTCCATTTTGACGCCCATCATGACGTGCGCAACTACGAAGACGGCGGCGTGACCAACGGCACCCCGTTTCGGACGATCCTCGAATCGGGGATCGTCGAAGGGCGCAACATCGTGCAGATCGGCATTCGCGGCTTCATGAACTCGCAGGAATATCATGAGTATGTGAAAAGCCACGGTGTCACCGTCTTCACCAGTCGCGACGTGCGTCGCCAAGGGATCGACGCGATCCTCGACCAAGCGATACAGATCGCGGGGGAGGGGACCGACATCCTGTATGTGTCCTTCGACGTCGACGTGATCGACCAAGCGCATGCGCCCGGCTGTCCGGCGATCGGCACCGGCGGGATGGACCCGTGGGATGCGCTCGACGCGTTGTATCGCCTCGGTCAACTGCCGCAGGTGCAGGGGCTTGATTTTGTCTGCATCGATCCGACCGTCGATGTGCGCAACGTCACATCGCGGCTGGCGGTGCAATTTATGCTCAGTTTCTTCGCCGGTGTGGCCAAAAGGTAATTTTTACAAAATCCACTTGCC
>DASTWJ010000100.1:0-11444 GCA_035776695.1 Bacilli bacterium
GATCACCCTGCCGCGCGAAGTGGCACACTACAAGCCGATGCTCGAACTGAAATACACCGAACTCGTCTACAACGGCCTGTGGTTCTCGCCGCTGAAGAAGGCGATCGACGCATTTATTGAAGAAACGCAAGCGACCGTCTCCGGCACCGTGCGCGTGAAACTGCACAAGGGCACATACCAACCGGTCGGCCGCAAGTCGGAGCAATCCCTGTACGACCTCGACCTCGCGACCTACTCGCCGGACGATGCGTTCGACCACCAAGCGGCGAAGGGCTTCATCAAGCTGTGGGGCCTGCCGACCAAAGTCTACGCCAAAGTCAACAAAGACAAGTAAGGGAGGCGGCACGACGATGAAATTATGGGGCGGCCGTTTTACCAAACCGACCAACGAACTTGTCGAGACGTTTACCGCCTCGATCCAATTTGACCGGCGCCTCGCCAAGCAGGACATCCGAGGCTCGCTGGCTCACGTGAAGATGCTCGGCGCGTGCGGCATCATCCCGCAGGCGGACGCCGACAAGATCGCCGAAGGTCTCCTGCAAGTGCAGGCCAAACTGGAAGCGGGCGAACTGGAATTCTCCGTCGCCCATGAAGATGTCCACATGAACGTGGAGAAGCACCTGCTCGACACGATCGGGCCCGTCGGCGGCAAACTGCACACCGGCCGCTCGCGCAACGACCAAGTGGCGCTCGACATGCACCTTTTTCTAAAAGAAGAAGTGGAGGTGATCGTCTCCCTGCTCGTTCGCCTCGTCGATGCGCTGGCGGCAAAAGGGGAGGAGTACCTCGACGTGATCATCCCCGGCTACACCCACCTGCAACGGGCGCAACCGGTGTTGTTGGCACAACATTTCCTCGCCTATGTCGGGATGTTTCGCCGTGACATCGAGCGGTTGCAGGATGCCTATAAACGCATCGACATGATGCCGCTCGGCGCAGGCGCGTTGGCGGGCACGACCTTCCCGATCGACCGCGAGAGGGTCGCGGCGGAGCTCGGCTTTTCCCGCGTCTACCCGAACTCGATGGATGCGGTGTCCGACCGCGACTTTATCTTGGAGTTCTTGAGCGCGGCGTCGATTCTGATGATGCACCTGTCCCGCTTCTGCGAGGAGTTGGTGCTCTGGACCTCGACCGAATTCGGCTTCGTCGAGTTGGATGATGCGTACTGCACCGGCTCCTCGATCATGCCGCAAAAGAAAAACCCCGACGTCGCCGAACTGATTCGCGGCAAAACGGGGCGTGTCTACGGCAACCTGTTCTCCCTGCTGACCGTGCTCAAGGGTCTGCCGATGACCTACAACAAAGACTTGCAAGAGGACAAGGAAGGCATGTTCGATACCGTCGATACGCTGAAAACCTCCCTGATCCTGTTCGCCGGGATGATCGAGACGATGCAGGTACGCCGCGAGAAGACGGCACAGGCGGTCAAGGAGGACTTCTCCAACGCGACCGATCTCGCCGACTACCTCGTCCGCAAAGGGCTGCCGTTCCGCCAAGCGCATGAAGTGATCGGCAAGCTCGTCCTGCACTGCATCGAGCAAGGCGTGTTCCTCGCCGACTTGACGCTTGCAGACTACAAGAACTTCTCCGACCTGTTCGAAGCGGACCTGTACCACGCGATCGACATTCAGACGGTCGTCGATGCCCGCAACTCCTTGGGCGGCACCGGCACCGAAAGCGTGAAGCACCAACTGGCGCAGGTGCAGGAGTGGCTGTCCGGCTTGCTGGCGGAGTAGTCTGCGTCACCTAGAAACAACCCCACACATGAAAAGAACCCGTGTCCGGCTGTGGCACGGGTTTCTTTTTGTATGGATGGGACGGATTGTTTCCCCGTTCGTAGTACGGAGAGTATATAATAAAATTGATCGACAAGATGAATTCGGATCTGTAACCGTAGCCGCGGATTCCAAGCGGAACTCACACAAAAGCTCGCCCCGTCAGCAAAGACTAGGCGAGCTTTTATAGTAGCTGTCGTGGGTGATAGCGTTTCATCAAAAATCGATCTTCTCCATCCCGAGGTACAGGCAGACATCCACTTCCGAGGTGAACGCTTTGACTTTGTCCTGCGTGCCGGCTTGGCGGGAGAGGCGGTCGAGCTGCATTTTGTTGACGACGCTTTTGCAGAGGGTGGCGCACTTGTCGACGCGAGCAACCAGCCAGGTCATCAGATCGGACCAAACGTCGTTGACTTCGGAGTTCCAGACGCCGTTCAACTCGCGGTTGTCGACGATCATCTTGGTCACGTTGTGTTGCTCGACCAGACGGCGAATCTCGTCGGCGATGGCACTTGCTTCCTGTACGCTAACCGAACCGCTCGTGTTTTTCGTGTACATGACGTTCCCTTTGACTTGCACGGTGCTTTTTTCCGCTACGGTCATGATTCATAAACCCCCATCCATTTGTAATAAGTGATTAGTTACACTCCCTATGCTCTATTTTACATGATGGTGGGCGATTTTTCCATAACTGAATGTTCTGTTCCTATAAACAAGATTAATTCGAAAAAGAGGTTGATTACAACTTGTTGCGAAAAGGAGTTACCTAGATGATCACCATCCGCGAAGTGCGTTCCGAAGACGCCGAAAACTTGAATGAACTGGAGCGCATCCTGCCACTCGAATCCACCTTCATGCTGGTCGAGCCGGGCGAGCGCGAACTGACCGTCGATCTGCAGCAAAAGCGCATTCAAGACATGCTGGACAGCTCCAATTCCACGCTGTTTGTCGCCGTCGCCGAGGACGGGCGGATCGTCGGGCAACTCGGCGCGATGGGCGGTCGGGCTCGTCGCAACAAACACTGCGCCGCTCTGTTCATCGGCATTCTCGCCGAATTCCAAAGCCAGGGTGTCGGCACGCTTTTATTTGAAGCCGTCGAAAAATGGGCCCTGTCCGTCGGCCTTGAACGCTTGGAACTGACCGTGATGACGCACAACGAAAAAGGGCTTGGCCTCTACAAGAAACGCGGCTTCGTTCACGAAGGCACCAAGCGCCGCACGTTGAAAGTGAACGGTCACTATGTCGACGAACACATGATGGGCAAGCTCCTGACCCCGTGACAGCGGGGTGGTCACAATTCTGTCAGAATCATGTAACTGCTTCTTATAGACACCCCCTAGTAGTTTATATTACACTACAAACAGAGAGAATTTTCGCACACTTGTCCACTCACCACATCACAGCAGCGAATACGGCACGTGTAGAGAAAAAAGGAGGTCATACGTATGAAGGGTTGGATCAAGAAACTGGCGGTGGCAGGTCTCGGACTGAGCTTGCTGGCAACGGCAACAGGTTGCACGAACACGGAAAGCTCTCCGAAGGAACTGAAGGAAGGCGACAAGATGGTGATCTACTCGTCGCTCGCTCCGCAGGCCGACTTTGCCAAAGAGATCGGCAAAGACCATGTCGAAGTGCACACGATGCTGCCCTACGGCACGAACTTCCTGCAATGGGCTCCGATCATCGCCGAACAGAAGAAGCTGGAAAAAGCAGACATGCTGATCGTCAACGGCTCCGGCGTCGAAGATCGTTGGTTGGATCAAACGGTCGCCCAAGCGAAGATCGAGAACGAATACCTCGCTGTCGTCGACGCGACGAAGGACCTGCAAGGGGAAGCGCTCGATCTGCAATTCTACCGCAACCCGGACGTGACCGATGAAGTCCGCAACGCCAAGCATGTCGACCCCTACTTCTACATGGACCCGGTCTACGCGAAGCAGGAAGTCGACACGATCCTCGCCGAGATGATCAAGAAAGCACCGGTCTACAAGGATGAATTTACGAAAAACGCCGATGCGTACAAAGCGCGCCTCGACGATCTCGATAAGAAGTACGCCGACACCCTCTCCAAAGTCAAGAGCAAGGTGATCGTCTCCAACTACCCGGCGTGGCAGTACACCGCCAAGCGCTACGGTCTGGAGTTCCACACGCTGAAGAATGTGGACGTGAACGACATCCCGCAGGAAGGCACCGACGCGGAAAAAGCGACCACCGAAGAGCTGAAGTCGTATGACACCAAGGTCGTCTTCTTCCAAGAAAAAGCGGCGCCTCGCGTCGCCGAATGGCTCGGTACCCGCGGCTTCATGTCCGGCCAACTGGAAAACTTCGAAGGCCAGCAACCGGCCGAGAACTATGCCGGCTACATCGGCATGATGGAAGAAAACTTGAAGAAGTTCGAGGAAGGCTTGAACCTGTAAGCGCCAAGCCCTCTTCCGGGAAAAGACTCTGTGCCCCGCACCCAAGCGGTGGACACAGGGTCTTTTTTTGCATAATTCAGATCGTAAGGATTCCGATTTACAAACGGGGTTGGGAGGTGTATAGTTTGGAAAGGATAGAGAAATCGGAACTTTTCCGTTTTGGAGGTTGAAATAGATGAAACGTTGGAGCAGGTGGGCCGGCGTTGGCTTGTTTGCGGTCGGGATGCTGTTGAGCGGTTGTCTGCAACAGCAGAATCCGGACGATGGGCGCTTGCGGATCGTCACCACGTTCTACCCGATGTATGAGTTTACGAAGCAGGTGGCGGGCGACTACGCCGATGTCGACGTGCTGGTTCCGGCTGGCACCGAGCCGCACGACTGGGAACCGACGCCGCGCGATGTGGCGAAGGTCGCCGACGCCGATGTGCTGGTGTACAACGGGGCCGGGTTTGAGTCGTGGGTCGATTCGGTGATCGCTTCGGTCGATTCGCCGACGCTACAAGCGGTGGAGGCTTCGCACGGGGTGAACTTATTGGAAGGATTCCCGGAGGAAGAGGAGGGGCACTTTCACAGGCACGAGGAGCATGTGCTCGATCCGCACATTTGGCTCGACCCGGTGTTGGCGCAGCACGAAGTGCAGACGATCGCGGAGGCGCTGGTGCAGGCCGATCCCGCCCATGCCGAGGCGTATCGGCAAAACGCAGCGAGCTATGTCAAGAACTTGCAGCAGTTGGATCGGAGTTATCGGGAGGGCCTGCAACAGCTCGACCGTCGCGAGTTCGTGACCAACCACACGGCGTTCACCTACTTGGCGGCACGGTATGACCTCGAACAGGTGCCGATCTCCGGCATCACGCCCGAGCAGGAGCCGAGCGCGGCCGAGCTGGCGGAGATCGTGAAGTTCGCCGAGGCGCACGATGTGCAGACGATCTTCTTCGAGACGCTCGCTTCGCCGAAAGTGGCGGAGACGGTGGCACGGGAGATCGGGGCCGAGACGGCGGTGCTCAACCCGCTGGAAGGGCTGACCGATGAGGAACGGGCGCAAGGGCTCGACTACGTCGGCGTGATGAATCAAAACTTGCAAGCGCTGGAACGAGCGCTCTCGCAATAGACCCTTTTGCAAAAAGGTTCGTGGGAAGGTGGGGAAGATGCAGATGAAACTGGCCGAGATGCGCGATGTGGTATTCGGGTATGGCCCGACGCCCGTCGTAGAAGGGCTGAATCTGGAGGTTCGGACGTCCGAATTTATCGGGCTGACCGGCCCGAACGGAGCGGCGAAGACGACGACGCTCAAGCTGTTGCTCGGGCTGTTGTCTCCGCAGCGGGGCACGGTGGAGCGGGCGAAGCGCAACGAGAAAGGCGGGCCGCTGGTGGTGGGGTATCTGCCGCAGCAGATCGCCGCTTTTAACACGGGATTTCCGAGCACGGTCTGGGAGTTGGTGCGCTCGGGGCTGTTTCAGCGCACCGGGTGGATCGGGTTGCGCCAGAAGCGCGATGATGCCAAAAAGGTGGAGCATGTGTTGCACCAAGTGAACATGTGGGAGCACCGCAAGAAGAAGATCGGCGAGCTGTCCGGCGGGCAGAAGCAACGAGTCTGCCTCGCGCGGGCGTTGGTCACCGATCCCGACCTGCTCGTGCTCGACGAGCCGACGACGGGGATGGACGCCAACTCGCGGACGCTGTTTTACGACCTGCTCGACCATCAAGTGCGCCATCACGGCCGCACGGTCTTGATGGTGACGCACGACTTGGAGGAGACGCTGCCGAAGCTGACCCGTCTGCTCGTGATCGACAAGTGGATTCGCTTCAGCGGTACGCCGGAGGACTTCCGGGAGCGGATGGATATGCACCGCGATACGTCGCTGACGGTGCCGCTTTATTGCTGTTATGATGACAACCCGCAGAATGGGCAGGGGCAAGGAGTCAAGCGCGAGACGGTGCCGCCGAGTCAGGGAGGGAACGAGTGATGCTGGAGATGTTTCATTACGCCTTTTTGCAACATGCGTTTCTGGCGGGCGGGCTGATCGCGCTGATCGCTCCGGTGATCGGGGTGTACGTCGTGTTGCGGCGGCAGTCGCTGATGGCGGAGACGCTGTCACACGTCTCGCTGGCCGGTGTGGCGGTCGGGGCGTTGATCGGCGTGTACCCGATGGTGACGGCGATGATCGCGGCGCTGATCGGGGCGATCATCGTCGATACGCTGCGGCGTTCGTTCAAGGATTACAGTGAGCTGTCGATTGCGATCCTGATGTCGGGCGGCTTGGCGACGGCGGTCGTGCTGATGAACTTGAACCAGAGCGGCACGACGCGCAGCTTCACGTCGTACCTGTTCGGCTCGATCGTCGCGGTCAGTCGAACCGACTTGTACATCATGGGGGGCGTCGTGTTGCTGACCGCTCTTTTCTTCTGGTTTTTCTGGCGCCCGATGTACGTGTTGACGTTTGACGAGGAGACGGCGTTTGTCTCCGGCTTGCCGACGAAGTGGCTGTCGACCGGCTTCTCGCTGTTGGCGGGGCTGGTCGTCGCCGTGGCGATGCCGATCGTCGGGGTGCTCTTGGTGTCATCGCTGATGGTGTTGCCGGCGTCGATTGCGCTGCGCCTGACGCGCGGGTTCGGCGCGGCCGTGTTCGTGGCGGTGGTCGTCGGCCTGCTTGCGGTGTTCATGGGGCTGACGTCCTCGTTCTACTTCGACGCACCGCCCGGCGGGACGATCGTGCTCGCCTTGATCGCGATGTTGGTCGTGGTGCTGTTGGTCAAGAAACTCTTTGGCAAAAGATAGGCTGTGTCGCAGGGAAAGCGTCCTTTCGAGGGCGCTTTCTTTTTTGTGTCGAGAGCTGGCTCAATCTTCACATTTTTGACAAAGTGCTACACGAAAAAAATGCCAAACGCCACGGAAATACAGGAAATGACACGGGGGCGTCGAATAGGACGAAGGTGCCGTTTTACGGTCGTTACCTGTTTCGACAACAAGAGATCCAAATCAGATGAGAAAGTGGTGTGTAACGTTGATCGAGATGCACGATGTTTGGAAGACCTATCCGAACGGTTCTGTCGCATTGCAAGGGTTGAGCGTGCGTATCGACAAGGGCGAATTTGTCTATGTCGTCGGTCCGAGCGGCGCAGGCAAATCCACGTTCATTAAGTTGATGTATAGAGAAGAACGCCCGAGCAAGGGGGCTATTTTTATCAACGGGTTCAATATCGAACGCCTCAAGGAGCGCAAGATTCCGCTCCTGCGCCGCCAGATCGGCGTGGTGTTCCAAGATTTCAAACTGCTGTCGAACCTGACCGTCAAGGAGAACATCGCCTTCGCCTTGGAAGTCATCGAAGCATCGCCGAAGAAGATTCGCAACCGCGTCTCCGAGGTGGTCGAGTTGGTCGGCCTTCAAGACAAGCTCAACGCGCTGCCGAACGAGCTGTCCGGCGGTCAGCAACAGCGGGTGTCGATCGCCCGCGCCTTGGTCAACAACCCGTCGGTGATCATCGCCGACGAACCGACCGGCAACCTCGACCCGGACACGTCCTGGGACATCATGCGGCTGTTTGACAAGATCAACCAGCGCGGCACGACGATCGTGATGGCGACGCACAACCGCGAGATCGTCAACACGATGAAGAAGCGGGTTATCGCCATCGAGAACGGCAACATCGCCCGCGACGAGAGACGGGGGGTGTACGGCTATGAAGCTTAGAACGATCGGTCGCCACCTGCGCGAAGGCTTGTTCTCGCTCAAGCGCAACGGTTGGATGACGTTCGCCTCGCTGTCGGCCGTCACCGTCACCCTGCTGTTGCTCGGCGTGTTCCTGTTGCTGGCGTTCAACGTCCAGCAGTTCTCGAAGCAGATCGAGTCGCAGGTCGAGATGAACGTCATGGTCAAAACGGGCGCCTCCCGCGCCGAATCGCTGGAGTTGGAGCGTCAGATCAAGGCGCTGCCGGGTGTTGGCTCCGTGGTGTTCGTGTCAAAAGAAGAAGGCTTCGACCAGATGAAGGAAAAGTTCAAGGGCTATGAAGACATGTTGGCGGGGATCGAAGAGGAGAACCCGTTGCCCGACAAGTTTATCGTCAAGGCGCAAGACCCGCTGAAGACGAAGGCGCTGTCCACGCAGATCGCCCAGTTCCCGATCGTCGACAAGGTGAATTTTGGCGAAGAGACGGTCGATCAGCTGTTTACGGCGACCAAGTTCGTCCGCAACGCGGGGGCGGTGTTCGTCTTCGGGTTGATTTTCACCGCACTGTTCCTGATCTCGAACACGATCAAAGTGACGATCTTCGCCCGTCGGCGCGAAATCGAGATCATGCGCCTCGTCGGGGCGACCAACTGGTTTATCCGCTGGCCGTTCCTCGTCGAAGGCTTCCTGATCGGCGTCTTGGGCGCAATCGTTCCGATCGGGGTGCTCGGGTTTGCTTACAACTACTTGGTTGACAAGTATCCGTCCCTGCTGGTGTTTCATCTCGCGCCGTTCGACCCGCTGGTGTTCATGGTCGGCGGCACGCTGATCGGCATCGGGGCATTGATCGGGATGGCCGGTTCGGTCATGTCGATCTCGCGTTTCCTGCGTATCTAATCTTCCGTGCGAAAGGGGTATGGCTCCATGCAAGTTCGCAAGTCTTCTTTTTCCAGCAAGAAACTCACGATCGGTCTGTCCGCGGCGGTGGCGCTGGTGCTGCTGTGGCCGCAGACGTCGGTGTTCGCCGACATCAACTCGCTGCGTGAACAACAGGCGCGCAAACAGGAAGAGCTGAACAAAACGAAGGAAAAGATCGAGGAGGCACGCGACAAGAAGGCGCAATTCCAAGCGCAGATCGACTTGAACGCCGCCGCGATCAACGAGTTGAACGCAGAGATCAACGAACGGGAAAACAAGATCGCCGAACTGCAGGGGCAGATCTTCCAAAAGACGCAGGACATCGCCAAGACAGAGCGCGAACTGGAAGCCGCCCAAAAGCGCATCGAAGAGCGCAACGACCTGATCAAGAAGCGCATGGTGCTGATGTACGAAAAAGGCGACGTGCAATACTTGGAAGTGTTGCTCGACTCGACCTCTTTTACCGACTTCTTGGAGCGGTTTGAGACGCTGCAGCTGGTCGTGGAGAAAGACACGGAGATCCTCGAGCGCAACAAGCAGGAACACGCACAGGTGGAGAAGACCAAGATCGAGTTGGAGAAGCAAAAAGACTCGCTGGTCTCGATGCAGACGGAAGAGTTGAACGCCAAGACGAAGCTCGACGGCCTGTTGGCGCAAAAGGAAGAGATCAACAGACGCCTGGAAGCGAACAAGGAAGAGCAAGAGGCGATCGAGGCGCAGCAGCAGGCGATTCAGCAACAGGCGATCGACGCGATCTACCAACTGGAGCAGCAGATCGAAGCGGAGCGGCGCAAGAACAATACGCAGCAGCAGGCGTTCTCCGGCCCGTTCACGTGGCCGTTGCCGAGTTCGTGGACGATCACGTCGGAGTTCGGCGAGCGGATCGACCCGTTCACCGGGCAACGGGCCGGACACAACGGCATGGACATCGCCGCGCCGCAGGGCACGGAGATCGTCGCCGCGCAGTCGGGCACGGTGATCACCTCCGGCTGGGTGTCCGGCTTTGGCAACTGCATCATCATCAACCACGGCGACGGGCTGTGGACGCTGTACGGGCATATCATGAACGGCGGTTTGCTGGTGTCGGTCGGACAAGAGGTGACCAAGGGCCAAGCGATCGCCAAAGTCGGGACGACGGGCCGCTCGACCGGTCCGCACCTGCACTTCGGCTGCTACCTCGACGGCCAGTTGGTCAACCCGCGCAATTACCTGTAGCGAAACAAGTTGCGACTCATAGTGCTTGTCTTGCACGCATATACTAGAGCAGATATGGACAAAGGTGGTGCTGGTGGAAAATGTTGATACGCGGTCGGTATTTGGCGCTCAGCTTGGTTGTGACGGTCGCTCTGAGCAGCGGCGTGACAGCCTTTGTGATGAAGAATACGAACAACACGGTAGCCGGTGCGCCTGCCGATTTTACCAAATTGAATCAGGTGTATCAGGCGTTGCAGCAAAACTACTACCAAGACGTGGACAGCAAGAAGCTGGTCAACGGTGCGATCGACGGGATGGTCAAGGCGCTCGACGATCCGTATTCCTCGTATATGGACGAGCAGGATGCGGCGGCGTTTACCGAAACGATCGAATCGAAGTTTGAAGGCATCGGAGCGGAGATCAGCGAGGAGGACGGCAACATCGTCGTCGTGTCGCCGATCAAAGGCTCGCCGGCGGAAGAAGCCGGAATCAAGCCGAACGACAAGATTCTCTCCGTCAACGGCACGTTGCTGTCCGGCATGAACGTGTCGGAAGCGGTGAAGTACATCCGCGGCGAAAAAGGGTCCAAAGCCGAGTTGGTGGTCCGCCGTGCCGGTGAGACGACAGACCGTCACATCACGATCGTCCGCGACGAGATCCCGCTGGAGACGGTGTCGTCCGAGATGCTGGAGGACGGCATGGGCAAGATCGCGATCACTCGCTTCTCGGCCAGCACGGCCGAGGAGTTTGAAAAAGCCCTGAGCGGCTTGCAGAGCCAGGGGATGAAGGGCCTGATCCTCGACCTGCGCCAAAACCCGGGCGGGTTGCTCGACCAAGCGGTGGAGATCGGCAACAAGCTGATCCCTGATAATAAGCTGATCCTGCAAGTGCAGTACCGCGACGGCACCAAAGAAGTGTATCGCTCCAAGCATGAAGGAGCGTCCGACTTCCCGATCGTCGCGCTGGTCGACGGCGGCTCCGCTTCGGCGGCGGAGATCATGGCGGGGGCCTTGAAAGAGTCGGGCGACTTCCCGCTGGTCGGCGAGAAAACGTTTGGCAAAGGCACCGTGCAGACGGTCAAAGACTTCACCGACAAATCGAACGTCAAGTATACGATCGCCAAATGGTTGACGCCGGACGGCAACTGGATTCACAAGAAGGGCATCGAGCCGGATTACAAGGTCGAGCTTCCGTCCTACGCGTCGCTGCCCTACATCGACCCGGCGCAGGAGCTGAAGCCCGACACGTTCTCCAACGAGATCAAGTCGGCGGAGGAGATGCTGGTCGCGATTGGCTATAACCCCGGTGCGGTCGACGGTTTCTTCGACGAGAAGACGGAGATCGCCGTCCGTGCGTTCCAGCGAATGGAAGGGTTCGAGGCGAACGGCGTGATCACGGGCAAGACGACCGAGAAGCTGATGGATAGGGTCTCTGATAAAATTAAAAAGAACGACACCCAGTTGGACAAAGC
>DASTWJ010000101.1:0-5567 GCA_035776695.1 Bacilli bacterium
AAGTACGTCTATGACAAAGGGCTGACGGACAAGGAAGTCGTCACCTTGGAGACGCTCGCCGGTCTGCAAACCCTGCAACTGCACGTGGAAAATAAGGTCGTGTCCCAAGTGACCGTCGACATGGGCGAGCCGATCCTGCAAGGCACGTTGATTCCCACCACCGTCGAAGCGGAGCGCGTCGTCGAGCATCCGGTCGAGGCGGAGGGCGTGACCTACCCCGTCACCGCCGTCTCGATGGGCAACCCGCACGCCGTGATCTACACCGACTCGCTGGCGGCGATCGACCTGCATCGGACGGGACCGAAGCTCGAAATACATCCCCTTTTCCCCCGCAAGACGAACGTCGAATTCGTCGAGCGTCACTCGGCGCAAGAGGTGACGATGCACGTCTGGGAGCGCGGCTGCGGCGAGACGTTGGCGTGCGGTACGGGTGCTTGCGCCGTCGCCGTGGCCGGCGCGCTGACCGGGCGCACGGGGCGTTCGGTGCTCGTTCATTTGAAGGGCGGCGACCTGCACATCGAGTGGAAGGAAGCGGACAATCACGTGTACATGACCGGCCCGTCGGTGATCGTGTACGAAGGAACTTGGTTGCTTTCGTAATCTGAAAATTCTCCTATAGAAGGCCGATTTCGCTTGTTTTCAGGACTTTTCACAAGCGATCGGCCTTCTTTCCTTGCATCTTGTGACGAAATTGCGTACGATAGAGCAGGAAATGCCCGAAAATCAGCGAAAACAGTTTTCTATTGCGATTTGAAGGTGTATGATAGAGGACGAAAGTAGGGAAGCTCGATGATCAACAGCATGACCGGGTACGGTCGTGGCGAAGGGACGGCGAACGGCTACCGCGTCCTCGTCGAGATCAAGGCGGTCAATCATCGCTATGCGGAAGTCGTGGTGCGGATGCCGCGCGACTACCTGCTGTTCGAAGACGCGATCAAGAAAACGGTGCTGCAGCGAGTGGCTCGCGGTCGACTCGACGTGTACGTCACGGTCGAGAAGCTCGAGCAGGCGCAGCGCACGGTGCTGATCGACGAAGAACTCGCTCTGAGCCTGAAGAACGCGGCCGATGCGCTGTCTGAGCGCATGGGGCTGGAGGAGCCGCTGACGCTGACCGAACTGCTGAAGCAGGAAGGCGTGTTGCAGGTCGTCGACACGCCGGAGGACCCGGCGCAGTTGGAAGAGCTGCTGCTGACGGCCGTCGGTGCGGCGGCGGACAGTTTGACCGCGATGCGGCAGGTCGAAGGGCAGAGGTTGGCGCAGGACTTCGCGACCAAGCTCGGGAAGTTGCGACAGTTGGTCGCCGAGATCGGCGAACGCAGCCCGGCTGTCGTCGTCGAATACCGCGACCGGTTGGAGAAACGCTTGCGGGAAGCGCTCGACGGCAAGGTGATCGTCGACGAAGCCCGCCTGCTCACCGAAGTGGCCCTGTTGGCCGACCGCGCCTCGATCGAAGAGGAAGTGGTGCGCTTGCACAGCCATTTCGCACAGTTCGAATCGATCCTGCAAGCCGAGGAACCGATCGGGCGGAAGTTGGACTTTCTCGTCCAGGAGATGAACCGGGAAGTCAACACGATCGGATCGAAAGCGAACGACCTGCACATCGCCCAGCATGTGGTTGAGGCGAAGAGCGTGCTGGAGCAAATCCGCGAACAGATTCAGAACGTGGAATAAACCGAATTCCGTATCAGACCAACATTCATTGGCAACAATGCAAGGCAGAGAGTCGCAGTTTAGGAGGAATGGGTTGTGAGCATAAAACTGATCAACATCGGGTTTGGCAACATCGTGTCGGCCAACCGCATCGTGTCGATCGTCTCTCCGGAGTCGGCGCCGATCAAGCGGATCATTCAGGAAGCGCGCGATCGCGGCATGCTGATCGACGCGACCTACGGCCGTCGTACCCGCGCTGTCATCATCACCGACAGCGACCACATCATCCTGTCCGCTGTCCAACCGGAGACGGTGGCGCATCGCCTCGTCGCCAAGGACAACTCCCAGGACGACGAAGAATAAGACCCGACATCAGAGGGACCGGAAGGGGTTAGAAGATGATACAAAAAGGCTTGCTCATCGTTCTGTCCGGCCCGTCCGGCGCCGGCAAAGGGACCGTCTGCAAGGCGCTGATGCCGACGATGACCAACTTGCGCTACTCCGTCTCCTGCACCACGCGCCAGCCGCGTGAAGGCGAAGTGGAGGGCGTCAACTATTTCTTTAAATCGGTCGAGGAGTTCAAAGAGCTGGTGGCGCAAGACGAGATGCTCGAATATGCGGAAGTCTACACCAACTGCTACGGAACGCCTCGCAAATACGTAGAAGAGCAGATCAACTCGGGCAACAACGTGATCCTCGAGATCGACATTCAAGGCGCGTTGCAAGTCAAGAAGCAATTTCCGGAGGGCGTCTTCATCTTCCTCATTCCGCCGTCTCTGGAAGAGTTGAAATCGCGCATTATCGGGCGCGGCTCCGAAACCGAAGAATCGCTGAACCTGCGCTTCGGATCGGCGGCCGACGAGATGAGATACATAAGTGAGTACGACTATGTCGTCGTCAACGACGAAGTCGACAACGCCTGCGACAAGGTCCGCTCGATTTTGAAAGCCGAGCTTTGCTCCGTGTCGCGCAACCTGGAATATTACAACGCTTTGATAAAGGGGGATCACGCATGATTTATCCTTCCATTGACAAACTGATGGAAAAAGCGGACAGCAAGTACACGTTGGTGGTCGCTGCGTCCAAGCGCGCTCGTCGCATCCAAGACGGGGCCGAGAAGTTCGTCGAAGTGCCGACCAACAAAAATGTCACCGTGGCCTTGAACGAGATCGACCAAGACAAGGTCACGTTTGTGCGCACCAAAGAAGGCATCAAGTAATCTGTCATAGAAACGGCAAGAAACAACCTGAACGCTGCGGGTTGTTTCTTTGTTTACCCGCAAGAGAATCTGAGAGAAGAGTGAACCGGAGAGGAGACGGCGCCACATGCTGCAAGGGAAAACGATCGTGCTCGGCGTCAGCGGCGGCATCGCCGCGTTTAAAGCGGCCTCGCTGGCCAGCGCCTTGAGCAAGGCGGGGGCGGACGTCCACGTGATCATGACCGCCTCCGCGCAGCAATTCATCACCCCGCTCACGTTCCAAGCTTTGACCAAACACCCGGTGTTGACCGACGTCTTCACCGAGCCCGACCCGTCGGAGTTGGCGCATATCGCCATCGCCGACCGCGCCGACCTGATCGTCGTCGCCCCGACGACCGCCAACACGCTGGGCAAAGTCGCCCACGGCCTCGCCGACGACATGCTGACGACGACGATCATGGCGACGCAAGCGCCGGTCTTGTTCGCCTTGGCGATGAACGTGAACATGTACAACAACCCGATTGTCCAAGACAACATCGCCTACCTGCGCGACAAAGGCTATCTCTTCGCCGAACCGGCGGAGGGGTATTTGGCATGCGGCTGGACGGGCCGTGGCCGCCTGATGGAGCCTGACGACATCGCGGCGTGGATCACGAACTTTTTTGCCGAACAAGAGCAGGGGAAGGGGCTGGGACAGGCAGGAGACCTGCACGGAATGAAGCTCTTGGTCACCGCCGGAGCGAACCGCGAACCGCTCGACCCCGTGCGCTACTTCACCAACCGCTCGACGGGCAAAATGGGCTATGCCCTCGCCGAAGCGGCCGCCAAACGGGGAGCGGACGTCACCCTCGTCACCGGGCCTTCGACATTGCAACCCGACCCGGCGATCGCCCGTGTCGTCAACGTGGAGACGGCGGTGGAGATGTATGACGCGGTGATGGCGCACCTGCCCGCGCAGGACGTGATCATCGGTGCGGCCGCCGTGGCCGACTACCGCCCGAAACAAGTGTCCGAACAAAAACTGAAGAAGCAAGATGGCCCGCTCGTCGTCGAATTCGTCCGCAACCCCGACATCCTGCAGGAAGTGGGGCGGCAGAAGCGTCCCGACCAACTGCTCGTCGGCTTCGCCGCCGAAACGCAAAACGTGCTGGCGAACGCGCGGGGCAAGCTGAAACGCAAGCGTGCCGACCTGTTCGTCGCCAACGACGTGTCGCAGGAAGGGGCGGGATTTGGCGTCGACACCAACATCGCGACGCTGGTCGACCATGACGGGGAAGAGGCGTTGCCACTGCTCTCCAAACGGGAGCTGTCCGACCGCATCCTCGACCGGGTCAAGGCGATGCGGGAAGGGCGCTAAGGCGATGAACAGCAAGCGTTACGCCGAAGTGATCGTCGATGTGAAATCGGCGCAAGTCGACCGCCCGTTTCACTATGAAGTCCCGGCGGGGTGGGACGAGCGGGTGTTTGTCGGCACCCGCGTCATCGTGCCTTTTGGCCCGCGGCGGGTGGAAGGGTACGTCGTCGGCTTTTCGGCGACCACGGACACGCCGCCGAACAAGATTCGCCCCTTGTCCGAAGTCCTCGACGACGAACCGCCGCTGACCGAAGACCTCGTCGACCTCGCCGCTTGGCTGTCCAAGCGCTACCTCTGCACGAAAGCGGCCGCCGTGCAAGCCCTGCTCCCCAGCGGCCTGCGTGCTAAAGCGACCACGTATCTGCACCTGACAGGGCAACCGCCCGTTTTCCTGCCCGGATCGGCGGAGGAGGAACTGCTGCAGGCGGTGCAAGAGGGCAGCAAGACCAAGGAACAGCTGATCATCGACCACCCGACATGGCGGCCGCTGATCAAGGCGTGGGTGGCGGAAGGCATCCTCAGCGAGTCGCACGGCGTCAAGCACGGCGTCGGCGTGAAGACGATGGCCTACCTGTCCTGTCCGCTCGACGAAGCGGGTCTGGAAGCCGCCCTGCATGACCTGTCCGCTCGGGCGACCAAGCAACGAGAACTTTTGCAATACATCTACGAGCAAGAGGATGCCGTGCTGATGCGCGACGTGCTGGCTGACACGGGTGCCTCGTCCGCCACGCTCAAACCCTTGTTGGAAAAAGGGTTCGTGGTGAAGGAGGAGCGCGAAGTCCACAGGGACCCGTACGGCGTGAAGCACGCGGAGCTGCAACAGCCGCAGACCTTGACGGAGCAGCAGCGGGCCGCCTATGACGCGATCGTCGGAGCGGTCGAGAGCGAGCAGCCGGAGACGTTTCTGCTCCAAGGGGTGACGGGCTCCGGCAAAACGGAAGTCTACCTGCAGGCGATCGCCGACTGCGTCGAGCGCGATCGCCAAGCGATCATGCTCGTGCCGGAGATCTCGCTGACGCCGCAGATGGTCGACCAGTTCAAGAAGCGGTTCGGCGACCGCGTGGCCGTTCTGCACTCCCGCCTCTCCGCGGGGGAGAAGTTCGACGAGTGGCGGCGGATTCGGCGGGGCGAAGTCGAGATCGTCGTCGGCGCGCGCTCGGCGATCTTCGCGCCGTTTCGCGCGATCGGGCTGATGATCATCGACGAAGAGCACGAAACGTCCTACAAACAGGACGACCACCCGAAGTACCTCGCCCGCGAAGTGGCGATGTATCGCGGGCGGCAACACAACGCCGTCGTCGTGCTCGGCTCGGCGACGCCGGCGCTGGAGACCCGCTGGTGGGCGCACCAAGGCTTGATCAAGCG
>DASTWJ010000102.1:0-2301 GCA_035776695.1 Bacilli bacterium
TAGATTTGAGAAAACATCAACCAAGATTTCTCACTCCCAGGTATTGTTTGCTACTTGCGGACGGCGCTACTCGGCCAACTCGGTTCCAGCACCGCTCTCCAGCGCTTTTCGGTAATAGTAAGTCGAGATCGCCACATCAAAAATCGCCATGCCCATCGGATTGAAGAGGATCGGCTTGTCGCTCGGGAATGCGTTCATCTGATCTTCACATACGATCTCAGTGATCGACTTCGTATCGCTTTTTTGCAGTCCGCGTTGCAGGTGCATCAATTCAATATCGGTGTTCTCCCGGCATACTTCCTCCCAATCGTCCACGATGATCGATTGGGTGTAATCCAAAATCTCCGGCTTGAAATCACGCAAGGAGACGTTGAGCAACAGCGAACGGTCTTTCGGCTTTTGATCGATGTACCCGTTCGGAGACACGGTGCAGGTGATGAACAGATCGGCCTGCTCGTAAGCCGCTTCCCAGCTCTGTACGATTTCCGTGCGATCTTTGATCGCCTCCGGAATCAGGTCCGCCTTGACTCCGGCGATATCAAACAGCAGAACTTTGGAGATGCGGTCACCCAAGATTTCCGTCACCATTTGCAGGTGCAACTGCCCGATCGGACCATACCCGATAATGCCGACCGTCACGTCTTGCAGCGGGTACAGCTCTTCGTATTTTTTGATCATCAGACCGCTGACCGATGCGGTGCGGATGCCGCTCACCAAAGCGGTGTTTAGAACAGCCAACGGCCTACCTGTGTCCGCTTCGTTCAAGACGGTCACCGAGTGGGCACGTTGGATCCCTTGTTTGATGTTTTTCGGGAAGCTGGCGATCCATTTGATCCCGGCCATGTTCACATCTCCGCCTACGAAAGCCGGCATCGCGATGATCCGGTTGCCGGGTTCGCGATAACGCAGGTACGGCTTGATCGGCTGTGCAAAATCTTCTTGATGCAAGGTGGTGACCGCTTGTTTGATCGTTTCGATCGTCTGCTCCCAATGAATCCCGATCTGCAAAATGTTGTCCGTATTCAAATATCTCATGATATTCCCTCCAGTTTGTTGACCCATTCGCGGTTGTACACGGTGTTCACATACGGCGTTCCGTTGTCGGCGCAGATGAACAGGACGTTCGGTTTCTTCGCGAAGGTTTTGTTTTGAAAATAGCGCCGGATCGCAGCGTATACGCTACCGGAAGAGCCGCCTACGAACAGCGAGTGTTTGTTCAGCATTTCATAACACCCGTCGATGGCCTCCACTTCCGGGACGTGCAACACGTCATCGATCTGAGCTTCTTGCAGATTGGTCGGCACCAAACTGGAGCCGATCCCCGGAATAAACCGTTTGCGCGGGGTGTCTCCGAAAATGACCGACCCTTGCGAATCGACCGCAACGACTTTGATGTTCGGGAACTTTTCTTTGAGTCGTTTGGAAACGCCGGCGATTGTGCCGCAAGAACTGACTCCGAGAAAGACGTAGTCCAGTTCCTCAAAGTCTCTGCCGATCTCCTCCCCGAGGCCGTAATAATGCCCGTTCACCGCATCCGGGTTGCCATATTGGTTGGTCCAAAACGAACCCGGCGTCGTCTTCAACAGGTCTTGTACGCGTTGGAGTCTGGTGAGAAGGAATCCGTTTGTCTCGTCGCGATCGTATACTTTTTCCACCTGGTCCGTTAAGGACAGCAGCACATTTTCATAGATCGAATTGATATTCGGGTCGATGACCGGGATAAACGTAAGCCCCAGCCGCTTGCACAAGGTGCCAAGAGCGACGGCAAAATTCCCGGAGGACGATTCGATCACGGTAGAATGCTCATCGATCTCGCCGCGTTTGATCGCCGACTCCAGAATGTAGTAGGCAGGTCTTACCTTGACGCTTCCCGTCAAATTTTGGTACTCCAACTTGGTGAAGAGATTGACCTGATCATGTTCCAACGGCACCACTTGCGTATTTCCGATCAAATGCTCCAACGAATGAAGTTTTTCCAGCAATCGAATTCCCTTCTTTCACGTTTCGGCTCGTTTTCTCAGCGTTGTGCTGTTGTTAATATTCGAATGTTTTGCTCACGATCGTCGACTGGTCGAATTCTCCCTCTGACATGAACGACTCCGATCGCGGCAGGAACGTTTGGCCGGAGAGAGTCGGCAAGCCTTCCGAAACGTCAGACACGATCAGTTTGACCTTGTCGTCGGACTTGCTGGTCACTTCCAGCGTCAAGGGGCGATCGGAAGTTACGATGTATTCGAGATTCCAAGGCATCGTGAAGTCGGTGCGTTTGAACGTTGTGCCATCGAACGCGATTTGCTCGAC
>DASTWJ010000103.1:0-2433 GCA_035776695.1 Bacilli bacterium
GATCGCGTAGATCGCCCACGGGTGCAGACCCCAGTGGAAGAAGGCGTAGCGCATCGCCACGCGGGCCGACTCGGACGTTTGCCCTTCGATGCCGAGCGGCGGGTTGACGTAGTGGTTCATCGGTTCGGCGACGCCCCAGAAGACGAGCCCGATGCCCATGCCGGCGGAAAACAGCATCGCAAACCACGAGACGGTCGAGTACTCCGGCTCGTCGTCATCGGAGCCGAGGCGGATTTTCCCATACTTCGAAAACGCGAGGTACAGGGAGAAGATCAGAAAGGCGAACGTCGCGATTAGGTAGAACCAGCCGAATTTCTCGGATGTCAAGCCCAAGAGCGCTTGGGTGGACGCACCGAGTTGCTCAGGAGCTAGGGCCCCCCACAGCACGAAGACCAGAACGATCGCCACAGCTATGTAGAAAACCATAAGAAACCTCCTTGGAAAATGAGGATAATGTCACGTAGGCGACAGTCTATACCATAAACGATTTTGCTGTGGATTGTACATACCATTTTGGGGAATCGGGGTGAACGAAACGTCTACGGTGCAGTATCCCCTTTGGTTTTTTTAGCATTCATAGAACGTAAAGCGCGAGGAAAAACTATGGTTGCCAAAGGAGGTGCTGATGCGTGTCGAACGTGTTGGAGGCCCTGAAAAATGTGCTCCTATCCTATGTGGACAACGAACCGAAGCCGCCCCTGCATGTAGGGGAAGCGATGGCCTGCTGGACTTATCTGGCGGTGATGAACGAAGCGATTTCCTTTGAAGAGTGTACGTTTCATATGACGAGGGACCCGGAATTGAAGAAGGCGATTCAAGATGGGATCAAGATGTGTGCGTCGCAGAGCGGTCGCATGGAGACGTTTATGCGCAGAGAAGGCATCGAATTGCCCGCCGGGTCGCAGCACAAGCCGCAATCGGACCCGCAAGCTGTCCCCAGCGGGGCCAAGCTCACCGATGACGAGATCGCCAACGCGATGTCGATCAAGGTCGGGGCGGCCGTCATGGCGTGTGCCAATGCGGCCGTCCAGTCGATCCGAAACGATGTCGGTCAGATGTGGATCGAGTTTCAAGCGGAGCAGTTGGTGTATGGCGCGACGCTGAAAACTCTGATGCGAAAAAGGGGCTGGTTGAAAGTCCCCCCTCCCTATATCCCGCCGGGTATGCCCACTTCTTCGAACAGAGACTGATCCGCTCGATCTTGTCTCTGTTTTTTATTTTGTCAGCGGGGAGCGGCTGGCGTATAATGGAGAAGTTGAGGAGGTGGGGTCTTGTGTGGAAATTTATCGGAGCCGGTGTGATCGTCGCGCTGTTGGTCGTGCTCGCCGCATGGGCTACGGGAAATTTGTTCTGGATCGAAGTGTTGAACGGGTACATCGGGCTGGCGTTGATCTTGCTGTCATCTTGCTTCTCTTATTTCATGTCCGCTTTTATGGCGAAGCAGGGAGATTATGAAAACATCAAGAAGCGCAGACGCCCGCGCTGGTTCTGGCCTCTGGGGCTGTTTCTGATGGCGGTGCCCCCGTTGGCGGTGGCGTTGGTGTACACGTTGTTAAAATAAAAGCAGGAAAGCAACTGACGATCCTCACGGTGCGATGGCGCTGTGGGGATTTTTTGCTCTATTCTTTCCGTGTCCCTCATAAGGTGATAAAAAGTCGCGCGAGGAGGGACGGATCATGCGTCTGCATTTTCGAGATTTGAAAATCGATTCGATCTCCACGACGTCCGGCATCTTTGTCGGCGACAACCGGCAAGTGAGCTGGAAAAACGAAGGCAAGTCAAACGAAGGGTTCGGGACGTTGTCGGGGGATGAGAGCGAGCAGCGGGATTCGGTGAGCGTCGTCGCCGACAACGACAAGCTGGATTTTGTTACGGTCAAACCGAAGCCCACAGAAAATCGAAGCACATAGGGTGTGTGAAATTAAATGAACCAAAAACCTGCTCATCTGAGCGAGGAGGGAAGCACGCCGTCGCTCGATGATCTGCTTCGTAAGATCCACGAGTTGGAAACCCTGCTTCAAGAGCAGGTGGAAAAAGTACTGGATGCGCCTCGGATTACGGTTGAGCATATGCACTTATACTACCCAAAGGTGGAGGATCTGAAATTTTCGCTGGAAACGCTGCACATCAAGGAACTGAGCGGCGCGTTGAATATGGGCAACAACTTCGGCGTCAAGGTGGAGCCGAAGCCGAAAGAGGAGCAGAAGAAGCAAGACGAGCAGCAACAACAGCAAGAGGAGCAAAAGCCGGAGTCTCAGCAGAAGCCTCATTCAGAACCCGAACCGGAGCCGCCTGCCGAACCAAAGCGCATCACCCGCTATCCGGTGGAACGAGGCACGCCAGGGTACACCATGCGGCTGGATCAGCCGCAGGAAGAGGGGGAGTAGAATGAGCCTGTCGCTGTCACCGACGTTTGTGATCGGTTCGATCCGC
>DASTWJ010000104.1:0-26682 GCA_035776695.1 Bacilli bacterium
GTCAAGAATCTGACGTGCCTTGTCGGTGATTGCCGCGTATTCGTTCGCGAGGTGCTTGTGCGTCTCGGCGGCGAAGGTGAGGACGTTTTTCGAATACTTCGCTTTGACATCGTCTTCCTTCTTGTAGCGACCGGCGGCGGACAGGTTCTCGTCTGCTTTGATCTCGTGAAGTTCGGCGTTGAGCGGATCGAGGTAGAACTCGCGATACCAACCGGCCATCGACTGGCGGGTGTTATGGATGTTGGCGATGTGGGCTTGAATAGACATACGTTCACGTTCCTCTCGTTCTTGTTTTTTCTGCTCCGCTTCTTTGCGGGCCTCTTCGATCAGTCTTGCTTGGCCGCGCCAGTACGCCCTGTCGCCTTCGCGACGGATTCGTGCGTTGATTACTTCTGCGCGTCTGTCCATGGACAATCAATCCTTTCTACAATAGTGGTCTTCCGTTTTGCAGCGTCCCCGGCAAGCGCGGTCAGCTTGTTCACTTGCGGCATGTATTCGCCATCCTTGTAGCAAAGTCGCACCTCGCACAACGCGTGTGGTCGCAACCGGCGCTCTACCACGCCTGCATATCGGAACTGGTCGGCGTTACTCTTGAACAAGATCAGGTCAGCGTCCCCAACAACGGCCAACGCCTGCCTACACGCTTCAAAAGCCGCCAATCGCCAACCGCACGGATCGGTCACGTAGACGCTACCGAACGCCTCTAGCTTGCCGTCGCGGTATGCGTGAAACCCGGCGGTAAAGTGGTCGCCCGGCTCTCGCAAAAGGCGCATGTAAACGCGGACGACGCGGGCGGGATCATGCTTCTTCATGAAATCATCCTTCTTGTCTATGCCTCCTGAAAATCGACATTCTGTACAGCCCTAGGAGGCAATTGTTTCTTCTTCTGAATGCCTTAGGTGCCCCTTGTAAGGGTTGTAGAGGGCGAGTTTTTGTTTCAGCCGGTCTTTCATGCGACTCACAGACATTTTGTTGGGAAGCCCGCAACGATCCGCGAGTTCCTGTAACGATGCTTCTGGATCATCGAGAAGTGCGACAAGCAACTGGCGCTCGGCATTGGTTAGAGACCAGTAACCGATCATCTCATCGACAACCATTTGGTCTGTCACCTCACTCTCGATGTTGACGAACTCGTCTGGCCAAAAGTTTTCAAAATCATCTGCGAGCGGCAACGACTTGCTCCAGATCGCCCGCTTCTTTCGCAACGCGGCCCTTACCAGATCGAGTGCCCGACGACTAAATGCCAGATCAAGTGTTTCGTAGAGATAGTAACCAGAATGCCATGTGTAGTCAGCGATCACGTTCCAAGCCTCACCCCAGAAGCAGCTCTCGAAGTCTGCCTCGCACAACCGGATATTCCGCCACTTCTCACCGTTCTTTCTTGCCCGTGACCGAATCAATTCCACAATCGTTTTCATCTGCAACAAATCATTCAATGAAATATCGCCGACTGCGTATCGTCTCCAAGCACTCTCAACGCTGCGGATTCGACGTTCTTTTGACTTGGTGATCCACTTTGACTTCAGACGGACGGACCTGCGCTCTAGGAGTCGGCTCACCTCCGACTTGATTTTTGGTCGCAAAATTTTTTCTCCTTTCTTGTTACGATTGGCTCTGAAATGACGAATAGAAGTGTGAGACCATTCGGTCGAACACCCACGACCATCAATCGCTAAGAAGCGGGAAGACGAGAACATGCGCCATCAGCGCCTACTATAACGAAAGATGAGCAGTAGAAGATTGGGGAGCGGCGGCCTGCTTCAAGTCGGCGTAGCGGAGCTTTAAGATCAACGCCTGCTGTTCGCTGATACCTAGCGCCTGCATGAATTTGCGTTCGATACCGGCATGGATGCGCGCGTAACCTTGTTCGACTTTCTCGATGTACGACGCCGAGTAGCCGGTGCGGCCCGCCATCTCCTTACGGGTCAGGCCGTGTTCTTGGCGCAACCATTTGATAAATGTCGCCTGCATTGCACTTCCTCCTTTGCGTGTGTTTTCAGCGTGAAATTCCACAGTTGATGGGTAAAGAAAAACGGGGCAGTCAGCCGTAACCAACAGCCCGCTTCCCTTCCGATTCACAACGCACATGCCCGCCAGCATGTAACGAACGAATGTGGGACGGTCATCGCCGCCCTCGTAATCTACGCGACTTTTACCGTGCATTTTCGGGTGGGAATCGACGCAGAATCAATGTTTTTCAGCCAATTTTGCCGTTTTTCGCCGCCTACCGTCACCCTCGCCTGGTACGCCTCCTCGACCGACGCGCCACGCTTCGGGATATAGGCGTGTTGCGGCAGGTACGTCCCCGCCTTGTACCGCTTGGAGGTCGCCTCGAATCGGCGTTCCGCGTTTCGCTGAGCCTCGCGGTGCTTGTCGCAGCAGTAGCGAGCGTTGCCGTGCCCGAGTGATAGGCCGCCTTCCCCGATCTCCGCGAGCACCCCGCCGCAAAAGACGTAACCGCACGGCCGCAATTGCCGCATGGTCGCCTCGTACTCGGCGCATAGGCGGGCGACACGTCGCAGGGCCGCGTCCTTCATCTCTCCGGCGGGAAGACGGCGGTAGTGGTCACGGGCGGCCTCCAACGCCGTCATGAGGTAGTCGTGTACGTCCTCGCGGCTGATCCGCGTGGTGTCCTCGACCCACTGACGTTCCAGTTCCACCCACTCCTCGCGGGTGCGGCTCTTGGCGGCCCATTCCGCCTGCTGACGCTCGATGTTCTCGGCGAGGTAGTCGAACATTCGTCCGGCGTGTTCGAGGTGCGCCGCTGACGGTTCGCGGCCGTAGTCGGCGAGTGCGGACTCCCACGCATCTGCAACGGCGGCTATACCGGTCACCTCGGCGCGAACACCTCGCTTGATCTCCTTCAATCGGTCTGTGAAATCGTGCTTGTTCATCGTCATGTTTCGTCCTCCTTTGAGTTGCGCCTCCATGTAGATGCGACATCGCATCCCCAATGGAACAAATAACTACATGCCAACGGAGACTTCCGATCAATCAGTGGCGACTAGGTCACTATGTTTCTCGCCGAAAATATGCGTTTTGTCCGAGTTGATTGATGTTGGTAAAATCATACTTTAGAAGACGTCTTCTATTATTCGGTTGCTCGAAGAAGGTACGAATTAACACTTGGAAATTACACGATGTCGCGTAATATGCCACGCGGAGTTCGCGAACGGTCATTTCATCGACGGTTTTCGTTTCGCCGGTGGACGGAATCGTGTGCGGTTGCTCGACGAATTCGGCGCGGTCAATTGATTCAGGAAGCGAGAGCATTTCGAAGATTTTGCCCGTAGGTAGTGACGACGTCGTCACCGTTCCGAACTGTTCAAACGCCTTGATGAACCTATAAGCAGTCTCCGGTTCAAAATCGCAGTTTTCCTTCGCCCAAATTCAAGCGACGGCCAATCTCGAATACCTTTCTTGTGTTAAAATCTCCTGACGTCAGGAGATTTCCAACGAGCTAATCGGATGTTGACATTCTGTTTAGTAATGATGATACATACCGTCAGCCTTCGATTTTCAGTGGTCGACGTCGACCACTTTCTCAAATGTCCAGACATCTAGACATTCGCTATAACGATTTTCAATCTCATTGCACGAATCACGTATTATAAATGTCGAGGCATCCTTTCCCAAGATTTTAGAAAAACGATGCACGACATTTTGTCCTTAACGGACAAACCCCCAAAACTCCCCGAGATATATATCGACAGGGCAAGCAACACCCTAAAAACACATACAACTCTAGGAGGCGGTTTATCATGATGAATCAACAAACAGCAGGACAGGTGCTCGGCGTATTGAAGACGGCAGCTTGTGAGGTTCAGGACGCACACGAACGCTTGAGCGCGACCATCGAATCGTTGGAGGGCGTGGAGCAGCAGCAGATCGGTGTCGCCCACATCGTAGACGAACGAGCACAACTTCTCTATGACGACGCGATTTTCAGCGACGAGAAGCCGCCGCAGTTCGTACTTTACGGCGCACCCGACGGCGAGTTCCCTGTGATCGCACACATGCGAGGTGAGACGTTGCTCGGCGTGTACATCGACCTTGTGGCGGCGATCCAAGCCGAAGAAGAATAGAACATGAAAAAAGACGGCCAACCCGTAATGGGTAGCCGTCTTTCCTTGTTGTAGCAGAATTATTCATCTTCATTTATTTCGAAAAGCTCGTTCATATCCGTGATGCCAAGAGTTTTCGCTATAAGTCCCATATGACGTCGATTGATTGATGTTCGCTTGTTATTAACAAGTTCAGAAATGACAGTCTTATGTACTACCTCTCCCGTCACTTCTTCTACCCTTTTCGCTAAATCTAGCTGAGTCATTCGGCGTTCGTACAGAACCTCGCCGAGTCGAGAACTAATTAAGGTCACTCCTTAACCCCTCCTCCCCTTTGTTCTTAACAAGATCAGTATATAACGAATCCATGAAAACATCTATCGAATACATATATTTATGTTTGACATCCATAAATATATGTTGTATTCTGTACACAGAAAGAGCAACCCACTATCAAACATGCAGTACCGAGGCGTTTTACGCTTGGCGGTATCGAAGGAGGTCAATCAAATGAAAAACACAACAGCAACGATTCTGCGCCTTGCTCGCGAAAAAGCGTGCCTGACGCAAGAACAGGCGGCGCAAGTCGTGGACACGGTGGTCGCAGACATCGCGGCACTCGAAACCGACGGTGTGAGCGACTGGACGGTGAGTGGATGGGTAGTCCCGCGCCTGCTGGTCGAAGCCTACCGCATGACGCAGGAGGAGATTGCCGGTATGGACGCAAGCATCGCCTACTTCGCAAGGTTCCTGCGCGAGCCGTTCGCAACCGGCGGCGAGATCCTCGCAGAGGGCGAGGCGTTGATGTCCGCGAGCAAGGAAGGCAGCCGGGCGCATCTCTTCGCGGTTCGCGGACTGATTCGCGCCTACGCCAACGATCGGCAGTTCGAGAAGGCGATGCGACTCGCGAGTGACGCTCTCGACCGCTACAACGAACTCGACGGACGCGGCGAGGACATGACCGACATCCTGCTCGACATCGGCAACGCCCACACGCAACGTGGCGACTTCCTCCTCGCGCTGACCGAGTACGAACGAGCCATCGACTGCATCCTCAAGCACCACGGCAAGACGCTCGATCATGACGACGCTGACGAGGACGAGCGCAACACGTTTGCGTCGTGGCAGAAACAACTCTCATCGCAGTTGGCCCGCGCCTACTCCTCCGCATTGATCGCGGCGGCGAAGGTGGGCGATACCGAGCGCGTCAAAGACTACGCTGACAAGTGCCGCGTACTGCTCGAATTCAGCGACTTTTCGCGCAAGGACTGGTATCTGACGACCATCGAGTATTCGATCGCAAGCGCGGCGCGTCTCCGCGAGGACTACGAGACGGCGGCGGAACACTACGAGGCGGCGCGGCAGGGTTACGAAAAGGCTGGTCGCCACATCGAGGCGGCGCGGATGCTCGGGAACGTGGGCGAAATGCTCATGGAAATGGGGCGTCTGACTGACGCGGAGAAGGCGCTGGACGAGTCCCGGCGCTTGAAAGTGGAGTATGGGGAGTCGGAGGCGTATCTGCTCTCGACGGACGTGACACTCGCCCGCCTGCTGTTCAAGCTGGCGACGAATCACGACGGGGATCATGCGGGGTACGACGCGGCGGCGACGCTTGCAAAGGCCGTATATGCAAATCCGGCGGCACTTGCGGAAACACGGCTTGAAGCGGCGGAACTGCTCGCGGAAATGTCCGATGACATCGCCATGATCCGCCGGGCCTGCGCGACTGCGGCCACGCTCGAACAAACACCCGCGAACACCGCTATGGTGTGGCGTCTGCTCAAAAAAATTGGCGGCGACGCTGCGAACGTCAACCGCCACTAGCAAAACACATATCAACGCTAATTTTACCCCGCCATCGACATTCTCGCAACGGTCGGCGGCGCGGGTATTCAATACACAACGCCCGGAAACGGGACGAGGGGGAACCTTTTCATGAAAAAGACTATCATCGCAGCACTCACCATCGCGGCAGCACTCACGGTAGCGCCGTCCGTGGCGACCATCGCCGGTGACGAACCGCCGATCACGCCGTCTTCCGTCAAACTGGCAGGCGACGAGCCGCCGATTCCGCCGACGTTCATGGCGGCCGATGAACCGCCGATCACGCCGAGCAGCGTGTACAACGGCTAGTCTGTGTCCCATGGGAAACAACGCGGCAGGGCGGTCACATGCGCCGTCCTCCGCACTCTCCAAAGTTCCCGATGTCGGGAAGTTTCGCACCACTGCAACACAAAGATACGCAATCGACGAAATGGAGGAATTACGGATGACCACGCTTGCCGTCAAGCCGCACTGGATTTCGTGGGAAAATATCGCACTTGCCCATGTCCAAGCAACTGGAGGATATGGCGATGCGCTCAAACAACTCGTAAACGACTCTGAGCGGGGGGATTTCCGCAACGCACTCGCGTCTTCATTAGGTGTTGCACCGGAGCATCCCGCTCAGATTGTGTGGAACGTGATTCACACCGCCGAGTTTACGGATTCGCTCACATCTCAGAACTACGCAATCATTCCCAACGTCTCGATGCAAGAAGCGCAGGCCTATCTCGACCGATTTCACGCGCTGTTCCCCGCTTTTTCTGCCAGATATGAGCAGGTACTCGCTAAGTATGCCCACGTAGAAGACGCTTCCGAGCAGGCTGAAATGGCCCGAAAAGACTTGGAGAGCGAAAATCAACGGGTTCGGGACGAAATCATCGAGCAAGTTGCGACGATCATGGGGTCGGATACGCAACTCAAAGATCGGTTCGGGGTACGGATTGAATTGACCCTGCCGCAACCGTCTAACTTCCGGAACAACAAGCACGGCAATTTCATCCACGTCCACTACGAGGAAAGCGACAACCGCATTCAATGCGAGCGTGAAGTGTGGAAGGCATTCGGTCGGGCGGTTCAGGAAATCACAGGCATGTCGATTAGTCGTGTCGTTGAATCTCGCGATTGGCCGAATATTCTCCTGAATGTTCCGACCGACGGCCTCCGCGCAGAACTCGCCCGCCGCGAACAAGACGAGAAGCAGGTGCAACCAGTCGCCGAAGCTGTAACCGCGTCGTAAGTAGGCGCACCGATCCACGCATTGCAAGCGCCAACGGGCGGGAACAGCGCCGCCTACTCCAACCAACGAATGGAGGACGATTTTATATGAGCGACGAGCAAACTGTCAACGACCGTATCGCCAACGCAAACATTCCGGCAAGCCTACGTGTCACCGACGTGGTCGATCCGGTTCTCGCGGGAAAGTCGCTGTACCTACAAGGAGATTCTAACGCAATGTCCATGTTGTCGGCGGTAATTGCACAGAAATTCATTCGCGAGAACACCGCCGACCGCGACGTTCTATTCATCGACTGCGAAGCATTTCTGAACGAGGTAGGCCTCATGTATTCTGATTCGAAAACTGTAGCGGCTGCGGCGGCAGATTCGATCACAAAAACCACCAACCGCGCAAAGACGGCCACCCTCGTAGTGTTCAATGATCTAGGCAAAGGATATGCCCCTCCACGAGCGGCCGTCCCACCCCTACTACTCATCATCAAGCATCGTTTACGGAACAGTTTGGCATCAGTATTCGCGTCTCCGCGTGCGGTCGAATCACTGAATTCAGTTTTCCGCAACGCAGATGCAGAAATCGCCCTCATCCGTTCCTCTGTAGACCCCGACGCTTGGACGAAGAAACTCGACGATGCGGTGGTGGAACTTGCGACCCAAGGTATCTTCGTCAACTAACCGCCGCACCTCACACGACGACCGCGACCGGGCGGAAGCAACCCCGCCCCTCATCTTCTCCGATCGCAACTCAAACGCTACTCGCGAGTCACATCGCGTCTGAACGGCCTCCCCTACGCGAACCTCGCGGGCGGCGTTGGAAGTGCGATACCAAACGAATGGAGGCGAAGGAACGATGTTGAAGCTGAAAACGAAACCCGCCGCTTGGTTGGCGATGACCCCGGCGCAGAAATTCGACGCGGCGATGGACTCGCTGATCGAGCGGTTGGAGACGGAATGGGCGCAGATGCGCGGAGAGGCGAGTATAGTTCTATGATGGACGAGATAACGAGACATAGAATGGATGGCGGTGACCCATTTGGGGCATCGTCTTTTTCGTTTCTGAATCATTCAGACGTCCCCCCCACCTCATCCAATCGCTAACCAATGGCACGGCGACTCATAATGCGGATCATTTTTTGTAAGATTTGCGCGGAATTCGGTATACTGAAGGTATGATTAACAATTCATACAGAGTTCACTTGGAGGTCTTTTTATATGACTACATGTACAATCATGTTCACTCTCGCGGGCATCTCTGCAACACTTGCCGTTGCTTGGCTGTTTGCAACTGGCATTGTCAGCGTCAATTTCGGAGCGATCCGCGCACACGTTTCGAGGCTTATTGCAGGAGCGTTTGTTATCGTCTTTACGGCATTGCTCGGCGAAGTCATCCTTTCACTCTCTTCTTGACTCATGCGGACAAAACAGTTTCCCGGGGCGAGATACATTTCGAAGGGTCGAGGCTCACGCGCGAACCCTCGACCGAAACCAATCGCAAAGGGGAAATCGAAATGAATCAACTACAAAACGTGTTCAACTACGAAGGTCGTCAGGTACGGACGGTGATGGACGAGACGGGCAATCCATGGTTCGTCGCAAAGGACGTGTGTGACGTGCTCGCCGTCTCTAACCCTACGGATGCCCTAAAGCGTCTTGACGCTGATGAGCGCACCCTAGTTTCAATCGAGGGTGCCAGTAACGGACTCCCTGTCAACGCCGTCAACGAATCCGGTCTCTACTCGCTGATTCTCGGCAGCCGCAAGCCCGAAGCCAAGGCGTTCAAACGCTGGGTCACACACGAAGTCCTGCCGACCATCCGCAAAACTGGTCGCTACGAGGTCGTCGAGAAACAGCCGTCGTACATGATTGACGACCGCATTCAACGCGCCGAACGCTGGATCGAGGAGGAGCGCGAGCGTCAGCAACTCGCGGAACAGGTCGCGGTGACCGCACCGAAGGTGGAGGCGTTTGATACGCTGATGAGCGCTGACAATGCTCTCGCGGTTGGCGAGGTGGCGAAGGTTCTTCAATGCCCCGGCGTTGGGCCGCGCAACCTTTTCGACTTTCTGCGCAAGGAGCGTTTCCTTATCTCGCCCGGACGATTGCCATATCAAGAACACGTAGAGGCCGGTCTATTCCGGGTGGTGAACACTACGTATCAATGCGACGGTGAAACGCTGATGTCAACGAAGACGCTTGTTACTGCGAAAGGGATCGAGAAGATTCGCCAGCGGCTTGTTGAGCGCGGTATGTACGAGAAGCAACGGAAAAGCGCATAGTAACGATTTGACGCCCTGCGGACGATGATCTGCGGGGCTTGATTTATTTTGTATACAAAAAAGTCACATAACCCTAAAGGATATTGTCGAATAATGATCGAATTTAACGAATGAATTCGTAATAATCGGAGGTGGCTCTCATTGTATCGACTAGGAGATGTCGCAAAGAAGCTCGGCATTAAATCAAACAAAGTGAAATCTACTACTAGAATTATGGAGGAAGAAGGATTCGAGTTCGCCAGAGATTCGAGAAATTTTCGGTTGTATTCAGACGAACAAATTGAAGAAATTGCAAGACGTAGAAACGTAAACTATCCGATGGCAGCCGTAGAAGAGGATGAGGACGACCTCTACGCCGTTGTAAAGGCGATACCCATCGAGGATAAAAACCGCCTGCTTGTTCGCTACATGCGTAAATACGGGGGCAACGCTCCTACGCAAAAGTAAACGAAAGACGCCCCTACGCATTAGCTTGCGCAAGGGCGTCAATTTTTATTTTCGCTTCCTATCGAATTCCGTGATAGAATAAGTGCTAATAATTGTAAGGAGGTGAGTTAATCGCTACCACGCGTCAAAGTTCGTTGCCATAGCGATGAACTATTCGTTGCCATGCGGAGGTGATCGCCACTCGAAAAACCGCACAGCAGCGCGCTTAACTAATCTTCGCCTCAATCCGCAGCTTATCCGCCACCATCGCGATAAACTCGGAGTTCGTCGGTTTCGCCTTGCCTACATTCACCGTGTTCCCAAACAGCGAGCGGATCGAATCCACATTGCCACGGCCCCATGCAACCTCGATCGCATGGCGGATCGCACGTTCCACACGAGACGGTGTCGTGTTGTACTTCTCCGCGATCTTCGGATAGAGCACCTTGGTGATCGATCCGAGGATCTCCACGTCCTTGTAAACCATCCCAATCGCCTCACGCAGGTAGTGATACCCCTTGATATGCGCCGGTACCCCGATCTCATGGATGATGTTCGTGATCGACGCATCGACGTTCTTCCCACGCGTCATCATCGGCTGCTTGGTCGAAGATGCCACACCTGGGACGCGAACGACTTGGCGGATGCGGTTGGCGAGGACGTCCATGTCGAACGGCTTCAAGATGTAGTACGCCGCACCGAACTCGACGGCGCGCTTGGTGATGTTCTCTTGGCCGAATGCGGTCAGCATGATCACTTTCGGGTCGAAGGACAGTTGCATGCCTTGGATCTTCTCCAGAACGCCGATGCCGTCGAGCACCGGCATGATGATATCAAGGATGATCACGTCCGGCTGTTGCTGTTCCAGTTGTTCCAACACTTCGTTGCCGTTGTACGCAACACCGACCACTTCCATGTCCCGTTGTTCCGTCACAAATTCTTTCAGCAGCTCCGCGAACTCGCGGTTGTCGTCGGCGATGAGCACCTTGATCTGTTTCACTGTATGAAGAACCTCCTTGGAGAGCATTTTTGTAGAATAGAATCTGACAAAAGATATTTCGACAATCCTATTTTTATTCCTTCATTTCCCTATCAGAAACATTCTGACTCCATTCAACAATTTTTTCATATTTATAACGACAAACAATCCCTTCGCTGCGCACGTACAAGGTCTATAGTCCTAGTTATTGTCGAATAATCTTATTTTCATCCCAAAAATACAGGGCTAATTACCTACGAAAAAACCTCCCTTTTTTGGGAGGTTTTCCGGTTGTTTCAAGCCTTATGCGCCAACCTTCGTCTTGACCCCGGCCTCGTTCAGCATCCATTCGAGGAAGACGCCGTAGCCTTGGGTCGGGTCGTTGACGAACACGTGGGTCACGGCGCCGATCACTTTGCCGTCTTGGATGATCGGGGAGCCGGACATGCCTTGGATGATGCCGCCCGTCTTTTCCAGCAGGCGCTTGTCCGTCACTTTGATCACCATCGATTTGGTGGCCGGGAATTTCTGTTTCATCACGTTGACGATCTCAATTTCGAATTCTTCGACTTTCTGCGAGTCGACAACGGTCAGGATGGAAGCTTTGCCTTCGTGGACTTGCTCCGCCAACGCCACCGGCATCGCCTTGCGAATCTTCGCGTTGTCCGGCAGTTGGTCCATGTTGCCGAAGACGCCAAAGTCGCTGTTGCGGGTGATCTTGCCCAACACGCGGTCTTCGTCGACGAAGATGCCGCGCTTTTCACCCGGCGTGCCGCTTTCCCCTTTGTCGATCGAGGTGACGCTGGAATGGACGATCTGACCGTCACCTACGCCGATCGGTTGCCCCGTGTCGACGTCGGTGATGATGTGGCCGAGCGCCCCGAAGACTTTGTGATCCGGTTCGTAAAATGTGAGCGTGCCGACACCCGCCGCCGAATCGCGGATGTACAAGCCGATGCGATAGGTGTCGCCGTCGTCATCTTTCATCGGCTTGACTTTCAGGTTCAACGTGTCTTTTTGCCGCTTGACGGTAAACATCATGCTCTTGCCCTTGTGCCCCGCTTCATCGATCCATTTCGCCGCTTGTTCCACCGATTTGACCTTCTTGTCGTCGATGCGGGTGATGATGTCGCCGACTTTGACTTGCGCCTGCTCCGCCGGCGAGATCGACTTGCCATCCGCCTTGACGAGGTTGTAGCCGACGACCATGATCCCGGCCGATTTCAGTTTGACGCCGATCGATTGCCCGCCGGGAACGACTTTCAGGTCGGGCACGACGTTGACATGAACCGACTTGACGGGGATCATGCCGAACAGTTTTACCTGCAGGTCCGCACTGCCGGTCTTGCCGGAGTCGAGTTGGACGGGGTGATGCGCTTCACGGCTGGCGTGTTGCGACCCGTCCGCTCCAGGTCCCGGTCCCGCTACGGAGACGACCTCAGGCTTGCTGGTGGTGACGGTTGCGATGGAGGGAATGCCGAAGTCGAGGGCTGCGCTTGCGCCCTGCAAGATACGCAGTTCTTGGGGAATACTTGCGAGCTGATGAATGGGTGTGAACCAACACAAGGCGACAAAAAGTGTTGCGATGAAGAGCCCTAGCCATCTTTTGCGAGTGTGTTTTGTCAAACCATCTCACGCTCCCCTTCCTTCCCTACTACACCTCCGTATTGCTTCTTGCAGGAGGACAGTTGGTCATCTGATTTGTGCTTATAGATTGCCTCTCGTCCAACCGTACTATCCTGCCAAACATCTGGTACGAATACTTGGGAATGGTACTTGTGATTCCCCTTCTACACCTTGAGTAAACGTCCGCGCTCCAACATTTCTTCCGCATGGCGAAGCGTGGTGTCGGTGATCTCTGCGCCGGAGAGCATCCGCGCCAACTCCTCCACCCGTGCCTCCTGATCCAGTGCAATGACTTCGGTGCGCGTGCGCGTGTCGTCCTGCCGCTTCTGGATCAGGTAGTGGTTGTCGGCCATCGCGGCAACTTGCGCCAGATGGGTGACGCACAGCACTTGACGGCGCTTGCCGACAGCCGCCAGCTTCTCGGCGACCGCTTGTGCCGCCCGTCCCGAGATGCCGGTGTCCACTTCGTCAAAAATCAGCGTGCCGACGTTGTCCACATCGGCCAAGATCGTTTTGATCGCCAGCATGGTGCGCGACAGCTCGCCGCCGGACGCGATCTTCGCCAGTGGGCGCAACGGTTCGCCGACGTTTGGCGAAAACAGAAACTCGACGCGATCGATGCCCGTCTCGTTGACGTGAACGCGCCGCTCGCCGATCGGCAGGCCGTCCGCCTCTTGGATCTGAGTAAAGGTGATGGCGAATTGCGTTTTCGGCATCATCAGTTCGGCCAATTCGCCCATGACCGCATTGGACAACTTCTCAGACGCGGAGTGCCGCGCCGCAGACAGTTCCACCGCTCGTTCCGCCAAAAGGTTCCCTGTCCGCTGCACGTCATGCTCCAACCGCTCCAGGTTTTCTTCGTAGTTCTCCAATGCGTGCAAATCGGCTTCGACGGTCGCCGCATACGCCAAGATCGCGTCGACCGACTCTCCGTATTTTTTCCGCAAGCGAGCGATTGCATTCAGCCTTTCTTCCACATGCCCCAATCGCTCGGGGTTGAACTCGATGTCGTCCTTGTAATCGCGCAGGACGTGAGACGCTTCTTCGACGTGATAGAGCGCCGTCTTGGTCAGTTCAAGCACCGGCGCGAGGTGGTCGTCGTAGCGCACGACCGCTTCCAGTTCGGAGATCGTCTGGTTCAGTTGGTCGAGCGCCGAGCCGTTGCGCCCTTCGCCGCTGTAGAGCAGGCGGTAGGAGGCGTTGGCCGAGGCGAACAGCTTCTCCGCATGTGCCAGCTTGTTCCGCTCCTCTTCCAAGTCGCGCTCTTCGCCGGGGCGCAGCTTGGCCTCCTCGATCTCTTGCAGTTGGAACCGCAGCAGGTCGAGGCGGCGGATGCGTTCCTGTTCACCGACCGCAGCGTCGCGCAGGCGGATTTTCGCGTCTTTGTAGGCATCGTAGGCCTCCTCCACCGCTTCTCGGAGCCCCAAGAGCCCTTCTCCTCCGTATGCGTCGATCAGTTCGAGCTGGTCGTTGCTGTCCTGCAAGGTTTGGTGTTCGTGCTGGCCGTGCATGTTGATCAGAAACGCGCCGAACTGTTTGAGCATCTGGACGGTGACCATCCGCCCGTTGATCCGGCAGACGTTCTTGCCCGATTGGGACAGCTCACGGACGATCAGCAGGCTGTCGTCTTCGATGTCGATGCCGAAGTGTCCGGCGATCTCGTAGAGGTCCTCGTGCGGTGAAACGGAAAAAAGAGCCTCAATCGTGGCCTTGTCCGCCCCCTGTCGGACGAAATCCGACGAAGCACGACCACCCAAGATGAGACTCAACGCGTCAAGCAATATCGATTTCCCGGCCCCGGTTTCCCCGGTGAGGATGTTCAACCCCGATTCGAGCGACAAGCGCACTTCTTCGATCAGGGCGAAGTTGCGAACGGCAAGTTCTACCAGCATATGTCCACCTCCTCATGCTTCCTAGACATAGGAAAGGAAGCGGTTGACGATATCGGGCGCGCCTTCGGTGGTTCGCACGATGATCAAAATTGTGTCGTCACCGCAGATCGTGCCCAGCACTTCCGGCCAGTCCAGCGCATCGACGATCGCCCCGACCGCATGGGCGTTGCCCGGCAATGTCTTCATGACGATCAGGTTCTCCGCCCGGTCGATCGAGACGAACGAGTCAAGGAGCATCCGGCGAAGCTTATGCTCCGGGTTGTAGCTCGGTTCGGCCGGCAGCGAGTATTTGTACCCGCCGTTGACGGTCGGCGTTTTCACCAAGTGCAGTTCCTTGATGTCGCGGGAAACGGTGGCTTGCGTCACTTGAAAGCCGGCCTCCCGCAGTTTGTCCACCAGTTCCTCTTGGGTTTCGATATCCTTGGTGGAGATGATTTCGCGTATTTTCAGCAGGCGTTGCCCCTTCATTTCATCTAGCTCCTTCGTTGACTCATTGACTAGGACTGCACGTGCAGCTTGTGGCGCAACACGTCAAAAAAACCGCGGTCATGCCATTTGATCAGACTGGTTTTCGCGGCGGATTGACGCACGCGGATGATGTCTTGGTTCTCAAGTTTATGGAAGATCTGCCCGTCGATGGACAGTACGCTTTTCTTCTCCGGCATCGTCGAGGTGACTTCCACTTCCACGACTTGGTTGGCCGCCAGAATCATCGGCCGCGCATACAGGGTGTGTGCGCAGATCGGTGTCAGCAGCATCACGTCGAGATGCGGCGAGACGATCGGGCCCCCGCAGGACAGCGAGTAGGCGGTCGATCCGGTCGGCGTGGAGATCAGCAGACCGTCGCCCGTATAGTGGTCGATGTACATGTCGTCCGCCGACACTTTGCACGTGACCATCCGTCCGAATTCTTCGCGGGCGATGCCGAAATCGTTGAGCGCGATCAGGTTGTCGAGCACGACCTGTCCGTCGCGCACCACTTCCGCTTCGAGCATCAGCCTTTTTTCCAAGCAATACTCGCCGCTGAGGACACGCTTGACGGCGTTCTTCAAGTCCTGCGGCTCCGCTTCCGACAAGAAGCCGAGATGCCCTAAGTTGATGCCGAGCATCGGCAGGTCCTCATGCGCGAAGTCGCGGGCATAGCCGAGCATGGTGCCGTCGCCGCCCAAAACGAACAGAAGATCCGCTCGTTCGGGCAGCTGTGCGGCCGGCAGGGCCAGGTCGGGGCGGCCGATCGCGCGGGCGGTGTCCTCTTCGACGACCGCTTGCGCTCCGTGCTGCTCGATCAGGTTGACCAGCAGTTCGCTGACCGGGATGGCGTTCGGTTTTGTCTGGTTCACGGCCAATCCGATGACGTTCATGTGCTTCCTCCCCTGCCGCTGATGTTAACATTCATTCGAGAAAAAATATGGAAATCCTGTTTCACCTGTGTGAATGGAAAATAAAAGTTAGTCTAAGGATTGATGAGCCGTATCAACCAATCGGTCGATCTCCGCCTGCAACGCTTCGTCGCCAAGCGCCGTGTCCGCTCCCTGCTTGGTCAGGTGAGCCAGGAATTCGATGTTCCCGTCACCGCCCGTGATCGGGGAAAAGGTGATCTGCTGGACGTGAAAGCCTTGCGCCCGCGCGCTGCCGAGAACGTGAACCAGCACGTCGCGATGAACCTCCGGATCGCGGACGATGCCGTTCTTGCCGACGCGTTCGCGGCCCGCTTCAAACTGCGGCTTGATCAAGGTGAGCAGAAAACCGTCTTCGGTCAGCATCTGGTGAATCACCGGCAGCAACAGTCGGATCGAGATAAACGACACGTCCATCACGGCCACTTCCGGGGTGTCGCCTGTCAAGTCGTCCCGTTTCAGGTGCCGGAAGTTGGTGCGCTCCATGACGTTGACGCGGGGGTCGTTGCGCAGCTTCCACGCCAATTGCCCGTAGCCGACGTCGATCGAGTAGACTTGGCGCGCGCCGTTTTGCAACGCGCAGTCGGAGAAGCCGCCCGTCGAAGCGCCGACATCCATGACGACTTTGTCTTGCAGGGATACGTCAAAAGCGGCGATCGCCTTCTCCAGCTTCAAGCCGCCCCGTGAAACATAGGGGTGCAGATCGCCTTTGACGGTGATGGTCGCATCGGTTTTGATTTTGGTGCCCGCCTTGTCCGAGCGTTCGCCGTCGACGAAGACGAGACCGGCCATGATCGCCCGCTTCGCTTGTTCGCGGGAGTCGTAGAGTCCTTTGTCGACAAGCAGGACGTCCAATCGTTCTTTTGCACTCATGTGGGTACCTCTTTCGTGTCTATGACCTTCCTTTTTTACCGTTTACGAAAAAAGGGCAGGACATGCGTCCTACCCATTTTACCAAAGTTTGCTGTACTTTGTAGTCGAATTTTCCATCAGGCGCGTTTTTGTTTCAACGGCACCATCGTTTTGACATACTCGACCAGCGTGTCGGCGTTCAAGCCGATCGCGTTCAACAGCTCTTCCGGCGAGCCGTGTTCGATGAAATGGTCGGGCAAGCCCATCGGGTAGAGGTCGATGCCGCTGATCCGCTGCTTGGCGTAGAATTCGAGCACGGCGCTGCCCATGCCGCCGGCGACCGCCCCTTCTTCCAAGGTGACGATCGGCATGTTCCGATGCGCCAGTTCGATCAGCAGCTCTTCGTCCAGCGGCTTCACGAAGCGCATGTTGACGACGCGGGCTTGGATGCCTTCCGCCGCCAAGCGTTCGGCCGCTTCCTCCGCCACCGGCACCATCGGACCGAGGGCGAGGATCGCGATGTCTTTGCCGTCGCGCACCGTTTCCGACTTGCCCCACGGAATGGTGGTCAGCTCTTCATCCATCATCACCCCGTAGCCGGTGCCGCGCGGGAAACGGACGGCGACCGGGCCGTCGTTGCGGGTGATCGCGGTGTGGAGCATGTGCTGCAGTTCGTTTTCGTTCGCCGGCATCAGGATCGACATGTTCGGGATGCAGCGCAGGAAAGAGACGTCAAACGCCCCTTGGTGCGTCTCCCCGTCCGCGCCAACCAGACCCGCCCGGTCGATCGCGAAGACGACGGGCAGGTTCTGGATGCACACGTCGTGGATCACTTGGTCATAGCCCCGTTGCAGGAAGGTCGAGTAGATCGCCACGACCGGTTTTTGCTTCCCGCAGGCCAGACCGGCTGCAAACGTCACGGCGTGCTGTTCGGCGATCCCCACGTCGTGGAAGCGTTTCGGGTAGGTCGCTTGGAAGCGGGTCAGGTGCGAGCCGATCGGCATCGCCGGGGTGATCGCGCAGACCCCCTCGTCTTGCCCCGCCATTTTCAGCAAGGTGTCTTCGAACACTTTGCCCCACGCGGGCGGCTTCGGTTTGACCGCTTTCGGCGCGTCGTCGCGCTTGGCATTGAAGCCTTGGGAGACGGAGTGCATCTTGTCAGGCGCATCGGCGGCGACCGCATAGCCCTTGCCTTTCTGCGTGATCACGTGAAGCAGCACCGGGCCTTTGGTGCTGCGAGCTTGCTCCACGTACTTGAGCAGGGTCGGCAGATCATGCCCGTCGATCGGGCCGATGTAGGTGAAGCCGAATTCCTCGAACAGCATGCCCGGCACGAAAAACGCCTTCGCTCCGTCCTTCACCCGATCGAGCATCTTCAGCGCCTTGTCGCCGAGGTCGCCAATGCGATGCAGCATCTTCGCGATGTCTTTTTTCAAATGGTTGTAGGTCGGGTCGGTGCGCAGCTTGGACAGGTAGTTGGAGATCGCCCCGACGTTCTCGGCGATCGACATTTCGTTGTCGTTGAGAATCACGCAGAGGTCCGACTTGACGTGGCCGGCGTGGTTCAACGCTTCAAACGCCATGCCGCCGGTCATCGCGCCGTCACCGATCACCGCGACGACCTTGTGATCCGACTGCTCCATGTCCCGCGCGATCGCATAGCCGAGCGCAGCGGAGATCGACGTGGAGGAATGCCCGACGTCGAAGCTGTCGTGCTCCGATTCGGAGCGCTTCGGGAAGCCGGACAAGCCTTTGTACTTGCGCAAGGTCGGGAACAGGTGCTTGCGACCGGTCAAGACCTTATGGACATACGCTTGATGTCCGACGTCCCAGATGATCTTGTCTTGCGGCGAGTTGTAGATCTTGTGCAGGGCGAGCGTCAGTTCGACGACGCCGAAGTTCGAGCCGAAATGCCCGCCGGTCACGGCCAGCGACTCGACGAGAAAGTGGCGAATCTCCTCCGCCAAGGTGTTGAGTTGTTCCACTGAAAGGTGTTTTATATCAGAGGGGTGGTTGATTTTTTCGAGCAACATGATGGATACCGCCTCATTTCGTCTGATTGAAACATGCCGGAATCAGGCAAAGGGTAGAGATGCCTCAGCATGATCAAGAATCCCCAACATTTTAACATATACCTTTTCTAATTTTCTACATCGTTTTTCTGCGTCACTTGCTCGGCTTGGGGAGAGAGCACCCCCGTATCGGCCTGTTCGGGGCTTTCGTACTGCTTCGGGCTGTTGCCTCCCATCACCTGAATGTCATCGACATCGACCCAGACGATCCCCCGCTGGTCGACGGTGACCAAGGTCAGCGCTTGGATGTTCGCCTCTTGGATGCCTCGCGCCCTCAGGTTTCCGATCACATAGGCGCGGTCTTTGTTGACGACCTTCAAGTTGTCGTCGATCCACGAGCCGGAGACGATCACCGGCACGGGCTGCGTGGCGGGCGGGACTTGGATGTGCAAGTCGCCCGGTTGGACCGGTCGGTTGTCCGATTTCGGAATGACGGAGATCTCCCCCGCCTCCTCCATGACCGCAAATTCCACGTCTTGGATCGCCGAATACCCTTTGATCCGCAGATGTCCAAGCAGTTCGGGAATCGTCATCCGCGCATCGCGCAGCCCCCGTTCGTTGACATGCCCGCGCGTCACGAGCACGCTCGGTTTGGCCATGAACCATTTGCGAAACGTGTTGTTCAGGGCGAGAAACGAGAAGCCGAGATAGGTCAGCACGAGCATGGCGACCCCGGCCAGCGTCTTTGGCAACGAGTTCTGGGTGATAAACCCTCCCATCGCCGAGCCCATCGATGTGACGAGAAACAGATCGAAATTGGACATGTTGGCTACGGCGCGCTTGCCCGCCAGCCGCAACAACAGAAAGCCTCCGATAAAGATGAACACCGGAGCCCACAAATAACGAAGCGATTCCATCGGGCGCAGATTCCTCCTCTACAGGAAATGTTATCCTCTAGTATGCGCCGAATGGGCGATCCCTATTGAAATTTGACGAAAGAAAAAAGCACAAGGTTACATCCCTTGTGCTTTCCTCTGTGAAAAGGTTCTCTGTTCGTTACATATCGCGTGTAACCAGCCAGTCGGCGATCTGGTGCAACCGTTCCCCGTCAAGCTCCACGGAGCGCAGTGCGAGATGCGCTTCGTCCGTCAAGCGGCTCACCATCGCCCGCGACTCGTCCAACCCGTACAAGAGCGGGTAGGTCGATTTCGCATGGGCGGCGTCGGCGCCGACCGCTTTGCCGAGCTTTTCCGCTTCCCCGACCACGTCGAGAATGTCGTCGACGATCTGGAACGCCAGCCCGATGCGCTGGGCGAAGGTGGTCAACGCTTGCAGTTGGGCTTCGTTCGCTTCCGCAAACAACGCTCCCAGACGAACGGACGCGGTCAACAACGCCCCCGTCTTATGAGCATGAATGAACGCCATCTCTTCCGCATTCACCTGCTTGCCTTCCGCTTCCATGTCGGCCATCTGCCCGGCGACCATGCCGACCGAGCCGGATGCGTGAGCCAGTTCGCCGACGATCCGCAACAGAGTTGCTTCCTTGCCGGGGTAACGAAGATTGCCGATCACTTGGAATGCCTGCGTCAACAGAGCATCTCCGGCCAGAATCGCCACCGCTTCGCCGTAGATTTTGTGGTTGGTCGGCTTGCCGCGCCGGAAGTCGTCATCATCCATCGCGGGCAGGTCGTCGTGGATCAGTGAATAGGTGTGGATCATCTCCAGCGCACAGGCGACAGGCAGCGCCTGTTCCACCGAGCCGCCCAGCGCTTCAACTGTGGCGAGGGCCAGCACGGGGCGCAACCGCTTGCCGCCGGCAAACAGCGAATAGCGCATCGAATCATAGAGCACGCCCGGGTGTTGGCTGCCCGGCGGGACAAGCTTGTCCATCGCCTCTTCCACGCGATTGCTCATGGCTTTCAAGTAGGTTTCGAGAGACATCTCAGTCACGAGGTTTAGTCCTCCGTTGTAAAAGGTTTCTTGGTGAGCGAGCCCGCTTCTTGGACCAGCATCTCAATCTTCTGCTCGGCTTCGTCGAGCTTCTCGCGGCAGACGCGGGCGAGTTGCATGCCTTCTTGGAAGTCGGCGATCGCCTGTTCCAGCGGCAGTTCCCCTTGCTCCATCGCTTTCACGATGCCTTCCAGTCGCTCCAAAGCTTGTTCAAACGTCAGTTCCTGCTCTTGTGCTTGCTTCTCTTGCTCACTCATCGTTGGAATTCTCCTCTCGCATGCCCCAGACCTGGCAGTCTAACCAGCCGTCCTGCAAACGCACGGACAGCGGGTCACCCGGTTGCACATCGGTCAGGGAGTGGATCAATTTTTGGTCGCTGCCATAGACAAGCGAATAGCCGCGGCGCATGACGGCGAGCGGCGACAGGGCGTCGAGTTTGTCGAGCAGGCGATCAAAGCGATGCTCCTGCACGTTCACTCGTTTCTTCATCGCTTGGTGCAGGCGCTCGACGGTGTAGGTCAGCGTCTGGTCCATCCGCTTCGCACGCTCGATGGGCGAGGTGCGCGATAAACGGGTCTCCAGTTGCTGCAGACGACGTCCGTGGGCGTTGCTCAGCTTGGTCAGCCCCAGTTGCAAGCGGTCTTCCAGGTTGTCCACCACTTGGCGGTTCTGGTTGATCTGATGCGTCGGCCGCGTGAGCACGGGCGATGATTCCACGCGCTGCAAGCGCGCTTTCGCATCGCGCACGCGGGTGGTGAGGGCGCGTTCGAGCCGTGTCGTCAGTTGGTCGAGGTGACGGCGCAACTCGAACAGGCTCGGCACCGCCAGTTCGGCAGCCGCCGTCGGCGTCGCCGCTCGGATGTCGGCTACATAGTCGGCCAAGGTGGTATCCGTTTCATGACCCACCGCCGAGATCACCGGCAGCACCGACGCATGGATCGCCCGGACGACGACCTCTTCGTTAAACGCCCACAGTTCTTCAAACGAACCGCCGCCACGACCGACGATCAGGACGTCCGCTTCGCCCTGTTCGTTCATCCGCCGGATCGCTTCCACGACGGATGGAGCCGCGTGCGGACCTTGGACGATCACGGGGTAGAGCAGGATGTTCGACACCGGATAGCGGCGGCGAATCGTCGTGATGATGTCCCGTACCGCCGCACCGGTCGGCGACGTGATCACGCCGACGGTGAGCGGGTATTTCGGAAGCGGCTTTTTCAAATGCGAGGCGAACAGACCCTCGCGTTCGAGTTGTTCCTTCAACTGTTGAAACTGCAGGAACAAAGAGCCTAGCCCGTCCGGCTGCATGTCGTCGGCGTAGAACTGGTACGCCCCGTCCCGTTCGAAGACGGAGACATAGCCGTGTGCGATCACCTTCATGCCTTCTTTGGGCAGGAATTTCAGGTGGCGGTTGTTGCCGGCGAACATCACCGATTTCAACCGGCTCTGTTCGTCTTTGAGCGTGAAATACATATGGCCGCGCGAATGGTGGGTGAAGTTGGAGATTTCCCCTCTTACCCAACAGTCTTGCAACCTTTCATTTTCTTCAAACATGCCCTTGATCCGTGTATTGAGCTCAGACACGGTCGGGATGTGCTGGTTGGCGTTCGGTCGGATTGGCAAATCGCATTCAACTCGCTTTATCGGTTGTTGATCGGTTCCATCATACCATAACGACACGCACAAGACCCTCAGAAGTTTGTCTGAGGGTCTTGCCGAATTCGATCTATGAAGCTCGCCGCGCTTGCCTATTCCTTGCGGTTGGAGCTGTGGCCCGGATGCAGTTTCGCAGACGGGTCAAAGAAGAGCTTGGCGTTGTTGACCGCGGTCGGCGCTTCGCCAAAGCCGGTGGCGATCAACTTGACTTTGCCCGGGTAGGTGACGATGTCGCCAGCCGCATAGAGACCCGGGATGTTCGTTTCCATCTTGGTGTTGACCTTGATGTAGTTGTCTTCGATCTCGAGGCCCCATTCGAGGATCGGGCCGAGAGATGCGGAGAAGCCAAGGGCGCCGATGATCAGGTTGACATCGAGCTCTTCGGAGGTCTTCTCCTTGTTGTTGACGATCAAGGCTTTCCCCAGGTGGCCTGCGCCGGAGACTTGCTTCAGTTCGAAGAAGGTCTTCACGTCGACGGTGGAGTTGTGCAGCTTCTTGACCGATTCCTCATGCGCACGGAATTGGTCGCGACGGTGGATCAGGGTGACTTTCTCACACACTTCCTCCAGCATCAGCGCGTAGTCGACCGCCGAGTCGCCGCCGCCGACGACGAGAGCACGCTTGCCCTTGTGGCTTTGCAGGTCGTCGATAAAATAGTGGATGCCCTTGCCGTTGAAGTCCTTGGCCCCTTCGGCCGGCAGTTCGCGCGGCGTGAAAGCGCCGATCCCCGCGGTGATGATCACCGTCTTGGAGAAGTGCTTGCCGGTGGTCGTGGTCAGTTCAAACGTGCCGTCTTCCTGCTTTTGCAGGCCGATGACGCGCTCGTTGAGCACGACGGTCGGGTTGTATTGCATCGCCTGTTCCTTCAGGTTGTTGACCAAGTCGCGCGCCAACACTTTCGGGAAGCCGGCTACGTCGTAGATATACTTCTCCGGATACAGTTCCGCCAGTTGCCCGCCGAGTTGCGGCAGGGAGTCGATCACTTTGGTCTTCGCATCGCGAATGCCCGCGTAGAAGGTGGTGAACAGGCCGCACGGACCGCCGCCGATCACCGTAATATCGTACATTTCCGCATCGACTTTGATGTCTTGCACTTCACTCATTGCTAACTTCCTCCTTGTCCTACAAAAAAGCCGTACCTAACTTTTCTGCGTTGTCTGCTATTATTCGATCAATTTCGATAGTTTCCACAGCCTCTATTATAACGATTATTTTCAATCTAAACAATGAGCGATTTGTGCTGTTTTAAGCCCAGTCGCGCCACGCCGAACGCGTTGTCGGTCGAATAGCGCGGATGGGCGAAAAACAGGTGCGCACCGACCGCTCGGTGACCCAGGCGGTGGACGAGGCGTTCGCGGATGTAGAGGTTCGCCGCGACGCCACCGACGATCAGCAGATGCTTGACACCGAGGTCCTCGACCGCTTTGCGCAGCGTCTTTTCCAACCCTTTGGCGATGCAACGCTCGACGGCGCGGGCGATGTCGGCTGCCGGCACGCCCTGTTCGATCAGGCGCATCGCTGCCGTTTCCGGGCCGGCCAACGACAGGTTGTACCCGTTGACGGGCGATGGCAACGTGATCTTTTCATCGGTGGAGGTTTTCGCCAGCTGTTCGAGCTGCGGCCCCGCCGGAAACGACAGGCCGAGAGCGACGCCGACGCGGTCGACGAATTGCCCGGCATGCAGGTCGATCGAGGTGCCGAGTTCGGTGATGTCATACCCGTCCGCCAGCCGCTTCACGTCGAGCAGGTCGGTGGTACCACCGGAGATGTGAACGGCAAGAAAGCGATCGGCCGGCACGTCCCCGGTCGTCCCTTCGCCTGCCGCCATATGCCCTTCCTGATGCGAGGTTTCGTAAAAAGGCACGCCGTGCGTCGCCGCCAAGATGCGCCCGAGGCCGGAACCGGGCGTGAACACCGGCATGTACGAGCCTTGCAAGCGGCGCGGTGTGGTCGAAGCGCAGACCGCTTGGAGCTTCCCCGTCAGGTCGCCGAGCCGGGTGGCCAGGACGGGGAGGTTTTGCACATGCTGAAAGAGAGCGGCCGACTGTTGCAGCCCCCGCTCTCCCTGTTCCACTTTGAGGAGTTGACGCTCCTCTTTGACGATCTCCCCCTGCTCGTCGATCAGGCAGAGGGAGGTCGTGTAGTTGGACGTGTCGATGCCCAAGTAGTACATCGGTCTCGCCTATCCTTGCGTCGGGCGCATCGCCTCGACCTCAGGCAGAATTTTACCCAAGATGCCGTTGACGAAGCGACCCGATTCCGGTGTCGAGAACCCTTTGGCGAGGTCGACCGCCTCGTTGAGCACCACGGCGCTCGGCGTTTCCGGGTGGTGCATCAGTTCATAGACGGACATCCGCAACACGTTGCGATCGACATTGGCCATCCGCGTCAGGTCCCAGCCCTTGGCGTGGCGCATGATCAGCTCGTCGATCTGTTGCAGGTTGTCCCGTGTACCCGCAATCAGGTCGCGGACGAATTCCACATCGACTTCCGGCCCTTCCTGTTCCAGCACGTTGGTGATCGCCTGATGGACTTCCGTGTCCACGACATCGATCTGAAAAAGCCCTTGCAGGGCGAATTCGCGAGAGGTTCTACGGCTCATGAAAACAGCACTCCTTATGTACGCGTCAGTGTTTCTTTATTGTGCCCGAAAGGCAAAAAGGAAACCACCAAACGATGGTGGTTATTCGCGGTATTTTGCCGGCAGGATGCGTTCGATGACATCGCGCCAATCTTCGCGGTCATCCCACATCTTGCCTATATAGTACCCGAGAGTGACGATCAAGGCAAACACGATCGTTTTGAACAGCCCGACGATCAGGAACAGCAAGCCGAACAGGACGCCGATGCACAGGCCGAGCAAGCTCTTGTGCTCCAACAGATACCGCACCACGGTCAGCAGTCGCTCCATCGGCTACTGCACCCGCTTTTTGACAGGTTCTTTTGTTTTGGGCTGTTGGCTTGCCAATTGCGTCACATAGACCATCACCTGCTCGACTTCGATGCCGGCGGTGGACTCGATGTACGTCTTGATCGTCTCTTGCAGTTCGGCCGTCGTCTTCGGAATGTCGAGGTCCGCTTCGATCGCATATCGCACGGCGATGCGCACCGTGCCGGTCTCGAGCGCCCGCACGCGGGTCTTCAGATCGGTGATGCCGCGGATCTTCCCGGCAGCGCGGGACGCGAGTTGTTCGAGCGTTTCGAACGTGATCTTGACGTCGCCGTTTTGCATCTTGTGCGTGATCGTCTGCGGTTCGCGATCATACCCCTTGGAGCGGTAGAAGAGAAAGAACACGGAGATCAGCAAGTAAAGCAGGGCTGCTCCCGCTCCCTCTTCGTAGATCTCGAAGTTGTGTCCGATCACGTTCGTGCCGAAATATTGCAACAACACAACGACTGATGCGACGGCACCGCCGAGCGCATACAGCCAAAGCAGAAAGCGCGGTAGGAATTTCAATGGCTTGTCCTCCTCTCAATGGAAGGAAACCCCCCTGTCCGAACAGGGGGGCTCCCTACGCTTGCGAGTGTTACAGAATGCGGGACGGCGGCAGTTGCGGCTTGTCGTCTTCCTTGTCCTCTACCTCGTCCTTTTGCGTCTTGAACACGACGCCGAGCACGTGAACGTTCACTTCGACCACTTCGAGACCGGTCATGCTTTCGATGGCGCGCTTGACATTCTCTTGAATCTCGCCCGCCACTTCCGGGATGCGTGCGCCGTACTCCGCTACGATGGAAACATCGACGGCACATTGCTTCTGACCGACTTCAACCTTGACACCCTTGGACAGGTTTTTGCGGCCGAGCAGTTCGGCGATGCCGCCGGCTACGCCACCGGACATGCCCGCTACGCCGCGAACTTCGGTTGCAGCGAGACCGGCGATGATCTCGATCACCTCATTGGCGATGCGAATGTTGCCCATATCGGTGGTGCTGTTTTCTGTATGGATAGACATTACGTTCCCTCCCTCGTCTTGGTCCCTCTTACTAATAAGTATAGTACATGCCTTATTTTATGACAAAGGATACAGTTCCAAGAATTTGGTCGTGACATCCCCTTCGATAAATTTCTCATGGTGCAGGACCTTTTTGTGGAACGGAATCGTCGTCTTGATCCCTTCGATCGTGAACTCGGTCAAGGCGCGATCCATGCGCAGGATCGCCTCTTCGCGAGTCGGGGCCCAGACGATCAGCTTGGCGATCATCGAGTCATAGAACGGCGTGACGGTATAGCCGGAGAACGCCGCCGAATCGACGCGAACACCGAAGCCGCCCGGCGGCATGTAGTTGACGATCTTGCCAGGGCAAGGCATGAAGTTTTTGTCCGGGTCCTCGGCGTTGATCCGGCACTCGATCGCCCAGCCGTCGAGCACGACGTCCTCTTGGGTGATCGACAGCGGTTCGCCCGACGCGACACGAATCATTTCCTTGATCAAGTCGATGCCGGTGATCATCTCGGTGACCGGATGCTCAACCTGAATCCGGGTGTTCATCTCCA
>DASTWJ010000105.1:0-16460 GCA_035776695.1 Bacilli bacterium
TTTTTACGTGTGGAGATCATAGGATTTGGGTGAGGAGTGATGCTTATGGAAAAGCACACGGGAATCTACCCGCTGCATCAAATTCTCTATCACAACCCGCCGGTGCTGGAAGTGCCCGTCGCCACCTATCCGCAGGTCAGCGACAAGGCGGTGGTCGGGGCGGGGTCGATCATCATCGGCGACGTGACCGTGGCGGACGATGTGTTTATCGTCTACCACAGCGTGATCCGCGCCGATTCGTCGTCCCCGTTTTACATCGGGCCGCGCACGAACATCCAAGATTATGTCCTGATCCATTGTCATCCCGCCCAGTACGTCGAAGTCAACGGGCGCAAGTTCGGCGTCTTCATCGAGGATGAAGTCAGCATCTTGCACCATGCCTTGCCGCACGGGCCGCTGTTTATCGGGCGCAACACGTTCATCGGGCAAAACGTTTCGATCTACGGCGCGGTGATCGGTCGCGACTGCGTGGTGATGCACGGAGCCGGCATCTCCAACCACGTGCAGATCGCCGACGGGCGGTTCGTCGCACCGGGGCAGACGGTGTTCACACAGGAGCAGGCCGACGCCCTGCCGCCCGTGCCGGACAAATACAAGACGCTCAACCAAGAGATCGTCGATCATTACTACCGCTTGGGCAAATCGTATAAAAAAAACACGCCGCTCGCGTTCTAAACGGGAGCGGCGCTTTTTTATCGGCGCAGACGGTTGAAGATCTTGCCGAGGAAGCTTTTGTACTGGCCGATCTCTTCTCCGGTCAGCAGGAACAGCTTGAAGAACGGAAACTTCGTCACATAGGCAAAATACCCCGTGACCGCGAGGAAGAACAGCGTGAACCCGCCCGTCTTCGCCATCGCCGCCCCGATCTCGCCGAAGCGCGGCATCAGGATCGAGGAGAGGATGACGGTGGTGGCGATCGAGATCAACTGCATCCACGACATCACCTGCGGACGGCCCAGTTGGTTGTTGAAATACTGGATCAACACCATCGCCAGCGAAAAAAGTGCGATGCCCGGCAGCAGGATGTAGAACGGCTGCAGCGCGGACGAGTATTCCGGCCCGTACAGCGCGATCATCAGCGGCATGAACAGCGCCATCCCGATCACGGAAAACACGATCACCACGGCCGTATGCCGGAAGATGCGCACGGTGAGCAGGGTCGAGTCTTTCTCATCCAAGCTCGCCATCCGCGTCAACACGACTTGGATGATCGAGTTGGAGATCAAGTTCAGCATCTCCGCCGAAGAGATCGCGATGCCATAGACCCCGGTGGCGCTCTGGGTCATAAACGCCCAGACCAGCGTCACGTCGATCCGCGCGTTCAGGGCGAAAATCAGGTTGCCGACCAGCATCCGCGAGCCGAACGAGAAGTTCTCCCGTCGAATCTGCGGGTCCGCTTTCGGAAGGAGCTTGTACCCGAGCTTGCGGGTGACCACATAGATCGACACCAGCGAAGCGAGCACGAAGGAGACGACCCAAGCGCCGAGCGCCCAGTACACGTCGACGCTCTCCGGCGGTCGCATCCCGACGAGGACGACGAGCAACAGCCCCAGCAGGAACGCGCCTTGCATCGTGTTCAGGCGGTTGAGCCACTCCAACTGATTCAAACCCCAGACGAAGCGGGTCAGGTAGACCTGCAACAAGGCAAAAGGCACGAGCAGGCCGGCGATCCAGATGCCCCGCGTCGTCTCCGGTTCCAGCCCGAGAAAGCCGCTCCACATCCATTTCGTGGTGAGGAGCATGAGGGCGAAGATCGAAACGGAGAGCATCAGCCAAAACGACAGCGACGTGGAGAGCACCTTTTGCGGATCATACTTTTTCTTATTGATCGCAAACGGGATGAAGTCGGAAAAAACGCCGACCCCCGGCTGGTAATAGACGAGGTACGTCGTGGTGTTCGTGTAAAACCCGCGCCCCGACGCGCCGAGGTAGCGGCCGGTGATCAGCGAGATCGAAAACGTGATCACGGCGAGAAACAGCTTGTATCCGAACGCCCAGATCATGCGTAACAAGGGGGACATAGAGGAGGACACCTTTCTTTTTCATCAAGCTATAGACAGACCTGATTCTATTCGACACAAAGTGCCGCGCACCCTTTTTTCCACCTCTGCATAGCATGCGAAAAAGGGCTAGAGCCCATGAGGAGGATGGCGGCGCTGGGGCAGATGGGGTAGGTTTGGCTGCTGCGATGATCGTTGCGATCTTCATGATGTAAAAAATTTCGTGGAAAAGACGGCTCGGCACCCTTGCCAAGTCGTCTTTTTATAGGGTATGATTTTGATAGTTAGAACATTATCTAAATGAAGGCGCCATCGCGCGACAAAAGGGGTGACCCCGATGAACGATACATTCAAGGCGCTGGCCGATCCGACGCGCCGCAAGATCATTCGGCTGCTGCGCGAACGCGACATGTCGGCGGGGGAGATCGCCGAGCAGTTCAACATGACCAAGCCGAGCATCTCCCACCACCTCAACTCGCTGAAAGTCGCCAAACTGGTGCTCGACGAGCGGCAGGGGCAAAACATCATCTATTCGCTGAACACCACCGTCGTCCAAGAGGTGATCGGCTGGTTTCTGGACGTGCTGGGCGGGGAGGAAGACGAAGGGAACGACGACAAAGGGAAGGAAGAGGAGGCGAGGACATGACGAAGACACGCAACAAGCGCATCTGGTTCAACGTCTTGATCTACGGGATTTCCGTGTTGCCGCTGCTCGTGTTCGGGCTGGTGTATGACCGCTTGCCGGAGCGGCTGGCTACGCATTTCGGCGTTGACGGCCAGCCGAACGGGTGGATGGACAAGAGCGATTTTCTGCTGTTTTCGGTCGGGCTTTTGATCGGGGTGCCGCTGTTGATGCAGTTCAGCCGCCGATTGGACCCGAAGCGGGAGAACTACAGCAAGTTCGAACGCGCCTTTTATATCGTGCGCCTGTTGACCAGCCTGTTGATCAGCGTGATTTTTACCGTGTCGCTGTTTTACAACCTCGGTTATGCGGTCAACATCCAGATGGTCGTACTGCTCGGCATCGGCGTGATGTTCCTCGTCTTGGGCAACGTGACCCCGCAGTTTCGCTTCAATTACTTCATGGGCATTCGCACCCCGTGGACGCTGTCCAACGAGGAAGTCTGGCGGCGGACGCACCGCTTGGCCGGGCCGTTTATGATGATCGCCGGCGTGGTCTCGCTGGTGGCCGCCTTCCTGCCGGGAGTGGTTGCGTTCTGGCTGATGGGCGTTGCCGTGGTGCTTGCGGCGTTGGTGCCGACTCTGTATTCCTACTGGATTTTCCGCCACGTATCAAAGTGAAGATACGTGGCTTTTTTTAGTGGAAACAGCATGTGGATTAAGTTGAAATTTCTGTATGTATCGAAAAATTTACAAAATCTATACACAAACAGTCCCTCCGAGTGGTAGAATTAACTTGCACATCATGATAGGTACTGTTGAATACCTTTTTTATCCATTTCAACTACACTCGGAGGTGTATCATGGCAACGTTTAAGAACAAAACGTTCAAAGCCCTGCTCACAATGACTCTGGCCCTGCCGCTTGCGCTCCCGCTCTTCTCGACGGGCAATGTGGCAACAGCGGAGAGCTCACTCGACCCGGCGCCGGAAATTCAAGCCAAAGGCGCGGTCAACGGTAAGAAAATCCTGTTTGACAACACGCACGGTCAAACGGCCGGTGCGGCTGACTGGGTAATCGACGGTGGTTTCTCCGATTTTGCCAACGGGTTGGCAAACAACGGCTACTACGTGAAAGAGCTGCGCAAAAGCACGCCGATCACGTTGAGCGACCTGCAAGGCTATGACGTCGTGGTCATCGGGGAAGCGAACATCCCCTACAAGACCAGCGAACAAGACGCGATGTTGCAATACGTGCAAAACGGCGGCTCGATCTTCTTTATCGCCGACCACTACAACGCGGACCGCAACAAGAACCGTTGGGACGCCTCCGAAGTATTTAACGGCTACCGTCGCGGCGCGTGGACCGATCCGACCAAGGGCATGAACTCGGAGGAAGCGTCCTCCTCGGCGATGTCCGGCGTCGCTTCGTCCGACTGGTTGCGCAGCAACTTCGGCGTCTCCTTCCGCTACAACGCGCTGGGTGACATCACGGCGAACAACATCGTCTCCCCGAACCAAGCTTTCGGCATCACCCAAGGCGTAAACACCGTGGCGATGCACGCAGGTTCCACCTTGGCGATCTCTGACCCGACCAAGGCCAAAGGCATCGTCTACCTGCCGAACACCTCGGCTGCGTGGAGCCATGCGGTTGACCAAGGCGTGTACAACGGCGGCGGCGTGAACGAAGGTCCGTTCGTAGCCGTTTCCAAACTCGGCTACGGCAAAGCGGGTTTCATCGGCGACTCCTCGCCGGTTGAGGACTCCTCGGCCAAATACCTGCGCGAAGAAACCGGCGGCTCCAAGACCACCTATGACGGCTGGTTGGAGCAAGACGATTCCACGCTGCTGACCAACATGATCGACTGGTTGGCGACGCAGGAGAACTACACCTCGCTGAACCAAGTGAACGGCCTGCAACTGGACAACCCGACCCCGACCTACTCGTGGGAAGAGCCGGCGAACACGACCGAACCGCAAGCGGAACCGTGGGCGTCTCCGGCAAGCGGTTACAAGTGGTACGACCCTTCGACCTTTAAGTCCGGCTCCTACGGCGCGGTTGGCGGTACGTCCGGTGGCAGCACCGGCGGTACGACCGACACCACCGGCGCGTATGCGTTCGAACACCAATCGATCCTGCCGAGCCAAGAAGAGTTCCAACTGCGCGTGATCTGGAACGACCTGACGCCGGGACAAACCTACGGCGGCTGGGACACCGGTATCTACCTGTCGGGCGGTCAGCAAGTCGCGAAGTTCCAAAATGAAGACGGTTCCTGGCCGTCCTCCTACGGCTACTCCACCGACTTCACGATCACCGCGGACGGCAACGGTCATGCGGAAAAAGTGATGACCGTTCAAATCAACGGCTCGACCGGCGATGCGAACCTGCGTCTGCGTCAGAACTCGAACGCGAAAACGACCGAAGCGGTCGTGCTGGACAACGTAGCGGCTGAACCGCTGGGCAGCTCCGGTTCCGGCACCAGCACCGGTTCCAGCAACTACACCGACACCTACGCTTTTGAACACCAAGCGACCCTGCCGAGCACGCAGCAGTTCCAAATCCGCGTGGTCTGGAACGGTCTGAACCCGGGTCAAACGTACACCTCCTACCGCACCGGCATCTACCTGCCGGGTGGGCAACAAGTAGCGAAGTTCCAAAACGAAGACGGTTCTTGGCCGTCCTCCTACGGCTACTCTTCCTACTTCACGATCACTGCTGACTCCCAAGGTCATGCGGAAAAAGTACTGACCGTTCAAATCGACGGCTCGACCGGTTCCGCAAACCTGCGCCTGAAGAACGGCAGCAACAGCGTCTACACCGAATCGGTAACGCTCGGCAACGTGTCGGCTCAACCGCTTCCGTAAACGTAGGCGTTTCAAACATCCATTAAATGCCAAGATCCTTTTCTCCAATCTCATTGTTGGGGGAAAGGATCTTTTTTTACAAAAAGATGATGTAGATGGACAGGCTGGATGATATGATGGTCGTAGTTCCTGAAATTTAGGTAAATACTAACTGGCAAACATTTGTGGGAGGTGTCCAAACTTGTTTTGGAAAAATCGAGCCATGAAAGTGGCGCTGGCGATGACGCTGGCTCTGCCGCTGCCCGGTCTGTTCGCGACCGGCGGCCAGGGAAGCGTCGCGCTGGCGGAAACCGCGGCTGACCCCGCTCCGTCGATCAATGCGAAAGTGGTCAACGAAAACGCGGGCAAGAAAGTGCTGTTCGACAACACGCATGGACAGACGGCCGGTGCGGCCGACTGGGTCATCGACGGCGGCTTCTCCGACTTCGCCAACGGCTTGGCGAACGACGGCTTCTATGTGAAAGAGCTGCGCAAAACCTCGCCGATCACCTTGGCGGATCTGCAGGACTATGATGTATTCGTCATTGGGGAGGCGAACATCCCGTACAAGACATCGGAGCAAGCTGCGATGCTTCAGTACGTACAAAACGGTGGTGCGATCTTCTTCATCGGCGACCACTACAACGCCGACCGCAACAAGAACCGTTGGGACGCGAACGAAGTGTTCAACGGCTACCGTCGCGGCGCCTGGGACAACCCGGCGAAGGGCATGAGTGACGCGGAGGCTGCTTCCGAGGCGATGCAAGGCGTCGAATCGTCCGACTGGCTGGCGAACAACTTCGGGATTCGCTTCCGCTACAACGCGCTGCCGGATCTGACGGCCAGCAACATCGCGCCGCCGTCCGAGACGTTTGGCATCACCACGGGCGTGAACACGTTCGCGATGCACGCAGGCGGCACGCTGGCGATTCTCGACCCGAAGAAAGCCAAAGGTCTCGTCTACATCCCGCAGACGAACGACAAGTGGGCCAACGCGGTTGACCAAGGCGTTTACAACGGCGGCGGCGTAGCGGAAGGTCCGTTCGCGGCGATTGCCAAAGTCGGCGCGGGCAAAGCGGCGTTCCTCGGCGACTCTTCGCCGGTGGAGGACGCTTCGCCGAAATACCTGCGTGAAGATACGGGCCGATCGAAAACGACATACGACGGCTTCAAAGAGCAAGACGATGCGACCCTGCTCGTCAACACCGTAAACTGGTTGGCGAAAAAGGAATCCTACACGTCGTTTGATCAAGTGAACATCAAGCTGGATCAACCGACGCAGACGCTTGATTTTGAAGTGCCGCAAAACTCCACCGAACCGCAAGCGGAACCGTGGTCTGCTCCCGATCCGGGTTACAACTGGTGGGACCCGGCGACTTTTAAACCGGGTGCGTACGGCTCGACGCAAGCGCCGCCCGCTCATCCGGTGTACAAGTTGGTGTACCCGTCTACCATTCCGAACGCGGAAGAGTTCCAGGTGCGCGTTGTGGCGGACGATATGAACCCGCTGTCCACAGTGAACAACTTCAACATCGGCATGTATATCTCCGGCGGGCAACAGGTCATGCAAGTGCAAAACGATGACGGCACTTGGCCGACTTCCTACGGGTATTCGAAGTACTTCTCGCTGAACGCCGACAAGATCGGGCATGCGGCGAAGACGCTGACCGTTCGCGTGAAAGCGGGCACCAGCGGCGATGCGAACATCCGCCTGCGCCAAGGCAGCTCCAAGCTGCTGACCAACGCGGTCACCATCGCCAACGTATCGGGCGAGCCGCTGCCGGAAGATGAACCGGCGGTCCCGGCGACGATCTCCGTCGCGGATGCGCGTGCAACAGCCAAAGGCACGCTGGTGACGGTGGAAGGTATCGTCACCACGCAACCGGGCGCCTTCGGCGGCCAAGGCTTCTACCTGCAAGACGGCACCGGCGGTGTCTATGTGTACCAAAACGAGTCCGGCTTCAACGTCGGCGACAAGATCCGCATCGCAGCGGAAACGGCTGTCTATAACGATGAACTGGAACTGTCCGACCCGATCCTGATCAAGAAGATCGGCACGGAGAACGTACCGACGGCGAAGACGGTCACCGATGTCAACGCCGACAACCAAGGCCAACTGGTCAAATTGGAAAATGTCGCCGTGTCCAACTTGCACACGGCGTACCCGAGCGGCTCGTTTGAATTCGACGCGGTCAAAGACGGCAAGACCACGCTCGTGCGTGTGGACGGTCGCACCGGCCTGACCTACGGGGAATTCCCGTACACCGACGGCCAAGTGATCGACATCACCGGCGTGTCCTCGATCTTCCGCGGCACGTACCAACTGAAGCCGCGCGGCCTGTCTGATTTTGCAAAAGACAACACGCAGCCGAACACCGAGGCGACCGTTTCCGGCACCGCCAACGACCTTGGCTGGTCCACCCGGGATGTGACGGTCACCCTGACGGCGACCGACGACAAAGCGGGCGTGCTGCGCATCGAATACCAACACACTCCGGGCGCGTGGGAACTGTACAACGGACCGATCACGATCTCCGATGAAAACACCACGACGTTCAAATACCGCGCCGTCGACAAGGCGGGCAACGTGGAAGACGCAAAAGAACTGACGATCAAGATCGACAAAACCGCACCGACCTCTTCGGCGAAAGCAACCACCTCGGCAAACGACAACGGCTGGTACAAAGACGATGTCTCCGTCGTGCTGTCGGCGGACGACAACGCTTCCGGCGTGGCGAAGATCGAGTGGAAGCTCAACAACGGTGTCTGGACGACCTATGAAAACCAGATCGCCATCACCACCGAAGGGAAAAACACCCTGCAGTACCGTGCGACCGACAAGGCGGGCCTCGTCGAAGCGGTGAAAACCCTCACCGTCAACCTCGACAAAACGGCACCGACCTTCACCCTGACGCAAGACGGTCAGACCTTGCACAACGTGTTGATCGACGGCACGGTCTCCTTTGCCCTGACCGGCAAGGACAACCTCTCCGGCGTGGCAACGGCCGACATGTGGTTGGATGGCAACAAAATCAACTCGAACGCTTCGATCGATGCATTGTCCCTCGGCCTCGGAACGCATACTGTGAAGGTGCGCGTCACCGACAAGGCGGGCCAAGTCACCGAGCAGCAGTTCCTGTTCATGATCGAATCCAACTTCGATGCGACAGGCAACCTGCTCGACCGTCTGGCCAAGCAGGGCGATGTGAAGAACCAAGGCATCCAGACTTCGCTGCACGCGAAATTGGACGCTGCGGCGAAGCTCTACACCGCAGGCAAATACGTCCAAGCGGATCAACACCTCGCTCAACTGAAGAAAACGCTCGACGACTACCAAAAAGCGGGCAACATCTCGGCGACCGCAGAGCAGGTCCTGGCAGACAACGCGCAGTACATGCGCGACCATCTGTTGAAGTAGTCGCTTCGGCAACAAGAAGGCCGCGCACTTCTGCGCGGTCTTTTGTTTGGTTTTCTTTTGCTGGACAATTCGCATAATAACGGGTACATTGGTGGTAAAAGCCAAAAATGACGGAGGTACAGGGTGTGAGCAATCTGCAAACGCAAGTACAAGAATTTCAAGCCTATGTCAAACGGATGAAGCATCTGGAGGAAGCGGCGAACCTGATCTATTGGGATCTGCGCACCGGTTGCCCGAAAAAAGGGGTGCCGCAGCGCTCCGAGACGGTGGGGATGCTGTCCACCGATCTGTTTAAAATGAGCATCTCCGAAGAGATGGGGCGCATGCTCGATGCGTTGTCCGCTTCCGATGTGTTGGATCAGCTGGACCCGATCACCCGCGCTTCCGTGCTGGAACGCAAGAAGGATTATGACCTCAACCGGAAGATCCCGACCGACAAATACCAAGAGTACGTCGTGCTCTGCTCGCAAGCGGAACATGCGTGGCAGGAAGCGAAAGCGAACAACGACTTCGACAACTTCGCTCCGTATATGGAGAAGATCGTCGCGACGTTGCGCGAGTTTATCGAGATCTGGGGCTATGAGGAGAACAAGTATGACGCGCTGCTCGACCAGTATGAGCCGGGCATGACCGTCTCCAAGATCGACGCGATCTTCCAGCCGCTTCGCGAAGGCACCGTCGCTCTGCTCAAGCAGGTCAAAGCGGCCCAAGCGCCGGACAAGAAATTCCTCGACCAAGAGTTCCCGAAAGCGCAGCAGCGCGAATTCTCCGAGTTCATCCTGCGCGAGATCGGCTATGACTTTGACGCGGGTCGTCTCGACGAGTCGGCGCATCCGTTCGCATCCGGCCTGAACCCGGGTGACGTGCGCGTCACCACTCGCTTCCTGCCGAACGACTTCCAAAGTGCGCTGTTCGGCACGATCCACGAGTGCGGACATGCGCTCTATGAGCAGAACCTGTCCCATGACCTGCTGAACACGTTCCTGTGCACCGGCACGTCGATGGGCATTCACGAATCGCAATCCCGCTTCTGGGAGAACATGATCGGACGCTCGCAAGAATTCTGGTCGAACTACTACGAGAAGCTGAAGGAGAAGTTCCCGCAGCAGTTTGAAGGCGTGGGGCTCGAAGACTTCTACAAGGCGATCAACACCGCCGAGCCGTCCCTGATCCGTACCGAAGCGGACGAGTTGACCTACAACCTGCACATCATGATCCGCTACGAGATCGAGAAAGATCTGATCAACGGCAAGATCGAAGTGCGCGACCTGCCGCGCGTCTGGAACGAAAAAATGGAAGAATACCTCGGCATCACCCCGCCGAACCACACCGACGGCGTCCTGCAGGATATCCACTGGTCGGGCGGCGCGTTCGGGTACTTCCCGTCCTATACGCTGGGCAACATCTACGCGGCGATGTTCGAAAACACGCTGCGCAAGGAAATCCCCGACTACAAGGCACAGGTCGCACGCGGCGACATGAGCCAAGTCAAAGCGTGGCTGACCGAGAAGGTCTACCGCCACGGCAAATCGAAATTGCCGAAAGAGATCATGGTCGACACCACCGGCGAAGAAATCAACAGCGAATACCTGCTCCGATATTTGGAAGACAAATACAAGGCAGTATATGGGATTTAATGAGTAAAAGAGACGGCGGGCACATTGACGTGCCCGCCGTTACCTGTTAAAATGAGCGTGTCTACAGGCAGACAGCCGTTTGTCGTTTCGAAAGAATCGCAAGTGGTACTACGATCACCTTGAGGGTGACAGGAGGTATTTTTACAATGCAACAAGGTACTGTTAAATGGTTCAGCGCTGAAAAAGGCTACGGTTTCATCGCCATGGAAAACGGTGAGGATGTCTTCGTACACTTCTCCGCCATCACCGGCGAAGGTTTCAAAACCCTCGAAGAAGGTCAGGCAGTTTCTTTCGAAATCGTCACCGGCAACCGCGGTGCGCAAGCGGCGAACGTAACTCGTCTGTAATCACACACGACCGATACCAACAAGAAAGCTCTTGGGAGATTCCCAAGAGCTTTTTTTTCTTGCCGCGATGGCTCTGTTAGTGCAGTTTCATTTTCTGCTCACGGCGGTGGGTCCGGAGGAAGAACAGTTCGTACATCACCGGCACGATGATCAGGGTGAGCAGGGTGGACGTGGTTAGGCCGCCGATGACGACGAGGGCGAGACCTTTGGAGATCAGCGAGCCTTCCGCCGTGGTGAACGCCAGCGGCAGCAGGGCGCAGATCGTCGCGAATGCGGTCATCAGGATCGGGCGCAGGCGGGTCTTGCCGCCTTCGATCAGCGCTTCGTGGATCGTCATGCCGTCCGCACGGTTCTGCCCGACGCGGTCGACGAGGACGATGGCGTTGGTAACGACGATGCCGATCAGCATCAGGATGCCGATCATCGCCGAGACGGACATCGGCTCTCCGACGAGGTACAGGGCGCCGATTGCGCCGGTCGGCACGAACAGCAGCGAAGAGAGAATGACGAACGGCACGCGCGCCTGGCCGAACGTGAACAGCATCACGAGGTAGACGAGCCCGACGGCGATGCCCATCGCCAAGAGCAGGTCTTGGAACGTTTTCGCCGTTTCATCGGTGCCGCCGCCCGCTTCGAGCGAGACGCCGTCCGGCAGCTTGACGTTCGCTTGGACATCCGCTTTGACTTGCGCGGCGATCGCTTGGACGTTTTGCGAATCGATCGTCGCGGAGACGCGGGCGTATTCTTTGCCGTCGAGCTTCTGGATCGAGGTGATGCTCTGTTCGGCGCGAACCGTTGCAACGTCACGCAACTTGACCGGCCCTTGCTGTCCGAAGAGGGTGAGGTTCTCCAGATCCTCTTGGGAGGTGAGCGACTTGTCGTACGTCAGCTCGACTTGGCGGTCTTCACCGTCGAGCTTGAGCAGGCCGACGTTGACCGGACGGGTTTGGTCGGCGGTCAAACCGAGTACGGTAAAGGCGGACACGCCGTGAGCGGCCGCTTTGTCCGGATCGATCTCGATCACCCATTGGGTTTGTTTTTCTTTCAGGTTGTTCGTGATGTATTTGAGATCGTCATGCTTGGCGAGTTCCTTCTCAACCAACTTGGAGGCGGCGAGCAACTTGTCGACGTCGGTGGAGTAGAGGTCGATGTCGACGTTGTTGTTGCTCGGCGGGCCGCCTGTGGACATCTCTTGGACGGCGACGGACGCGTCCGGGGAAATGCGGTGCGTGATCTCTTCCATTTTCTTCTGCAGGGTTTTGACCTCTTGGGTCACATCGGCGGTTTCGTTCAGCGAGATGAAGTACTGCGCCGTGTTACCTTTTCTCAAACCGGTTTGGAAATCGCGAGAGCCGATGCCGGCAAAGACCATGTCGATCGTGTCTTCGCGCTCACCGAGCATCTTTTCGATCTCCAGCGAGACTTCGTTCGTTTTCTCCAGCACGGTCGAGGCGGGCATGGTGACGTTGGCCATCAGTAATTTTTGCTTCTCGTTCGGCAGAAAGACGAAGCCGAGTTGCGAGGAGAGGGCCAGCGAGCCGACCAAGAGCACGACGGACAGCACGAGGACGAGACCTTTGCGCCGCAGCGACCATTCGATCACGCGGGCGTAGACATGTTGCAACTTGCCTTCGCGTTCCTCATGTACGACCTTGGAGAAGGAGAAGCGAGCCAAGAGCGGCGTCAAGGTGATCGACACCAACAGCGAGGCGACCAGCGCAAAGACGATGGTCAAAGCGAACGGCAGGAAGAATTCGCCCGTGATGCCGCCGACCAAGCCGAGCGGCAGGAACACGACGATCGTCGTCAACGTCGACGAGGTGATCGCTTTGAACATCTCGCGAGTTGCGTCGATCGTCAGTTCGGAGGGGTCGGTGCCTTCCTTGTTCATCTTCATCCGACGGAAGATGTTCTCGATGACGACGATCGAGTCGTCCACGACCCGTCCGACCGCCACCGCCATGCCGCCGAGCGTCATGATGTTCAAGGTGATGCCGGCGCGCGACAGGAAGATCGAGGAGACGACGAGCGAGAGCGGAATCGACAGCACCGCGATGATCGTCGCCCGCAGGTTGCGCAGGAACAAAAGCACGGCAATTGAGGCGAACAGGGCCCCGAGCAAGCCTTCGCGAATCAAGGTGTCGACCGATTGCTTGATGCCTTCCGATTGGTCGAACACGATGCCGTATTCCATTTGGTCACTGTATTTGTCCAACACGTCGTGCGTCTTGTCCGCCACTTCGACCGTGTTGGCGTCTTGCTTTTTCGTGACGGTGAGGGCGATGGCGTCCTCGTTGTTAAAGCGGGTGATCTCCGTCCTCGCCGATTCGGTTGTGATCGTGGCGATGTCCGCCAAGGTCAAAGGAGCGTGGGCGGGAACGAACGGAGCGGCTTTCCCCGTCGGGTTCGGAGCGGACGGAGCAGCGGGAGCCGCTTGCTGGCCGGAGCTCAGACGCAGGTTCTTCAACCCTTCCACCGTGTCCAGCTTCTGTTCCACCCGCACGGGGATCAGAACCGAATCGTTGACCACCGTGCCCGCAGGCATCGACAGGGACTGGCTTTTGATCGCTTCCTGAATCTGCGACAGTGTCAAGCCGTGCTGCAGCGCTTTGGCTTTGTCGACGGTGATCGTCACCATCTCTTCGGCCCCGCCGCCGATGGCGACCGAACTTACGCCGGGGATCTTCTCCAGTTCCGGCCGGATCTTGTCGGCGATCAGCGTCTGGATGTCGACGTCGCCTTTGGCGAAAGCGGCGGCACTGACGACCGGCAGTGCGCCGAACGACAGGCGATTGACTTCCGGTGTGGGGACGTTGTCCGGCATGTGCGACTCGCCGATCAGGTCTTCCACTTTCTGCGACATGGCGTCCATGTCGGTGTCAAACGGGAATTGCAACGAAATGATCGAGACGCTTTCAAACGACTGCGACGTCATCGAGTCCAAGCCGTCGAGCTTCTTGAATTGCGCCTCCAATTTGCTGGTCACCTGTTCATCCACATCGTTCGGTGATGCGCCCGGATAGACCGTTTGCACCGTCAGTTGCGGGAACTCGATGTTCGGCAACATCTCCACTTTCAGTGACTGAAACGCATACAGACCGCCGAAGATCAGCAGGAACGCCAGAATGAAGATGGCGACCGGGTTCTTCAGCGATAGGCGAGTCAGAAAACTCATCTTTCCCCCATCCTTTCCATTGAGCCAAGCTTGTCTTGTCTTGTGTAAGCAATAACGACTACATCTTACCACTGGAAAGGGGTGGAATCTACAAAGAGGGTGCATAATTTAGAGAATAGACAAGTTCCGGCCCGTCCCGTCATAGACTCTAGTACGAGGAGTTATCGGGGGGAGGCCGTTTTCGGATGAGTGAAACATTACTGGCGATCGAGATTTTGCTGATCTCCGCCATTTTGTCAGTAGACAACGCGTTGGTAATCGGGTTGGCGACGCGCCATTTGCCCGAAGGAATCAGGCAGAAGGCGATCTTCTGGGGCACGATGGGGGCGGTCGGGTTGCGGATCGCCTTGTCGATGCTGGCGGTGTTTCTGATCAACACGCCGTATCTCAAACTGATCGGCGGCGTGTTTCTGCTCTATCTCGCCTTCAAGATGCTCGGCGACGAGGATGAAATGAAAAATTTGCGCCAAGGCAAAGGGTTGGTCGCCGCGATCCAAGTGATCGTGCTCGCCGACCTGATGGTGTCGGTCGACAACGTGCTGGCGATCGTCGGCATCTCCGACGGCAACTGGCTGCTCTTGGCGCTTGGGATTCTCGTCTCGATCCCTTGCATCCTGTGGGGAAGCAAGCTGATCTCGCACCTGTTGCATCGCTATCCGGTGCTGATGTTCGCCGGGGTGGCGGTGTTGGCGTGGACGGGGTCGACGATGATCTTGGAGGAGCAGGTGATCGCGTCATTCGTCGAGCCGCTGGGGATTCCGAACGGGGCGTTTCATGTGATTTCGGTGGCTGCTACCACGGCGGCATCGTTTGTGTCGAAGCGGTTTGCTTGAGCTTATTGACCCGACAGCGTGAAGTCGAAATCTTGGCAAGTGCCGTCCTTCTCGGCGCAGACGTTCAGATCGACCTCTGTCGCCTTCTGTACCTGAAACGCGAACGGCAGCACTTTTTCCTCACCGGCAGGCACGACCACCGGATCGGAAAACGAGTTGCCGACCGGATGCAACTTGCCGAACTTGATAATGAACGTTTCCGGTTCCCCCATGTTGTTGGCGAGCTTTAGCGTGTAGGTGTAGGTCATCGTATCGGCACCCGTTTTCATCCGTGCCCCGATGCCAAGCGAAATCTCGGTGCGCGGGGTAAGCAGAGCGGTGGCCGTCATCGCCCCGGCCAGCACCAACAGGATCAGGGACACCGCCACTTTTTTGCCGGTGCTTGTGGTTTCCGGGGTCAACAGGTTTTGGAAAAAGCCGTACGGGCAGGCGTTGGCGCAAAACTTTTGTCGCAAGCGGATCACGAGCAGGCCGATGAACAGGCAGAGCACGAGAAAGGCGGTGATCAGGATCGTCGACTCACCGTGTGTGATCGCCTGCCACGCGGTGCTCGGGTCGACAAAGTAGATGAGCAGGGTAAAGGCGATCACCGGCGTGATCAGGACGGCCAACGGGATGTCGAGCTTGTAGTGTTGCAACTTGCGCAACCACTGCGACACCGTACCGTGCGGGCAGAAGTGCGAGCAAAACATCCGCGGGCGGAAAAAGTTCAGCCCGACGACGAGAAAGACGAGAAACAGGACGGTCAACAACAGCGGCATCGCATGTGCAAAAGGAAACCGCATCGTCATCCAGTAGTAGGTACCGCTCGGGATGTCGATTCGGAAGAGGTTGAAAAAGGGAACGAAAAAGTACGCGAGGAAAATCAGTCCTTCGCTCCACTTACGCATGGGTCATCACTCCTTCTTCCTCGATCATACCCCTCGAGGCATTGGGCATACAGGTCTACCTGTACTATTTCCCTGCGACCAAAGGGAGCATTCCGCACGCACCGAATGAGGCATCATGAGGCATCGCACTGCATGGGTAAGCTTGCCGTTTCAGGGAATCCTAATTCTCGGAGGTGATCGCGATGATCCGTGACCGTATCGTCGTGCAAGATGAACAGGGACAACAGCGCGAGTTCGGCCTCGAAGGGCTGTTCGAGATGGATGACCAATCGTACGCTCTGCTGATGGCCGAGGATGACGAACCGCTGCTCATGAAAGTCGAAGGGGAAGGGGACGATCAGGAGTTGGTCGGCATCCAAGATCCCGACGTGTTGCAGTCTCTGCTCGACGCCTACCAGATCGCCGTCGATGCCGCTCCCGCCGAGGAGTAGGCGTTACGGTCGCAAGACAAAAGCCGCTCGGGATGCGCGACAGCTTACCGAGCGGCTTTTTTCGATTTCGGCCAGAAGCGAGGTCGTTCCCCCATGCTTTCGGCATAGGTGGTGACTTCGCTCAACGCCCGCTCCTCCGTGCGAATCCGCACGCGCAGGACGAGCGCGTTGGCGATGGTGAACAACAGCGCCGTCCACACCGCCCCGAAGCACAGCGGGAACGTGAACAATTCCAGCGCGACGACGACATAATTGGGATGACGCA
>DASTWJ010000106.1:0-5047 GCA_035776695.1 Bacilli bacterium
CAGCCGACGTCGAGCACGCGCTTGCCTGCGACCATCCGCGCCACTTCCTCCGTAAACACCGTTTCACCCGACGGCTCCGTGATCGTCGACCGCCACGGGTAGGCAAACTGTCCGGTCAACCGCCCCAACTGCTCGTACCACGCCAACGAGTGAGGGGCAAGCCATTTTTCATGCTTCGATGGGTCTTGTAGATAAACGCTCATCCTCATCCCGCCTCCTCATATCCACATATTGGTTGTTACATTCTACAGAACTTTGCGGCAAAAGAGAAGACCCCTTTTACAGTGGAAAAAGGGGTCGTTGCCACGAACTTTTTTTCTAATTCCGGACGTACGTTTCACGTGGAACCTGCCCGACAAACGAAGTGATCTCACCGACCGAATACAGGTGCAACTCATGCATCGCCCGCGTACAAGCCGTGTAAAATAACTTCCTTTCGCTCTCCCGTCCATACACCTCTTGCGCCGCGTTGTAGACGATGACTGCGTCAAACTCCACCCCTTTGGCGAGGTAAGCGGGGATCACGACCAGCCCTTCTTCAAAAGAAGCCGTGTGTTTGCCAATCAGGCGAATCGGCAGGTGTTCTTGCAGCCGGTCGTAGGCTTGTTGGCTTTCTTGCGCCGTCTTGCAGATCACGGCGATGTTGCCGTGGCCTTCTGCCTGGAGATCTCGGATGCGCGCGCGAATCTTCCCGATCAAGTCCGTTTCATCGGTCGCACTCGTCACCGTCGGCTTGTTCCCTTCGCGGTTGAATGCCTCGATCTGCTCGCCCCCTGCGATCATCTCGCGGGTGAACTCGATGATCGGGCGGGTCGAACGGTAACTGCGCTTGAGTACGATCATCTCCGCCTCCTCCTCGCCGAACAGGGAGAGGAGCGGTGCAAACCCTTGGTCTGCCGCCGCGTGGGCGAAGATCGACTGGTTGAGGTCGCCGAGCAGCGTCAGTTTCGCCCGCGGGAACAACTTGCGGAAAAAGGCGAACTGAAACAGCGAGTAATCCTGCGCCTCGTCGACGAACACATGGCGCACCGACGTGTTGGTCTGAAAGCCTTCGAGCAGTTCCTTGAAGTATAGGAACGGTGTCGCATCCTCATACCCCAACTCCCCCCTCTCCAGCCGTTCCACCGTCTGCTCGCAGATCGTCGGCCAGTGGGACGGCAACTCGGCGTCCGGTGCGAACCGCAACACGAAATGCGGGTCGGAAAAGAGTTGCCGGTACAACGCCTTCACGTTGAGGAAACGCAACTTTTTCGCCCCGCGCAGGAGGGGTTTGAACCGCTCTTTGACCAGCATCTTGCCGAGCAGCTTCTTCTCCCGTTCGAAATCGTCGAAGGAGCTTTGGCTGAACCCTTTTTGCTTGCGGAGTTTCTGGTAGGCTTTGAGGTACTCTTCGTTGTCGAGCAACTCGATCTCGTCTTCTACCCACGGTTTCTTGCGCTCCTTGCGGGCGATCTGCTTGAGCTCCTCGACCAGCCAGTCGGCGAGCAGCTTCATGCGGTTGGGCATGCGCAGGGACGGGTTGAACGCGTAGAATTTGGCTTGGAGTTGTTCTTTGGAGAGCAACATCTCCCCGCGGAACTTGATGTCGCGGAAGATCAGCGCTTCCGTCCCGAGGTACTCCACGTATTGTTCGATCAGCTCTCTATAAGGAAGCGTGGCCTTGTAGCGAAGCCCCTCGATTCGCGCCTCATAGCCGGGCTCGTTCATCGCCGTCAGTGTGTATTCCATCTGGTCGAACGGGTCCTCGACAGCGAAATTTTTGCCGAGGCGGTGTTCCAGGTACTCGCTGAACGTCGTCTGTTGCATGTTCTCCTCGCCCAGTTCGGGCAGGACGGTCGAGACGTAGCTGTTGAACATCGGGTTCGGGGAAAAAAGCACGATGTTCTCCGCCGACAGCACTTCCCGGTAGCGGTAGAGCAGGTAGGCCACCCGTTGCAACGCCGCAGAGGTCTTGCCACTGCCGGCCGCGCCTTGGACGATCAGCAGGGGGCTCTGTTCGTTGCGGATGATCTGATTCTGTTCGCGCTGGATCGTGGCGACGATGCTTTTCATCTGGGCGTCGGCGTGTTTGCCGAGCACCTTTTGCAGCAGTTGGTCGCCGATGGTGACGCCGGTGTCGAACAGGGCTTGGATCTCGCCGCTTTTGATCATGTATTGGCGCTTGAGCTCCATCTCGCCTTCGATCGTGCCGCTCGGCGTTTCGTACTTGGCGGGGCCGGGCGAGTAGTCGTAGTACAGGGAGGAGACGGGGGCGCGCCAGTCATAGATCAGGAAATTCTCGCCATCATCGTCGACGAGCGAGCCGATGCCGAGGTAGATCGTGTCGCCGCTCGTTTCGCCCTCTTCCAGAAAGTCGATGCGGCCAAAATAAGGGGAGCGCTCCAACCGGCGCAGCGTGTGCAATTGTTTGGTGGCATGGCGGTGGGTGCGTTCGCGTTCGGACAGCACCTCGGCCTGTTGCCGCAGGGAGACGTACGTTTCCAACACATCGTCAAACTCGTCGAAGTTGACGGTGACGTCCTCCCAGAAGTTTTTGCGGATGTCCACGATTTCTTCTTTCGTTTCGCTTACTTTGCTTTGCAGGCCGGTGATGCGCGTCTTGATCAGCTTGACGACTCGATCGACCCGCTCCTGCTCATCCCGCCACTCTTGCTCCGATACGCTCATGGAACCGCTCCTTTACCGTTGGAATGTCAGGGTCAGAAGGATTTGACAGTTGTGATGTTTCGTGGTATTATTATAGTAAGGGTATATGTGAAACATCATTTAGCAAGTAATGACCACTCCTTATTTTACCATAGGGAGTTTTTTGTATGCAAGAGAGACTTCTCTGACGGAGGCGCTTAGGCGTCTCCGTTTTTTTGTGTGGGCTACGTATTTCGGGCAAGAAAAGAAACCCTTGCCTCAAACAAGGGTTCCCTGTATCCGTATGCACCACTCACCCGATTGCTTCTTGGTTGGCGATGTTTTGCGGTTGCTTCTGTTGAAAGAAACTCTCGATGTTCGCGATCGAGCCGTTCAAGAAGCTCTCGAAGGTGTTGTCCGTCTTCCAGCCGATGTGCGGGGAGAGGATGACGTTGTCCAGTTGGAGCAAAGGGTGCTGCGGGTCGAGCGGCTCTCGGTGGAACACGTCGAGGCCGGCGCCGCGGACTTTTTGATTGTGTAGCGCCCAGATCAAGGCTTCTTCGTCGATCAGTTCACCGCGCGAGGTGTTGATCAGGCAGGCGTCGGGTCGCATGAGTTCGAAATGCTCGCGGCGGAGCAGATTTTTCGTCGCGGGCACGAGGCGGACGTGCAAGGAGAGGAAGTGGCTTTGGTTGAGCAGGTCTTCCAAGGAGACGTACTCCACACCCGCCGCCTCCGCTCGTTCCGGTGTTAAGCGCGGCCCCCACGCGATCACGCGCATCCCGAACGCCTTGGCGACTTGGGCGACCGATTGGCCGATCTTGCCGAGTCCGATCAGACCGAGCGTTTTCTTCGCGAGGTTCAAGCCGATGGATGGCGGCCACTCCCCTTTTTTCACCTGTCGGGACAGGCGGTGCAGATCGCGGGCGAGGCTCAGCAGGAAGGCGAAAGTCAGCTCCGTCACGGCTGCCGTCGAACCGCCCGGCGTGGTCGCCACGGGAATTTTGCGCCGATTGACCGCGTCCATGTCGATGTGGGCGAGGCCGGTGCCCGTTTGGGCGATCAGCTTGATCTGTTTCATGCTGTCGAGCAGGTCGGCGGTTAGCTTGGTGCGTTCGCGCATCAGGATGACAGCGTCGGCGTCTTGGACGCGTTGTTTGGTCGTTTCGATGGAAGGTTGGTCGTGGTAGATGTGTACGTCGGAGAATTGTCTCAAACGGTCGAGGTGGATCGAGGGTTGGGATGTGGCCTGTTCCCAATCGTCGAGGATGACGGTTTTGATCATGGTGCTCTCCCCCCTTTTTGGACGTATAGACTAATCTCGTAATCCCTTTCCCTCGAAGATGTGCTGCATATATTTTTCAATCCTCGAGACACGAGTTTTGGACTGTTTAGGTTGAGAAAAATGAAGAAGATATGCTCGTTGTCGTCCCGGCGTCAAAGCTTCGAATGCAGTTTTTAAGGCAGGCAGTTCATCGAATTTGTTTTGAAGCTCTTCAGGGACTTCGAATTCCGTCGTCTTCTTAAAATCCACTTCCACGCCTGATTCTTCTACTTCTATGGCTTCTTGGATGTAGGCTTTTAAGGTCGATTCGATCTCCACGATTTCTCGAACATCGGTGAACCGAATCTGCCGGGCCGCCTGTACGTTCTCCGTTTGTTGGATCAGGATGCCTTGGGGGTCTTTTAACAGGGCACCTTTGTGAAACAGGATCGCGCAGTACTCTTTGAATCCATGGATCAAAACGACGTTCTTATTCTGAAAGGTGTAACAGGGATGCATCCACTTGAACTCTTCGGTCAGGTCACAGTCAAGAATGATGTTTCTCAACTTTTCGTATTCTTGCTTCCACTGTTTTGCCTTTTCTAAGAATTCGTCTACCTTAGGGTTCAATCTGCTCTTTGCCATCAAATGAATACCCCTCTTCCGTTTTTGGTCAACCGACAGTTCTCCACTACCTCATCTTCCTCTTAACTCGTGCGAGCATTTCATTTTCCCTGGCTAACGCTTCTGGATCCTGAGTCAGTTCCGCCGCCTCCCACACTTGACGCAACTCGATTTGGCCTTCGCCAAAGCCGTGCGGGTCTGGCATCCGCATCGCCCACTGGATCGCCTCTTCCCTCGATTTCACCTCGATCAACGTGAAGCCCGCGATCAGCTCTTCTGCTTCCCTGAATGGCCCGTCTTCCACCTTCGGTTTCCCACCAGGTTCCGGATACGAGATACGAATCGCGCTGGAGCTTGGGTGGAGTCCTTGAGCGGCAATTAGTGCGCCTGCCTCCGCCAACTCGTCGTTGAACCTCCGCATCGCGTCAAAATGCTCTTGACTTGGAAGGTTGCCGGCCTCGGAATCTTTTGTTGCTTTGACAATCAACATGAATCTCATAGAAAACTTCTCCTTTTTTATAATTTGCATCTCTT
>DASTWJ010000107.1:0-10886 GCA_035776695.1 Bacilli bacterium
TCTTCTACATGAACTGGCAAATGTCCCTCGTCATGCTGTCCGTCTTCCCGGTCGCCGCCTTGGTGATGGTGCCGATCGGGCGGCAGATGTACAAAATCTCCAAGGAGACGCAGACGGAAACGGCAAGCTTTACTTCGGTCATCACCCGCGTCGTGTCGGAGATTCGCTTGGTCAAGGCATCAGGCGCAGAGGCTGTGGAGTACGAACAAGGGGGCAACGGCATTCGCACGCTGTTCCGACTGGGCCTGAAAGAAGCGAAGATGCAAGCGCTGGTCGCCCCCGTGATGTCGTTCCTGATCGTGCTGATCCTGATCGCCCTGATCGGCTTCGGCGGCGTGCAGGTCTCCTCCGGCGCGATGACGGCTGGCGAACTGGTGGCGTTCATCATGTACCTGTTCCAGATCATGATGCCGATCGCCCAGATCTCCCAGTTCTTCACCCAGTACCAGAAGGCAAAAGGCGCGACGGAACACATCATCGCGATCCTCGAAGCGCAGGAGGAAGACCAAGAAACAGGCTTGCAGGAGATCAACCCGAAGCAGCACATCCGCGTCGACAACGTCTCTTTTGCCTACAAGGAAAAAGAACCGATCCTCCAAGACATCAACCTGACCTTCGAAGCGGGCAAAGTCACCGCCATCATCGGCCCGAGCGGCGGCGGCAAGACGACGCTTTTCTCGCTGCTCGAACGCTTTTACACCCCGAGTTCCGGCAAAATCAGCCTTGGCGAGACGGACATTGCCGCCTACTCCCTCCGCGAATGGCGACGCCGGATCGGCTATGTCTCCCAAGAAAGCCCGATCCTCATCGGTACGATCCGCGACAACCTCTGCTACGGCCTCGACCGCGAGATCTCGCAGGAGGAGTTGGAACAAGCCGCCAAAATGGCTTACGCGGAAGGGTTTATCCGCGAGCTGCCGAACGGATACGACACCGAAGTCGGCGAGCGCGGCATCAAGCTGTCGGGCGGCCAGCGCCAACGGATCGCCATCGCCCGCGCTCTACTGCGCGACCCGCAGATCCTGATGCTTGACGAAGCGACCTCCAACCTCGACAGCAAATCGGAGGAGGTCGTCCAACAAGCGCTGAAAAACCTGATGCAAGGCCGCACCACCGTCGTGATCGCGCACCGTCTGTCCACCGTGGTCGACGCCGACAAGATCGTCTTTGTGGAAAAAGGTCGCATCACGGGCAACGGGACGCACGACCAGCTCTACAGCAGCCATGCGATGTACCGAGAATTCGCCGACAGCCAACTGCGCCTGAACAGCCACCCGGCCTAGTCGGTCTTGCCAAGAGGAGTAGAAAGGAGGGACTGCCACATGGTTCACGTTCTGATCGTCGACGACGACCCGCACATCCGCGAGCTCGTCCGCGTGATTTTGCAAAAAGAAGGGATGGGAGTCACCGAGGCATCGGACGGGGAAGAGGCGCTTGAGAAAATGGAAGCCACCCCCGCCGACCTCGTGATCCTCGACATCATGATGCCGCAGATGGACGGCTGGACGCTCTGCCGCGAACTGCGTAGCCTTTACGACATCCCGCTGCTGATGCTGACGGCCAAAGGCGAGACGGTCGACAAAGTCCGAGGCTTCGACCTCGGCACCGACGACTATCTGGTCAAACCGTTCGCCACGCCCGAACTGGTCGCCCGCGTCAAAGCGTTGTTGAAACGATACCGCATCAACGCCTCCCAACAGGTCACCGCCGCCGAACTGCTGATCGACCGCCAGACCTACCACGTGCAAAAAGGCGGGCAACAACTGTCTTTGCCGCCCAAGGAGTTTGAGCTTCTGTTCCAGCTGGCGAGCCACCTCGGGCGCACCTTGCCCCGCGACCGGCTGATCGAATCGGTCTGGGGGTATGACTTCGCAGGCAACGAACGGACGCTCGACGTGCATATCAATCGCCTGCGCGAACGGTTCACCGACTGGGACGTGTCGTTGAAGATCAGCACGATCCGCGGGCTTGGCTATCGGCTGGAGGTGACGGGATGAGCGGTCGGAAGCAGAAGCGAGAAGGACGAACGCCTCATGGGCGACGCGGTGGATGGCGCGGCCGTCGGCGTGCCAAGAGACGGCAAGGCGAGCGGCTCGACAAACCGATGCCAAGGAGCCTGCGGGCGCTCCGAGGTCTGGTCGGCGTCGTAATGATGCTGACGGTGAGCGGCTTGCTGTTCACGGGGGCTTTTTACCTCGTCGGGTGGTATTTTGCCAAAGAGGGCATTCAGTGGGGAGAGTTGCCGACGCAACTGGCGACGTGGCTGGTGTGCAACGTGATGCTCGTCCTGCTGATGACCACCGTCGGCGTGATTTCCCGCCCGCAACAGTTGAAGTTCTGGCAGGAGTTGAAAGACGTGTTGCGTCGCATCGCCCGCGGCGACTTCAACGTCAAGATCGAGAACGAAGAGCGCTACCACGGCCAAGCGGGCATCCTCGTCCAGTCGATCAAAGACATGGCGGAGGAACTGAAGCAGATGGAGATGCTGCGCCAAGAGCTGATCTCCAACGTCTCGCATGAAATTCAGTCGCCCTTGACCTCGATTCGCGGCTTCGCAAACGCCTTGCAAAAGGAAGACCTGTCGCGGGAAGAACGCCGGCATTTTCTCTCGATCATCGAGACGGAGAGCGCACGCCTGTCCAAGTTGAGCGACAACCTGCTCAAGCTGACCTCCCTGGAATCCGAGCACCAGCCCTTCGAGCCGCGCCCCTACCGCTTGGACACCCAGTTGCAAAATCTGGTCTTGGCCAGTGAGCCGCAGTGGTTGGAAAAAGGGCTGGATCTGGAACTCGACTTGGCGGAGACGACGATCACGGCGGACGAAGAACTGTTGAGTCAGGTCTGGATCAATCTGCTGCACAACGCGATCAAGTTTACGCCGCCGGGAGGGAGCTTGTCTATCTCGCTGGACATGGAGGACGAGCAGGTACGCGTGCGCGTCACCGACACGGGCATCGGCATCGCCCCCGGCGATCAACCGCGCATCTTCGAACGCTTCTACAAAGGCGACAAGTCCCGCACCCGCACCGCCGGCGGAAGCGGACTCGGCCTGTCGATCGTGCAAAAGATCATCGACCTGCACCAAGGTCAGATCCGACTGCGCAGCGAGGTGGGAAAGGGTTCCACGTTCGAAGTTCAGCTTCCTCAAGACGTGCAAGCCGAATAGGAAATTACGATCCTACGTGTAATCTTTTCCTCAGAAGCACGTCTAACGAGAGAGAACGCTAGACAACGAGAGGACGGAACCTTTTATGAAAAGATTCTCTTTCAGCAACTTGGGGATCGGGGTGATTGCCATCGGGGCGCTTGCTGCGATCCTTTCTTACGGAGTGTCTCAAGCGGAAGAGGGTTCGAATACTCAAAGCGGCGCTGCTCCCAAGACCCATTCGGCCCCGACGACGACTCCCACCGCCTCGGGAGACACGCAAACGAAAACGGCTACCTTACGAGATGCACCCGTCCAACTGCCTACACCTAAAACCGCGCCGCCCGTCCAAGCGAACGCTGGGGCACCCACGCAGACGGGACAGCCTGAATACCAACTGCCCGAGCAATCCTTGCACCTGCCCGACGGGACGGTCATCGGGAAGGACGAGGCGATCACATGGAAACATATGCACGGGGGCTTTTGGCTGATGGCGACGGAGAATCAGTCGACCGCTTACGTCGTCGGCAACCACGCCACCGTCACGAGCGAAGAGACGGTCGATCTCCCGAGCGGGCCGGCCGTCTTCGCTATCGTGGAACGGACACCGCCGGCCGCATCGGGCTTGCAGACGGTGACGCAGGAATACTGGTTGATTCAGTACAAGAAAGACCCGAGACAATCCGCCCCCTATCTCGCCTTCTCGATCTCGATGAAGACGGACGCCGACCCGGAGACGGCGAAGCGCGAGTTGTTGGAGGTGGGGAACTATTGGCAGATCGGCCCGAAATCTTGAGAGAGACAGAGGCGAGGACAACTCGCCTTTTTTCATGCCGACCTTGGCGGGAAGATCGACAGGAGGCAGAATTTACCTTATTCTGAACTCATTGAATCTATCGGAAAGAAGGCCCTGACTCATGTCATCAGCATCTCCCTCCTCCCCCTCCTCATCTGCTAAGAAGAAGGTCATCCTGCTCGCCTTGACCACTGCCCTCTGCCTGCTGGGCGACTCGATGCTCTACATCCTGCTCCCGATCTTCTGGCCGGAGTGGGGGCTGTCCGGCTTGTGGGAAGTCGGCATCCTGCTGTCGGTCAACCGCTTCGTCCGCCTGCCTTTGAACCCACTGGTCGGCCGGCTGTATCAAAAGATTCCCTTGCAAGCGGGCCTCTACCTCGCCGTGCTCCTCGCCGCCGCCACGACGATTGGCTACGGGATGGCGCACGGTCTGTGGATCTGGATTCTGCTTCGCGCATGCTGGGGGCTGGCGTGGTCGCTGTTGCGAGTGGGCGGGTTGCAATATCTGGTGCAGTACTCGGAGGAACGCACGCGCGGCGAGTGGATCGGCACCTACAACGGCCTATACCGCCTTGGCAGTCTGGTCGGCGTGCTGTTCGGCGGCATCGGCGCCACAGTAATCGGGCACCGCGGGATCGCGATCTTCTTTGGGATCGGCTCTCTGTTCGGACTCGCCCTGTTGGCATTCGGGTTTGCGAAAAGGGAACGTGTTGAGGAACCGGTTGCCGGAACGGAGGAAGCGCCGGCAACCCAAGCACAAGCAGCGGCAACCCAAGCCTCTCAAGCAGGGAAGGACTCGACAGCCTCCACGAAGCTTGACCCTGCCCTCTCCCTACGCCCACGCTGGGACAAGCAGCTTCTGCTGATCCTCGCCAGCGGCTTCACCGTCGCGATGGTCTTCCAAGGGCTGGTCACCTCGTCCCTCAGCCACTTCGTCACGCGCAACATCGGCACGCTCTCACTGTGGGGGCTCGCGCTAACGGCCGCCACCTGCGCCGGGCTGATCCAGAGTGCGCGCTGGTGCTGGGAACCGTTTCTCGCCTCCCGCATCGGCCGCTGGTCTGACGGGCCGCGCGGGCGGGTGCCGCTGTTCCTCGGCGCACTGCTGGCCGCGACGATCCTGCTGCCGCTCACGCCGCTTGCCTTGCCGCTCTCCCTCTGGCTGGTCGCGCTGATGCTCCTGCTGATGACCGCCACCGCCCTGAACACACTGACCGACTCGCTCGCCGCCGACAACTTGCGCAGCAAGGGCGTCGGGCTGCTGGCGACCTACACCCTCGCCCAAGACTTGGGCGCGGCGGTCGGGCCGGCGTTTGGCTACGGGCTGCCTTTGGTTCACCTGCCGATCGACGTGGCGTTTCCGGTCTGTGCTGCGTTGCTGTTGCTGTTGGGAGTGGTTTGGGTCGCACGGTCGAGAAACAGCCCCATCTCGAATAACGAAAAGACGACGAAGCCGCTCTAGGTGGCTTCGTCGTCTTTTGTGTGTAAGCAAAGAGGCAGCGGAAGTCAGACCAGAACGCTTTGGCAGTACGGGCACTTCTTCGCCCGAATCGACACCTTCATCACGCACTCGGAACACTCTTTCTGCTGCTCCGGCTTTTCCGTGTACATCTCCGCCCGGTCGATGCGGCGGATGACGAGGAAGACGATCAGCGAGTCGACGAGAAAATCAAGCACCGTGTGCGTAAACAGCCCGTAGTTGATCGTCGGGGCTCCGGCGGCCTGCGCTTCCTTCAGCGTGGCGAACGACTGCCCGGACAAGCTGACGAACAGCTCGCGAAACGTCACTTTGCCAAGCACCATCGACAACGGCGGCAGCAAAATGTCTTGCACAAACGAATCGACGATCTTGGCAAACGACGTGCCGAGCACGATGCCGATCGTCCAGTCGAGGACGTTGCGGGAGACGATGAACTTCTTGTAATCGTTGAGCATGGGAACCACCTCTGGAACGAGGGATTTCCCATGAGTATATGGGAAGGGAACAAGCAGGTATGCGCAAGGGCATAAAAAAACCGACAAACGCTTGTCGTTTGCCGGTCCTTGGCTTTTGCACAAAAGACTTACAGATCGGACGTGATCCCCACATGCGAGGTGATCCCGCCGTCGATCGTATAGGTCGCGCCGTTGATGTAGCCGCCGTGCGGGCCGGCGAGGTGCCAGACGAGCTGGGCGATCTCCTCCGGCTGGGCGATGCGCTTGACGGGCGACTTCTGCATCACGCGCTGCATGTAGTCGGAGATCAAGTTCGACTGCACGCCGAGCGCCGTGTCGACATAGCCGGGGCAGATCGCGTTGCAGGTGATGCCGTGCTCGCCCCACTCGGCGGCGATCGTCTTGGTGTAGCCGATCATGCCGTGCTTGCTGGCGACGTAGGTCGAAGAGTGCGCCGACCCGTACAGCCCTTGGATCGAGGCGATGTTGATGATCCGGCCGAACTGCTGCTCCTTCATCTTCGGCAGGAGCAGGCGGGAGAAGTGGAACACGCTTTTCAAGTTCGTGTTGATGATCCATTCCCACTCGTCGTCGCTGACCTGGTCGACGCGATGAAACGGCCCGCCGACGCCGGCGTTGTTGACAAGGATCGTCGGCACGCCGAACTCCTCTTCGACGTAGGAGACGGCATACTCCACCGATTCTCTTTTCCCGACGTCGCAGGTGAGCGCGATCGCTTCGCCGCCGTTGTCGCGGATCTCCTGTGCGATTTTTTCCGCTTCGTGATAGAGAATGTCAAGCGCTGCGACCTTGATGCCTTGCGCCGCAAACAGCTTGGCCGTCGCTGCGCCGATGCCGCGCCCGGCTCCTGTGACGATTGCTACGTGATAAGACATGAGGACAACCACCTTTTTTCAAATAAATATGAGGTTTTTAGAGAACGCCCTTGGGGGGCAGGATCTTCACTTCGTCGATGCGGACGTGCAAGGGACGGCGGGCAATGTCGAGCACCGTCTCGGCCACATCTTCCGGCTGGAGCATGTCGGCGGGTAAGAAGCCGTCGCGTCCGTCCCAGATGTCGGTGTACACCGCGCCGGGCGACACGATCGAGACGCGGATGTTGTCGTGCTTGCCTTCCTCGTTGAGGATCTGCGAGAAGCCGCGCACGGCGTATTTGGACGCGCCGTATACGCCGTTCTCGACAATCGGGATGTAGCCGGAGACGGAGGCGATGTTGATGATGCGGCCGCCGCCTTGGGTTTTCATGCGCGAGAACGCCGCCTTGGAGCAGAGGAACAGCCCGGTGACGTTCGTGGCGAAGATCTCGTTCCACTCGTCGAGCGTCGTGTCGACGACCGGTTTGAACACGCCGATCCCCGCGTTGTTGACGAGCACGTCGAGGCGCGAGAAGGCTGCGTCGATTTTGGAAAAAAGAGCGTGGACGCTCGCTTCCTCGGTGATTTCGAGGAAGGCTTCCTGCACCGTGCCGAATCGCGGTTCGAGTGCGGCGTCGGGTGAAGCTTGGCGCGACGTGACGATCACGGCCGCGCCTTCACGAGCCATCGCGTCGGCCATGTAGCGTCCGAGGCCGCGGGCGCCGCCGGTGATGAGGACGACTTTATTGAGTAGGGATGGGGACATGGGAGCCCTCCTTTGTGAGCGATCATAATAAGATCACTCTATCACAAGTAGGGAGGGGCTGTGAATCAATCGGAAGGCGTAACCAATTTATATCAATTCCTGTCAAGTCTGCGACTAAGAGGCGAGTATGCCGAAAACTCGTTACAGTTAAAAAACTAGGTTAGGGGACGGAGTTTTTTTTCTGCAAAAATTTACGGGGAGATAAAGCGTTTCTTGTAAAACTTTGTAGAATAAGGGACAATTTTAGAAGATATTGTGGTAAAATGGCAATGTTAGAAGGCAATCTATAGATGGTTTTATTTAGATGTGAATAAGTGATCTTTACAGATAGAAAAGGGGAAATAAGCGAAGATGGAGATCTTGCAGTATTGGAAAATCATTCGGCAGAGACTGAAGTTGATTCTAACTTTGACCGCAGTGGCGGTGTTGGCGGCGGGGCTGGTTAGTTTTTTTGTGTTGAAGCCGGAGTATGAAGCGACGGCGACGATCTTGGTGCAGAGCAAGTCGGGCAACGATCAAGTCGCGTACAATGACGTCCTGGTGGGTCAGAAGCTGGTCAAGACCTACAGCGAGATTCTGAAAAGTCGTCAGATTGCGGAAGACGTAAGGCAGCACCTCGGACTCGATCTGTCCAACCAGCAACTGCTCAACAAGGTGCGCGTCACCGCGGCCAACGACTCGCTGGTCACCTCGATCACCGTCACCGATACGAAACCGGAGCAGGCGGTGGCGATTGCCAACGGGTTCGCGCAGTCGTTCTATGCGAACCTCGGCAACATCATGAAGATCGACAACGTCTCGATTCTCGATGAAGCCAAACTGCCGGAACATCCTGCACCGGTACGCCCGAAACCGTACCTGAACATGGCGATTGCCTTCGTGCTCGGCCTGATGGCGGGTGTCGGCTTGGCGTTCCTGCTGGAATTCCTCGACAACACGGTCAAGCGGGAGGAAGAGATCGAGGAACTGCTCGGTCTGCCGGTGCTTGGCGTGATCGCCCTCATGGACACCGATGAGAAAAAAGGCAAGAAAGCGAGCAAAGGCGTGAAGGTGGGAGGGACTCCCTATGAAGCTTAAGGAACATGCGCGGAATCTAATCGCCTTGTACCAACCGAAGTCCCCGATCGCGGAGGCGTTTCGCACGTTGCGGACCAACATCCAATTTGCCGGCGTGAGCAAAGACCTTCGCACGATGATGGTCACCTCTTCCGGTCCCGGTGAAGGCAAATCGACGACGATTGCCAACTTGGCGATCGTCTCGGCCCAAGCGGGGAAAAAAGTGCTGCTGATCGACGCCGACCTGCGCAAGCCGACGGTTCACCGCACCTTTAACGTTTCGAATCGGACCGGCTTGACTAACATGCTGATCGGACAAGCGGAGTACGGGGATTGCATCCGCGAGACGGGACAAATCCGCCTCGATGTGATCTCCTCCGGCCCGATCCCGCCGAACCCGGCGGAGTTGCTCGGTTCGCAGCGGATGAAAGACCTGTTGGAACAGTTAAAGGAACACTACGACATGATCTACATCGACACCCCGCCGATCCTGGCGGTGACCGACGCACAATTGTTGGCAAGCCATGTGGACGGTGTGGTGTTGGTGTTGAGTGCTGGCAAGGTACTGCGCGACCATGCGAAAAAAGCCAAGGCGTTACTGAACAACGTTGGCGCGAATGTAGTCGGTGCGGTGTTGAACAACAAGAAAGTCGAAAGCGAAAGTTACTATTACTACTACTACGGAGAAGATAACTAACTTCTAGGGGGTTCCAACATGATCGATCTCCACTGTCACATCCTGCCCGGCCTCGACGACGGGGCGCAAACGCTAGAAGATGCGCTGGAGATGGCGCGGATCGCCGTCGCTGATGGCATCACCGACATCGTGGCTACACCGCACACCAGAGATGGCGTGTACCGCAACGACGCGGAAGCGGTGCTGGCGGCGGTGGAGAGCTTTCAGCGGGAGTTGGAGGCGGCGGAGATTCCGTTGCGCATCCACCCCGGTGCGGAAGTTCATGTGCATGTGGAGTTTGTGGAGAACCTGCTCGATGGGAACACGCTGACGATTGGGAATGGACGGAAGTATGTGTTGTTGGAGTTGCCGGTGCAGAGTATTCCGCGGTTTACGGATGAGTTGATCTATGAGCTAAGTGTGGAAGGGATCACGCCGATCATCGCGCATCCGGAGCGGAACGTGGCACTGCGGGAGAACCCAAACCGGCTAGCCGAGTGGATCGAGCAAGGGGCGATCGCGCAGGTGACCGCCGGGAGCCTGCTCGGGAAGATGGGCGAGCGGGCGAAGAAGACGGCGGAGTTGATGGTGCAGCGCAGGCTGGTGCATGTTGTGGCGAGTGATGCGCATAACTCGGGGCGCAGACGCCCCGAGTTGGGGGAAGCGTATCGTGTGCTTGCCTCGCTGGTAGATGAGGAGGAGGCGACTCGTTATCAGGTGAATGCAAGCGCTGTTTTGCAAGGAGGGAGCTGTACTGTATTGGAACCGGCTCAAGTAGTTGCTAAAAAGAAACGGTTCTTCTTTTTCTAGTTTTTCCAATTCAAAAGTGGGGAGTAATTGCATGATTCGTTTTGCGATTGTCGGGTGTGGTCATATTGCCAAGAAGCACATTGAAGGGATTCACAAAACGGAAGGGGCCGAATTGGCTGCGTTTTGCGACACCAACCCAGAACGTTTGAGTGAATTTCAAGAACAATATGGAGTTGCGGGGTACCTCTCGTTGGAGGAAATGTTGGAAGCCGACCCTTCCATTGATGTGGTCAGCATTTGTACACCGAGCGGTATCCATGCTCCTTTGGCCGTTCAAGCGGCCAAGGCCAAGAAACACTTGGTCGTAGAAAAGCCGATCGCCTTGACGCTTCGAGATGCGGACGCAATCATCGACGCTTGCCGCGAAAACGGTGTCAAGTTGGCCGTCGTCCATCCAAACCGTTTCCGTCCGGTCGTTGTGGAACTTCGCAAGGCGATAGACCAAGGGCGTTTCGGGAAAATCAGCCATGTCAAGGCAACCGTTCGCTGGAACCGCAACCAAGCCTACTATGACCAAGCCGCTTGGCGCGGGACGAAGACGATGGATGGCGGGGTCTTGATGAACCAAGCGATCCACAACTTGGACCTCCTGCTCTGGCTGGCGGGTCCGGTTGTAGAAGTAGGGGCGCATACCGCTACTCGCTTGCGCGACATTGAGGCGGAGGACGTGGCGGTTGCGACGTTGCAATTTGACAACGGAGCACTCGGCCTGATCGAAGCGGCAGCGACAATCTATCCGAAGAACTTGGAAGAATCGCTGGCGATCTTCGGCGAGACGGGCAGTGCGATCGTGGGCGGTCCGACAGCCAACTGGATCAAACACTGGA
>DASTWJ010000108.1:0-3259 GCA_035776695.1 Bacilli bacterium
GATGCTGAACCGATCCGAATACGGCCTGCTCCACAGCCTGCTCCTGTTCCCCCACCGCTTCTGGCGCGTGGCGTACCAGCATTATGATCTGGGGCATGACCCGCATCACATGGGGTATTTTCAATTGTGCGAGGCGGAGGAAAGCGACCGGCAGGCGTTTTTGCAGAAGTTCAAGAAGCAGGTCGATCGGATGCATGGACGGAGGTAGCCTGATCGCACGCAAGCGGAAAAGGCCCGCTGCCTTCGTACCTGTGCGGCACAAAGACACCGGGCCCACGAACCTTTTTGCAAAAAAGGTCGTTGCTGAGTCAGTCTTGCTGGTCCTGTCGGTTCGATTCCGGATACGTTTCCTCCGAGTACACCTTGATGCCGTGCCGTTCAAGCAGCGCGGCGGTCACGCCGTGTCCCGGTCGTTTCGCGCCGGAGAAGGAACCGTCATAGATCAGCGAGGAGCCGCAGGACGGCGAGCGCTCTTTGAGCACCGCTTCGGTCGCCTGCACCAGTTGCGCCATGCGGAGCGCTTCCTCCGCTCCTTTGACGAATTGATCGGTCACGTCCTCGCCGCCGTCGGTGACGACGCGGGCTTTGCCGTCGAGCACATCTTCGCCCGTGCCACCGACAATCTGGGCGGGCGGACGCGGCGTGGACAAGCCGCCGAGCTGCTCCGGACAGACGAACACCGCTTCGCCGCGCTCGACCATCTCCTTGAAGCGGTCGACGAGGTTGGCGTCGCCGTCATAGCGGCACTGGCAACCGACGAGGCAGGCGCTGATCACTTTCATGCCGGACTTCCCTCCTTGGCCCACGCCATCTCGCGGCGGGCTTCTTCGTCTTGTTCTCGCTCATAAGCGGCCGCCACCGCCTCGCGCATGGCGTCAGGGTCGATCTGCTGCAACGCCCACGCGGACGTGCCGCGAATCACCGCGCTGTCGTCCTGCTCCAGCAGTTCGAGCAGCTTGGGAATCGCCTGTTTCTCGCGCATGTTGCCAAGCGCGATGATCGCGTTGCGCTGCATCACGCGCACCCCGCGCCACGACCACGCCGAATCGCCGTACTCGCGGCGAAACTGGCGGTTGGACAGCTCAAGCAGCTTCATCAGATCCGGGAACGCATACTCCGGCTCCGGGTCGAACTCGATGGCGGTGCCGAACGAGACGTCCTTGTTCTTCGGGCAGACGACTTGGCAGGTGTCGCACCCCCACAAACGGCGCCCGAACTTGGCTCGGTACTCCAGGGGGATGAAGCCTTTCATCTGCGTGATGTAAGACAGGCACTTGCTCGAATCGGTGTTGAACGGGTTGACCAGCGCTTGCGTCGGACAAGCTTTCAAGCACAGATCCGGGCAGTCTTCGCACTGCGGCAACAGCTTCGGTTCGTTCGGCTCGATGGCGACGTCGGTCACCAACTGCCCGAGAAACACCCACGAACCGTGCTTGTCGGTGATCACGGAGCAGTTTTTGCCGATCCAACCGATCCCTGCCCGTTGCGCGACGGCTCTGTCCACGAGCGGTCCGGTGTCCACCGAGTTGTGGACATGAATGGGGCGGCCCACTTCCGCCTCCAATCTTGCGGCCAACTGCTCCAACTTGCGGTGCAGGACTTTGTGATAGTCCAGCCCCCAGGCGTAGACGGACATGCGCCCGCGCAAGCCTTCCGGTCGTTCCGGTTGCTGATACGATTCGGTGCGGTAGGCCACGGCGATGGCGACGATCGACTTCGCCCCCGGCAAGATCGCTTGCGGATCGACCCGCTCCTCGATCACCGGATGTTCGAAGCCCGATTCATAGCCCTGCTCGCGGTACATCTCCAGATGTTCCCGCACCTCTTCAAACGGCTCGGCCGTCGTCACGCCGATGCCGTCCAAGCCCAATTCCTCGCCGATGCGTACAATCGCGGCGTTGTCCAGTTCATACTGTGGTGCCTCTGTCATGGTGTCGGCCACCCCCTTGTCACTTGCAGGCGGCTGTCTGCGAGTAGTCAGTTAGTCGATGTCGCTAGTATTTGCACCCAGACCGAGCAGAATGTAACGGGTGTACGTGCGGATCAGTTCCTCATCCGTGTGCTGCTCACCGTCCAGCATCGAGTCAAAGAAGTTGGCATGATGCGGATAGGTCAGCGTGCCGTTGGCATACAGCAACGCTACGTCCAGCGAGGAGAACTGCAAGCGTTCTTGCTCTCGAGCCTCGCGCAACGCCTTCTGCAAGCGTTTCCATACCGGGTACACATACTGCTGGAGCAACTCGCGCCGCTCCGACTGCAACATCATTTCATTATACACGATTTGACTGATCTCGCTGTTGCGACGCTTCCACTGGTAGTGCAACTTGATGAACTGCTTCACGCGATCGATCGGATCTTCGATCTCGTCAAACTCGGCAAACGTCTCCGTGCCGGGGAAAAACTGCTCGCACAAACAGAGCAACAGCTTCTCCTTGCCACCGAAATGGTACGAAACAAGTGCGACATTCGCCCCTGCCTCTTCGCAAATCTGGCGTACGGAAGTGGCATCATAGCCTCGTTCTGCAAACAGACGCTTCGCAGCGTCAAGAATCCTGCTTTTCACATCTTCACTCATGTTGTTGCCCCCACAACCTTTTTTCCTGATAATTACAACCAGAAATTGAAATATACATAAAAAACCATTTTCTTAATTACCGGATGCCTAATTAATTCGTCGTCCTCGCGAAAACACCTCTTTTTTTCCCACAAATGCTGTGCAGAAGCAAACAAAGCGCCATCCGGGGCACACTACTTGGGAAGCCTATTTCGGAAAAAGGGGCGTTGTGACGATGTTGAAAGCGGAAAAGCTGGCGGGGTTGCCCCCGTACGTATTTGCGACACTAGATGAAAAAATCTATCAACTGCGCGAAAAAGGGGTGAAGGATCTCGTCGATTTCGGCAAGGCGGACCCGGACCATCCCACTCCCGATACGGTGGTCAAGCGGTTGCAAGAGACGGCGGCCGATCCGGAGAACCATCACTATCCGGCGTTCAAAGGGTCGATGTTCTTCCGCGAGCATATCGCCAAGTGGTACAAAGAGCGCCACGGCGTGGACGTCGACCCCGAGACGGAAGTGATCGCGCTGATCGGCTCCAAGGAAGGGCTGTTCCACATCTCCTTGGCCTACCTCTCCCCCGGCGATGTCGGTCTGGTGCCCGACCCGGCCTTCCCCGCCTACAACGACGGGGTGTTTTTCTCCGGCGCGGAAGTGGTGCGGATGAACCTGACCAAGGAAAACGGCTACCTGCCCGACCTCGA
>DASTWJ010000109.1:0-16814 GCA_035776695.1 Bacilli bacterium
GTCGGTCATCTCCGCCACCGCTTTTTCCGCGAAATGTCCGTGTAGGTCGGTGTTTGCTACGTGTTCTGCTGCTTGCGCTACGGATGCGCCGCCGGCCAGCAACAGGGCTGCGGTCAGCATCCAAGCTGTCGTCTTTTTCAACATGCGAGTACCCTCCCAGAGCTTCTTGTTTTTGTGCTCACTAGTACAGATGAAGGCGGGGAGGAAATAGTTTCAGCATTTGCAAAATTTTTTTATGTGAGGCGATTTTTGATTATTTTTTAACCAAAGGTGCGCTGTTCGGGTCGGTTGCTTCCAAACCATAGGAGATCGGAGCCCATGTGCCGTTTGCAAAACTCCACATCTGGTCGTAGATCGCGATGCCGTTAACGTGCGATCCCGTCCAGAACCAGTGCTTGGTGGTCAGACCGTCGGTTAGGTCGACAGTGTAGGGCGCATCGATCGTGCTGACGTAGGGTTTCTGCATCCAAACGGTCGGATCGTACTCCTTCCACTGCTCGCCGACGAGGTGGACGTCCCACTGATGATCATTGTCCGGCGAGGTGATGGTGTAGGTTTTGTTCGCTTGGGTGTAATCGATGGCGAAGTGGGTTCGCTCACTCGGCAGCACCAAGTTCTGCGCCTCATAATCGAGGTCGGAGGTGTACACGGTGATCCCATGTGCGCCACGACCGCCGTTGCCGTGAAAATCGGTGTCGAGCACAATCTCCGGGCGACCGTCGCCGGTCAGGTCTTGGGCGTGCAGTGTGGAAAAGAGCGCCTGTTCGCCATTCAGTTTGAAACTGCGAATCAGTTGTCCGGATTCGTTGAAGAAACCGAGAAAACCGCCGGCGCGAAGCGGGTCGTCGCCATTGGCTTGCCCGAGCGTAGCGACCGTATCGTCCTCTTTCCCATCGCCGTCGAGGTCGGCTGTGGCGGTGGTGATCTTCTCGGCCGTTTTGTTCAGCGCGGCGGTCAGGCGCGAGAGCACCAAGGCGGCTTGCCCTCGGGTGAGCGGCGCATGAGGAGCAAAGCGACCCTCTCCGATGCCGATCATGATGCGCTGGTTAAACAGACCGCTCAGCGCGTGTTGCTCTTGATCGCTGATGCCCTCCGTATCTTTGTAGGAAACAGCCAGTAAGGTCGAAGTCAATTTGGCTTGTTCCGTCGTCTCCTGCAGCCATTCGGCCGCATGGATGCGCGCGATGCTTTCTCCACTCTGTCCGCTCAAGGCGGACAGTTGCGCCGGGATCAACTTGTGAATCCATGTCGCTAACTCCTCCGTCGAGACAGGGTCGTCAGGACAATACAAGTCGCTCCCCGTCAGCGGGAGCACACCCATTTTGGTCATTTGCAAAATCGCCTGTTGCGCGTAGTGATGGTCGATGTCCGAATAATGAACGGCACTCGGCTTGACTTGAGCGGCAGGCGTCTCCTCCCCCGCCGCTTGGACGTTTGCGTTGGCTGTAGATAGAGTGAGCAAGCTTGCGGTAAGCAAAGCCACTGTGATTTTTTTCATCCCCGATTCTCCTCCGAACTGTGTCTGGTTTCTATTGAAAGAGACGCAAACGGACAGCAGATGGTTTCAGTCCGCGCACAAAAAGAGCCGGTTTCCTCGAAACCGACTCTTCGCCACCGACTCATTTCGTTTACGTAACGTCTCTACTCCCCTACACCGCTCTCGACCGCCGGATGATCGCGCTTGAGCATCTTGCACCGCTCAAAGCAATGATCCGCCCTCTCCTGCTCACCCAAGGCGTAATGCGCGACGCCTTTGTAGAAGATCGACTCGATGCAGTCGCGGTCGTACACCAGCGCGGAGTTGAAATAGCGCAGCGCCTGCGAGTAGCTCTCCTCCTCCAACGCCAGTCGCCCAAGGTGGTACAGCCCGAGCTTCTTCTCCTGCGTCCCTTCCGAAGCGACCAGTTGCAAAAGGTTCTCTTTCGCCTCCTGCCGCTTGCCCATCCGGCTCCACGTGCGGGCGAGGCCGGAAAGAGCGAAGGGATCGCGCCCGTTCCGGCGCAGAAGTTGGGAGAAGCAACGCTCCGCCTTCGCGTAGTCGCGGATCTGGTACAGCGCCCAGCCCATGTTGAAGATCCCTTGGCGGTCGTTCGGGTTGCTGGAGAGTTGCTTTTTAAACAGAGCGAACGCCCCGTTCACATCCCCGTCGCCGAGCTTCAGCCAGCCCAAGCCGCCCCACGCCGTGGCACAGTTCGGGAAGTAGCGCAGCGTCTTGTTGTACAAGGCTCGTGCCTGCTCCCGCTCCCCCATCAACTCGGAGAGATGGGCGAATTCAAGCAAGACCTGCTCCTGCGCCCCGTTGATGTCATACGCTCGGTTCATGTGGCGGTAGGCACGGTCGCGATGCCCCATCTGCTCCCAGATCAACGCACACAACCGATGCGCTTCCCAGTCCTCGCCATCATGAATCAACGCCCGTTGAAAATGCGTCAACGCGGAGGATATGTTGCCCAAGTTGTACTGGCAGCACCCCAAGTTGAACTGCACGTCCCGGTAGTCCGGCATCAAATCGGCCACCGTCTCGAAATACTGCAACGCCTGCCCGTACTGCTCTTGCGCGGCGTAGACGTGTCCATAGGTCGCGAACACCGTCGCTTTTAAAAACGCGTCTTCCTCTTCCAACTCGATGCGGCTCAACTGGTACACCGCCTGCTCGAACTCCTCCTGCGCCACATAGCCGAACGCCAGATACAGACGGGCGATCATAAAGCGACCGTCGATGTCGATGACGCGCTTGAACTGCTCCATCGCCTCGCGGTACATCAGCAGGTCAAAATACCCCATGCCCCGACGGAACGAGCGCACCATCTGCTCATCGACCGGGCGCATCGAAACCCCGTCGCCGACTTGGTAGGTGTAGGTGTTGCCTTCCTTTTTCATCTTCGAGGCGGACGACTGCTGTTTCGGTTCCGCGTACGGAGCCTCGTCCGGTTGCTCGGTGTGCTTCTCCGGCTGATCCAAGTTTTTCGGCATCAGCGGCGGAGACTGCAACGACGCCAACTTTTGCTGCATGTCCTGCAGTTCCCCGGCCGGCAGCGAACCGTCCAAGTCGAGGTGATACTCCTCACTCAACCCCGCCACGCGCTCTTCAAACGACAGCCAGCGCTCGACGAACTTGTCACAGACGTTGCGCAAGGCGACCAGTTCTTCGCCCAAAATGCGGCGTTGATCCTGGTCGGCCGCTTCCAACTGTATCGCAATGCGGTCGACCGCACGGTTCAGCAATTCAAACGGTTTTTCAAACATGCAAAAAAACCTCCGTCCCCACGGATTTGTACTACCTAGTGTGGGTTCGGAGGTTCATTTTTATGCCACGGTTGGCAAAATCCTTACAGCACGGTCGCTGCCGTTTCCGAGATGATGTCGACGATCTCGTTGTTCTTGCCCATCAGCGCGACGGTCGGCTTGTGCGCTTTCGCTTCGGCGTCTTCCAACATGCAGTAGGACACGATGATCACGGTGTCGCCCGGTTGCACGAGGCGAGCGGCCGCGCCGTTCAAGCAGATCGTGCCGGAGCCGCGTGCGCCGGAGATCACGTAGGTCTCCAAGCGAGCGCCGTTGTTGTTGTTGACCACTTGCACGCGCTCATTTTCCAAGATGTCCGTCTTGTCAAGAATGTCTTGGTCGATGGTGATCGAGCCGACGTAGTTCAAGTTGGCTTCGGTGACGGTCGCACGGTGGATTTTCGATTTCATCATGGTACGGAACATAGTGAGTATCTCCTTTTTAAAGGACTGTAGATCTATGGATTAGGGAGTCAACAGCGTGTTGTCGATCAGGCGCGTCTTGCCGAAGCGCACGGCCAGCGCGAGCAACGCCGTTTTCTCAATCGTATCGATCGGGGCGAGGTCGGGCATGTTGACCAACTGCACGTAGTCGATGTCGGCCAACGGCTGCTCGGCGATCCTATCGCTGACGATCTTCGTCAACCGCTTTACGTCGCGCTCACCTTCCGCGACCAGTTGCTCGGCCTCTTGCAAGGAGCGCGACAGGACGAGCGCCTGTTGCCGCTCCTCGTCGCTTAGGAAGACATTGCGCGAACTCATCGCCAGACCGTCCGGTTCCCGCAGCGTCGGGCAAGGCACGATCTCGACGGGGATGTTCAGGTCGTGGACCATCTGTTGGAGCACGGCGACCTGCTGGGCGTCTTTCAACCCGAAGAACGCTTGGTCGGGCTGAACGATGTTGAACAGCTTCGTCACCACCGTCGCCACGCCGCGGAAATGACCTGGACGCGAAGCCCCGCACAGGCCGGTCGTCACTTCCTCCACATCGACGTGGGTCAGCGACGTGCCTTTGCCGTTCGGGTACATCTCGTCGACGTCCGGCGCGAAAATCGCCGCGACGCCCGCTTCCTCCGCCAGCTTCGCGTCCCGTTCGAGGTCGCGCGGGTAGCGGGCGAAGTCTTCATTCGGCCCGAATTGTAACGGGTTGACGAAGATACTCATGATCGTCACGTCGCACTGCTTGCGTGACGCTTCGACCAGCGAGAGGTGCCCGGCGTGCAGATAGCCCATCGTCGGGATGTAACCGATGCGCTTGCCCTGTGTGCGCTCTGCGCGGACAAACTCGCGTACTTCTTCTATGGTACGGATGATTCTCATGACAACCGGAGCTCCTCTTTTAGCTTTTCCAAGACAGCCTCATCCATTTTAAACCCATGCGGCGCAGATGGGAAGACCCCGTCGCGAACTTCCGAGCCGTAGGTGGCGATGGCGTTGACCATGTCTTTGTGCAGTTCGCCGTATTTTTTCGCAAACTTCGGCAGGTACTTGTCGGTGATGCCGAGCATGTCGTGGACGACGAGCACCTGCCCGTCGCACCCTTCACCCGCCCCGATGCCGATCGTCGGGATGGTCAACTGCTCACTGATTAGGGTCGCCAGCTTGGTGGGAACGCATTCGAGCACGACGGCGAAGCACCCCGCCTCTTGCAGCAGCATCGCATCTTCGTAGATGCGCTTGGCGGTATCGAGGTCTTTGCCCTGCACCTTGTAGCCGCCGAGTTGGTTGACTTGCTGCGGCTGGAGGCCGATGTGTCCGACGACGGGGATGCCGGCGCGGATGATCGCCTTGAGCGTGTCAAGAATCTCGCGGCCGCCTTCGATCTTCACCGCATCGGCGCCGCCCTCTTGGATCAGGCGACCGGCGTTGCGCACCGCCTCCGGGATCGAGATGTGGTAGGACAGAAACGGCAGGTCGGTGACGATCATCGTGCGTTTCGCCCCGCGTGTAACCGCTTTCGTGTGGTGTACCATGTCATCGACGGTGACGGGCAACGTCGAGTCGTAGCCGAGAACGACCATCCCCAACGAATCGCCGACGAGCAGCAAGTCGGTGCCTGCTTCTTCCGCCGCCGTAGCCGTCGGGTAGTCGTAGGCGGTCAACATGACGATCTTGTGCGCTTCTTTTTTCTTCTCCAACAGCTTGATCGTCGTCAACTTCCCGGTGCTCATGCTGATTCCCCCTTGTTGTCTGCACCAAGCCGGAACAATAAAAAACCTTTCGCAAGCCGAAAAAAGGGCGCGAAAGGTCACAGATCACGAATGTACATGTCTCTGTCTCGGTCCGCATTCGGCTCAGAGCAGATATGGATAGTTATGCTGAATCACTTGCGTAGTCGTTCGGATGGAGTACAGTTCTACTGGAAGATACCGCCTCCATCGTCAGCATAACATGGAATTCGTCGTCTGACTAGTATTCTCGAAAAAGTACGGATTACGCGAACAGGATGTCGGCCGAGAAGATTTTTTCCACCGTTCCGTCCGCTTTCTCTACAAATAAAACACCGAACTCATCGATATCCAGCGCCTTGCCGCGCACTTCGCCCTGTCCCGTCTGCGCCACCACATCGCGACCGATGGTGATACTCTGCTTCTTCCAGTCGTCTCGGATCGTGGCGAACCCGCCGTGTTCCACGTAGCGGCGGTAGAGCGGTTCGAATTCGGCGAGCACGGTTTGTACCACTTGTGCGCGCGGGATGGGAGAGCCTTTGACAGCTTGCAGCGAGGTGGCGATCTTGCTCAACTCCTCGGGGAAGTCGGCTTCCGGGACGTTGACGTTGATGCCGATGCCGACGACGAGGTGGTGGATCCGGTCGTGGTCGGCTTTCATCTCGGTGAGGATGCCACAGCATTTTTTCTGATCGAACAGAATGTCGTTCGGCCATTTGATGCCGGCGTTTTGCCCCGTCAGTTGCGTGAGAGCGCGTGCCAATGCGACGGCGGCGACGAGCGTGACTTGCGCAGCGTGGGCGATCGGCAGGTTCGGGCGCAGGATCAAGGACATCCAGACGCCGGAGTGCGGCGGCGAGAACCAGTTGCGCCCGCGACGGCCGCGCCCGCTGGTCTGCTCGTCGGCGATGACGAGGGTTCCTTCGACTGCGCCTTCGGAGGCGAGTTGCTGGGCGAGGATGTTGGTGGAGTCGATCGAGTCGCGGTAGATGATAGGTTGACCGAGCAGCGAAGTGGTCAGACCTTCGCGGACTTCGGCGGCGGTGACGAGGTCGGGGGTGTCGACCAAGCGATAGCCGCGGTTGCGGACTGCTTCTATTTTATAGCCGGCGTCTTGGAGGTCCTTGATATGCTTCCAGACGGCCGTGCGCGACACGCCAAGCGATTGGCACATCGCCTCGCCGGAGACGAAGTCGCTCGGGCGTTCGCGGAGCATGTGGAGGATGGTTTCCTGGGTGGATTGCATGGGTGGAGTGCCTTCTTTCTATACCGTTTGTTTCTCAAAATCTTACCATAAAGCGGACCGGTGTGGGACTTTAAGGTTGTTAGTAGTCTCTCAGCTCTTTGATGGATTCACGCAATACCTTATGCAATTCGGTCATTCGATAAATCATCTCATCCTGAATCTCCGACCATTTTTCTTCCTCGTTTAAGCCACCCAGTTCGATAGTAGAACGTATTCGGGAGGAATCTTTTTCATCAAGGCGCTCCCATTCCAAGTGAATGGATGTTGCGCTCACGATGCGCTCCCGAGCACGGTACAATTGGTCAAAATATTTTTTGTTTCGCTCACGATTCCCCGTGTCCAAGTTGAGCTCGACTGCCGTTCGCTCCTTCAGCCAAGCCACATAATTGAAGCTCACCCCGGAGATTCCCGCACCCGCTCCCAGCCACGAATCTTTTGTCGCCGACCGTCCGGCATGAAGAGTAAGCCCTCTGTCCCGAGCTCTATTCAAAAGTTGCTCCCAGAAACGCAAACGAATCACATGCCGCTCGGCAAGGTCTTTTTTCTCTCGTCCGATTTCTTTTGCGTCTGCACTCGGGGCAACGATGACGGTAAACAAAGGGGCGGGTAAAGAGTTCCCGATCTTGTAAGCTGCCAATTGAACCAGGTAGAAAGAAATATCCGCAGGGGTGGATTCGTTCAGCCACTGGAAAGCTCGCATATGTTCGGGGCGAGGGTGGCTGACAATCCAAACTGCCGTCTTAGCTTCCAAATTGGTTAGGTAAGTCAGCACTTTGCCCAAATGATCGTGATCGGTCGGCTCCAACTGGTTCTCAATGATGACCAGTTGACCGTCCGCATCTTCCGCGACTAAGTCGACTTGGAAACTGCCTACCCTTTTCTCCCGTTGGATTTCAGTCAGTGAAAGTTTGAGGGTGTCGGACAGCACCTCGATATGCTGCGCCAACCAAACTGAAAAATCGTGCTCTTCGTGCTTCCAAATGGAGCGCAACGAGACATTCTCAAGTTGACCGATGTTCATGATGACACTTCCTCCCATTCTTCGAGCCATCGTTTCAACCAGTCACGCAACTCATCACGGTCGTCTTTCTCGACCGGATGGAGTCGAAAACCGCCGAATTGATAGTCCGTTCGATATTGAGAACGAAAATAGGATTCGACCCGCTCCTCACAAGCCGGCACGATGATAAAGACTCCACATGTCTCCATCACACCATTGCGCAACCCATTTTTGTACTTATGCACAGCATCGAGAGACTCTTTTATTCCGTATTCACTCGTCCTATATTTTGCATCCAAAACGATTCCTTTCGTCTGGTCTCCACGCTTCACTCGGACGAACAGGTCAGGAATCATCGTTCCGCTAATCGATCGAAAATCCTCATCCGACACCCTCCGTTTCTCAGGAAGGTCTCGTGTACTGTGATACGACGGGAACTTTTCCTGATAGGCAATCTTAATGTGCAATCCGGTTTTCATCGAATGGCCATCCATCGTAAAGCTATAGAAATATTGATCATCCCACTCCCGAACTACCCCACGTTCCTCCCACTTCCCAACTAACTTCCAGTGCAAATCAGGAATAGACGATTCAATCAGCTTTAGGAGTTGAAAAAATACCCAATACTCATAGATATGCCAAGAAGGAATGGTAGGAAGCCCCATGTCCCCCCTACGGGGAGAGAGTTTCAACTGAGGATGCAGGATGGCTTTCGAGATGCGAAAAAATCTGGCATAGGCCGGGTGATTCGTGAAGGATTGGAGACTTGAATGACTCAACGGAGCCGCTTCCATCTCTTTCATAAAAGGCAGTTTGGTCAGTGAGTCTAGGTCTGCACGGAACTGACTGACTAGATGAAGAAAGTAGCGAAGTCGTTCCTTGGCAAACGCCTGTTTTTCTTTTCCCAGTGCGAATTGAATATGTTCGATGACTTCCACCCCATGCTTTTGCATGAGAACTAGCAATTCTTTTAAATAGCGATTCGTTGGAGTGTTATGTGTTTCTTTTCGAACCTGACTCGGAATGAGCAGATTGGAATGTTGACCCCTTCCTTTGCGAAGGGACTGAAACTTCGGGTTGGTTACCACACGATGCAAAGTCGTACTGGAGGCTTGTTTTACTTTATTCCACGGTACATGGTCAGAGTCTGAGATGAGTTCACGTTGCTTCTCCATCAAGATTCTTCTGAAAGCTTGCACCACTTCTTTGCCGTACATCTTGATGGCAACCAAACTGGCGACCAAGGAGGCTTCCATCTCCCCGTCCTCCCATTTTATCTGGACATTCCCCAATCCTTGTAACATGGAAGTCAAGGGTTCTGACAACTGTTCCAACATGGTCAAATACGCTTCCTGACTCAATTTTCCAACCATCGGTTTGATCAAGAAGGAACAGCACCACAGAATCTCCTCGTCTTGCCATAAACTAAGCACCGTCTCGCCTGCATAGTCCTTTAATTCAAGTTCCCAAGTGATTTGGTACTTGATCTGACCGTCCATCTTTTCAGTTTCTTTGACGGAGGTCGGATTGACTCGAGCGTCTAGCATGTTAAGAGCTGGTTGAACATCGCCCTCGAAAGTGATCCGATACTTGCCGTACTCCACCAAGACGACTTCATCCACTTGACCTTCCGGGTGCAAACGCCAAGCATGTGAGGAACCCTTCTTTAGTTCCCGTAAACCGAGGTTAAACTCCATCATCAAGCACCCCAGAAACGAGTCGTACCATTCCGCAACTGCAACTTCATCTGCTGTACTTTTTCTAATGAGGTTCCGAATTTCCTTGACACCATCACCGTTTCCAATTCTTCAAAGGCTTGGAGGATTTCCGGTCGATCTTCGCCACGCAGTTTCGGCAACACTTTCATATAAATCGCTCTGTCAAGAGGTTTCAATATGTCTTCGTCACCCGTTTCCCGCTGAAAAGCGACAACAAAGCGAAGGATTTCTTCTACAGTCCTGTAGCCAAAATGTTGACGAATGGACACCAAGGGTTTCATCACTTGGTCTAAAGATTCAATCACTTGATCCAAAAGCTCTCCATCAACATTCTTCCAGGTTGTCGATCCTTTGTCCTTTAGGCGTTTTCGATAGCCATTCAGATCAACATTCCATAGCTCGAAAGTGAAAGCTCGATCCAACAGTTTGTCTGAGAAGGAATGAGTCGTCTCGTCCATGTTCACCGTCCCGATGATAAACAAGTTCTCCGGCCAAGGAATAGTAGCCGGCATCCGGACGAGCGATTCATCACTTTGGTGAAGTTTCAATTCGTCCCTTGACTCCATCGCAGTCAAAAAGGGAGCAAAATAATATTCGGATCGAGCTAGATTCATCTCATCCAAGCACAGGAAGTGAGCCTTCTCAGGATTTTCCAGAGCTGAAAACAAGAAGGTAAGAACAGGAGTCTGCATATAGATCGGTTTTTCGGTCAAAGGGTTTACGTACCCCAACAGAGGTGACGCATCCATCCAGTCCGGCTGGACGGCTGCTAGGTGGTAATATGGATTGGTAGACCCCGTTACAATTCCGTGGTACGCATTGGCAAATTCGCGTACCAATAGGCTTTTACCCGTACCGGAGAGACCGCTCAACAGAACAAAGCGTTTGTGCTCGTGTGTGTGTAGAGCGACATAGAACTCACGAAGCAAATCAGTGTCAAAATGATAGGGGAGATCTGTAAGATATTGCTCTATGTCCTGTAAGCTTGTTTTTTGTAATGAGGCTTTTCTCCACGTGAAGGAAAACGGCTTTTCTTGGGGGACGTCTTCTTTTATTGCGCTTGATTTGACGCTTGAGGGAAGAGGCCAATCTTTTTCATCTTCCTGCTCAAAGTCCTCCACCGATTCAATAGGTGACTGTTCTTGGGTTGTTATTGCAACCTGTTCGATCACTGCATCCTCGTTGTTTTCCACCCAATCAGCCCAATTTTCTCCAAGGGGAGTCAAAACATACTCGGAATTAGGCTTTTGTTCAATTAATCCAACTGTCTCACTCCAATACATGAGATGATTCGGCATATAGTCAGTCGTCCAATTACTGTAATTATTTTGCAGTAAGCTTACGATCATTTTTTTCGGAAGTGAAGAATGCTTCCTTAAGGCGATAAGTATCACATCAAAACCAATTACCCCCATCATAAAACGTGGGATCAAAAACGTTGGATCATTCGAACGAAGTATTTTCACCCCGATTTCATTTGGGAATAACAAACCCGAATTTTTATCAAGTAAATCAAGCTGCGTTTTTACGACACCCACGTAGGTTGCTGCTGAACTAGGGCTTACAGTGGGGAACCATTCAACAATCTTCCCAATCAAAGCTTTCTTGGAAATCCCGTTTTCTGCCACTTCAAGAATCTTTAGGACCGTTCGGAATCCTCCTGTAATCCTCGTAATCCCAGCACGTTTCTTCATTCCTTGATTTGCCACCAGTTATCCCTCTTTTCAAAACAACGACTTTGATGCTTATCATTTATATCATAACACTTCCGTATAAAAAATGGCTCAACCAAATAAGGTTGAGCCATGCACATTTCATTTACATTCCCTAGTTTTACAGTTACCCCGCAATATCATACTCCAACCCTAACCCGGCAATATACACACTCAACGCCCCTTGATGCGTGCATTCGAAGTGGATCAGGAAGTTCAAGCACCCTTCCACGTCCGGGTCGCCCATCCCTTCCCACGGGACGACGTGCGACCAATCGATCTCGCTCGCTTGGAAGGCGGCGAAGCGCTCGACCAGATCGTTGTAGTACGCCCGCAGCTTTTCGATACTTACCGCCATCTCGGGGTCCATGCGCTTTTCTTTCCAGGAAGGCCCCGTCCCCTCCGTCATCGCACGCAGGTAGAGGTCGCGCACGTCGAGGATGTGGCGCAGTTCCTCACCGAGCGTTTTCATGCCGGGATAGGGTTGGAAAGTCAGTTGCTCATCGGTCAGCAAAGTCAAGAACCCTTTGGTCTTGTCATCGTAGTACTCCCAAAAGTCAAACAGCGAAATATTGCTCATGATAGGAATGCCTCACTTTCACAGTAGATTCTATCAGTCTAGCAAAGGAAGTAAATATTTCCAATCATACTTTCACCGCCCCATGCATCGGAACCGGCACCTCTTTCGCCTTCCCCGAAGTCAGCAGAGAGAGCACGACCAGCGCCGTAAAGCCCCAGAACACATACCGAATGTCCACCATTTCCAGAAAAAAGCCCGTGGCGAGACCGGCACTGATCTTGGTCGAGGAAGCGATGATCGAGCGCAGCCCGACGACGCAGCCGATGATCTCCTTCGGCGTGTTGACTTGGATCAGCGTCTGCATGGTCACCAGATGGAACATCGTGAAAAAACCCAACCCGAAGATCATCGCCACCACCCAGACGAGACCGGGTCGAAAACCGGCCAGCAAGGAGAAGACGCCCAGCCCGCCGAGGGTGATCAGCGCGACATAAGGCCCCCATTTTTGCAACGCCTTGGAAACGAGCAACCCCGCCAGCACGCCGCCGACGGTAAATGCGATGTCGAGGGTCGCGAAGAGAAACGCGCTTCCGCCGAGGTAGTTGTCCACGTACGGAGCCAGCAGAGTGTTCGACATCTGAAGCGACGCACTGGAAATAATCGAAAGAAACAGCAGATAGAGCATCCCCTTCGTGTTGCGAATAAAGTCCCATCCCTTTTGCAAATCGGCGCGGACAGAGAAACTTTTCGCCGTAACCGTGCGCTTGTTCACCCGTTGCAACCTGTTGTTGCACAGCGCGGAGACGAGGAAGCTCAGCCCGTTGATCACAAAGCAGAACACGGGCGAGATCGCCATCAACACCCCCGCAGCCCCGGTGCCGATGAAGGTGGCGGTCAGGTTGAACGAGGAGCTTTTGGTCAGTACGAAGATCAAATCCTCATCGAGAAAAGTCTCCTTGACCAACGCCTGCGACGCCGGTTTAAACAAGGTGTTCCCCACGGCTAACACCGCTTGTAACAGATAGAAGATGATGACCGAATGAATCTCGAAGAAGACCAAAACAGTGATCACTGCGACCCCCGCCGTCCGCAGCAGATCCACTTTTACCGCCAGTTTTTGCGCGTCCCGATGATCCGCATAGACCCCCGCCCACGGCGCGAGCAGCAACGCGGGCAGGTAGTTGACGGCGATCAGGCCGCCGATCACCAAGGGGCTGTGGGTCATTTGCAGCAGGAACCAGACCATTGCGATATTTTGAATCCCGTCTCCGAAGGCGCTGGTCGCCGTGCCGCTGAGGTAGAGCCATTTGTTGCGCATCGAAAATCCTCCCTCCGCTCTCTGTTTCTTCCTTTATCATACAGCGGGGGTGGATCTTGTTGTTATCTGATTTCGGGAAGTGGTTATCGAGAATCTTGCTGACCTCCCCCTTTCCATCAAATCTTTTCCTCCAAAAAATTCTCTGGAAGTTCCTGCATTTCCTGCCAAAAAATCGCCGACCACCCGCACCTTTTCGACAACAAGGGCAGGGATTGACTCACGTATCGTCGAAATCTCTGAGACGCAACTCTGGTCATAACAGGAATTGGAGGAATCAAATCCCGATGAAAAACAAGCAACGTGTCGCAGCCGTTTTGACAGCCTTGCTGCTTGGCACTCCCCTGACCCAACTGCCCAACATGCATGCGGCGGAAGCTGCCAGCGGACGACTGGCCGCTCCGACGAACGTCATGTTCTACCCCGACCACAAAGTCACATGGACCAAAGTCAACGACGCCAACGGATATTCGATCTCCGTCTATGACGCCGCAGACGATACCGTTGTGAAAACGGAGAAAATCTATAACGCAAGCACGTCTACCTACCAATTTTCCAATCTCGTGTTGGAAGACGGTTCCTATTATGTACGCATCGTCGCCCTCGGCAACCATTACACCACGGCCGATTCGCTCCCCTCTTCCAAGTCGAACGAATTGACCCTCTCCACCCGCATCACCCTGTCCACACCGGAAGCGCCGACGGTGAACGAAGACGGGACGGTTGAATGGACGCCGGCAACGAACAACGGCTACCAACTGAACATCTACCATTCCCCCAGCAACACGCTGGTGATGACGGCGACGATCGGCAAAGACGCCAGCAGCACGAACATCGCCTCGTACATCCCGGGCACCGGCGATTATTATGTAACCTTGCAAGCGCTCGGCGACGGGGAGACGATGTCCTCCTCCGGCGAATCGGGTGTTTCGAACACCCAACACTTTACCGTGGTCAAAGTCAACGCGCCGACGGCGGTCGAACTCAGCTACCAGAAGGTCGCCTCTTGGGCCAACGTGCAGGACAACAACGGCTACCGCGTCTCGGTCTACAACGCGGCGGACGACTCGATCCTCGGGTTTGCCCAAGCGGCCAAAGACGCTACTTCACTCGACATCAGCCACCTGATCACCCAAGGCGGCAACTACTACGTCCGTGTGCAGACGCTGGGTACTCAGAACAACGCCTCCCCCTATTCGGAGCCGTCCACCCTGTTGCGCATCTCCGCTGAAGCTGGCGTATACCTGTTGCCGGAACAGAACCGTTCCATCAACGGCGGCGTGATCGACGACCAAAGCTACTCGATCGCCGAAGTGCAAACGGCTGCCGTGTTGAGCGACTTGAACAGCGACAGCAGCCTGTCCACCATCGAAGTGGAGATCCCGGTCGCACCCGGTCGCGTCGCGCTGCGCATGGACGGTGCGATCGTCGACTCTCTGCTCTCTCGTTCGGCAAAAGGGGTGGTGCGACTGGATTCGGCGGTCGGCATGTGGAACTTGCCGTTGCAGCAAATCGCCGATCTGGCGCAAGCGAACAACGTCGCCCTGAGCGGCACCACTGTACAACTGATCCTCGCTCAAGAAGAGAAAACAGACGCCACCCTGTTGATGGCACCGGTTCGCACCGGGCTGTCGTTGCTCAACGGGGAAGGTACGACGTTGGCGACGATGACCAAAGCGTCCGGCTACAACACGCTGACTGTCAAGTATTCGAACGACGCAGCACCCGCCGCCGACAAACTGGCGGGTGTACGCCTGCTCGACGGTCAATCGGGCGAAGTCGCTCCCGTTCCCGTCTACTTCTACCAAGACGGTGAAAGTCCGACGATGATGCAGATCCACTACCAAGGCGCGGGGACTTTCTCCGTGCGTTCGGATCGCGTCACGTTCCAAGACCTGCCCTACGACTACTATGCGACCCATTCGATTGAAAGCCTGTCCACCAAGTTGGTGATCAACGGCTTTGGCGACGGCACGTTCCGTCCGCAAGACTCGGTGACGCGCGCGCAGTTCGCCACCCTGTTGGTGAAAGCGCTGGGCTTGGACTGGAAATACACCCAAGCGGAGTTGAATCCGCCCGCTCCGACTGCGACGACGGAAGAGAACACCACCTCTGACACGTCCACGAGCGCGGAAACGACTCCGACGGAAACGACCGATTCGACCGATTCAACCGAGAGCGGCGACACCGCCACGACCACAGATACGGATACCACGGATGCGACCGCCGACGATAGCACCACCCCGTCGACCGAACCGCAAAACCCGTTCGAAAACACCACCGAAGACACGACGACCGCGACCACTCCGTCCGCACCGACGATCACGCCGACGTTTGGCGACGTGCCGGTGAACGCGTGGTACTTTAACGCCGTTGAGACCGCCTATGAAACCGGACTGATCAACGGCCGCAGCTCTTCGGTCTTTGCACCCGAAGACAAGATCACCGACCAAGAGATGGCGACGATGGTCACCCGGGCCCTGCAATACGCTGGCTTCCACCAAGACCTGACCGCCGAGCAAAAGAGCCTGTTGCTCACATCTCTGCCGCATTCCTCGGAAGTGGCCGACTACGCGGTAGAACCGGTGATTCTCTGCCTGTACAAAGAAATCTTGTCCGGCCCGACCGCAAGCGGGTTCAACCCGACCGATACGGCCGATCGCGGCATGGCGGCCGACATGCTCTACCGGATGCTTCAAGTGCTACAGTTCACCAACTAGCACGAGCGCTTAGAATTTGATCAAGGTGATGCCCAGCGATGCCAGGGCGATCAGGACGGCCGCCCATTGGGGGTACAGGCGCTTGCTTTCCAACTGGACCTCCTCCAGGCGGCGGTTTGACTCGCGAATGTCTTCGCGCAGTTGTTGCACCTGTGCATCGCGCAGGCGCATCATCTCGTTGACTTCCTCCAAGGTGATGTGTCTGTTCTGCAAGTTGTCGATTTTCTCATCCATACGCCTTAGCATCTCCTCCAAACTGGACAGCTTCGTCTCCAAAGAGGCCAAGCGTTCGGTTTCGTTGCTCATTGTCATCACCTGCCTCCTCCGAGAAAACATCAGATACTCACATCGTATGGAGACAAGTCCGATTTTGCTATCCGCGCTTATGGACTTGATTTCAAGAAACTGCCATAATTGGCCATGCAATCGTCCACGCAATCCGGACCGGTTCATCTATACTAGTGGTAGGAAGTGATTCCTCTACAAGGAGAGATGTCCTATGTCAAAAGACAATTCGGCCAAGCTTTTGCCTCAGGAGGTACGCGAGAACGCAGCGGCCACTTCGGAGAAGCAATTTAGCACGTGGATGGACAAAGCATTCAGCGACTATGAGCAAAGCGGCGATCTTGAGGACAACCCCTATAAAGGCAAACCTTTGCAACTGGATGACAGCCATCATTTTGACAACTATGCGGTCCACACGATGATGAAAGGCGCGAACATCAAGCCGCCGTGGTTGGAATTGCAACACAAGATTCGCGATCAGATCAAAGAACTGCTGATCCTGTTGGAACAAGACCCGGACGCCGATCTCGACCGCGACATCGCCAGAATCAACGAACAGATCAAGAAATACAACAACTCCGTCCCCTCCCCCATTTTGCAAAAAACGCGCCTGTTCCGCGACATTTTACCTCGTCAGTACAAATCGTGGGGAGAATGAAAAACACGGCCTGCTCTTAGAGCGGGCCGTGTTTCTTTTCCTATTCGGATGCCGATTTCCGTTGAGCTTTTACTCCAACACTTTCCGTTCCGGGTTCCAGTACAGTGCCCAGTTGCCGATGTCGTCTTTGGCGAGGTGGACTTTTAATTCCGTGCCGTCGCTAAGGTGACAGGTCATCACGGCGACGT
>DASTWJ010000110.1:0-4898 GCA_035776695.1 Bacilli bacterium
GGGGCGTGGTCGTGTTAACGATGCCCCGTTTGCAGGAGGAACTCAGCCAGCGCGAGTTCGCTGCTCACCTCGGCGGGATCGGCGATGCGTTGGAGCGGGCGGACCTGCAAGCGGCCGTCTTCGGCTCGGGGGACCACGGCCAAACCGCGTGGCGACCGGCGACGCTGCTGACCACCGATTCGCACGGGCGCACGCCGCTCGGCGATGTCGGAGCGAACCTGCTGGAGCGGTCGCCGGAGCGTCCTTTTGGCGTGAAAACCGACTACGAGCAGATGTGGAAGGAGTACCTGCAAGTACGCTCCCAAGCCTCGTTGGTCGTGTTCGACCTCGCGGATCTCTACCGCTTGGCGAGCTATCACGGACAGGTCGCGCCGGAGCGGTATGCGCAGCTTCGGCAGACGATCCTGCAGGAGATCGACGCGTTTCTCGGACAGGTGGCGGAGGAGGCCGGTCCCGATCGCCTTGTGCTCGTCGCTTCGCCGCAAGTGTCGGAGGCGGCCGCCGCCGAGCGGGAATGGCTCTCCCCGGTGGTGGCGACGGGCGGCGATCTTTCGCAAGGCACCGCGTTGACCTCGGCGACCACGCGGCGGGTCGGCATCGTGTCCAATCTCGATGTCGCCCCGACCGTGCTCGGCTTTCTAGGCATCGACACGCCGCAAGGGATGATCGGCTACCCCTTGCACGCCGCGAAAAAGATGTCGCTGTTCCAACTGGATCGCCTGAAACAGCAAACGGTTTGGACCTACACTCACCGCGCCTACGTCCTCGGCGGCGTCGGGGCGGTGGCGGGGCTTGGTATCTTGCTGGCCCTGCTGCGTTTGCTCGGAGTGGCAAGAGTGCCGCATCGAGTCGTGCGCATCCTGATCTGGTGCGGGTTGTCGATGCCGCTGTGCCTGTACCTGCTGCCCTTTTTGCGCGTGACGGGGTTGTGGGAGGCGGCGGGCGGCTTGCTGGCGATGTACCTGCTGTTCGTCTCGATCCCGTTTCGCATCCTGCCTTTTTGCCAAACGCTGGTCGGGCGGGTCGGCTGGCTGGCCGGATGGACGGTGCTGGCAGTGGTGGCGGACACGTGGCAAGGCGGTTATCTCGCCAAGCACAGCGTCCTGAGCTACGACCCGATCGTCGGGGCTCGCTACTACGGCGTGGGCAATGAATACATGGGCGTGCTGATCGGCGCGGTGGTGTTGCTGTTCGCCACGCTGTTGAGTCGATCGAAACAAAACGACCAGCGGCAAAAGCTGACGTGGCTCTTTCCGCTGATCGGGTTGGGCTTTACGCTGTTTTTCGCCTCGCCGACGCTTGGCACGAACACGGGCGGTGCCTTGACGATGGCGGCCACGACGGCGATCTGCTTCGGGCAGGCGAAAGGTTGGCGGCACTGGTGGCAGACCGCCGTCGCGGTCGTGGCGGCGCTGATCGGAGCAGGAGGCGTGATCCTGTTCTTCAACCAACTGACTTCCGCCTCGCCGAGCCACATCGGAGCGGCTGCCAGCCAAGTGCTCACCGGCGGCTTGCAAGAGGCGGCGCGGATCTTGGCGCGCAAAAGCGACATGTTCACCCGCATCCTCTTCTCGTCCTACGCGCCGTGGCTGTTGCTGGCAGGCGTGCTGGTGTTCCACCGCATCGTCAGCAAACAGAAGCGACGCGCTCACCAGCGCGGCGAACGCTACGCCCCGTTCTGGTCGATGATCGCCTCGATGCTCGGCGGAGCGGTGGTCGGGCTGTTCACCAATGACTCGGGCATCGTGGTCGTGGCGATGTTGTTCCTTTTCGGGTTGTTCCCTGCTTTACTGATGTGGCTGGAAGAAGATCAGGAGATCGAGCAGGACTTGCTGGAGGGACTGTAAAAAAAGAGCGTGCCTTTCTGCGGCTCGAGCGCAGGGGAAGGCACGCTTTTCTTTACGAAAAGGTTCGAGGTTAGGAGATCACCGGCAGTTCCAACATGGTGCGCATGTCGTCTGCGGCGTTGGTGATCAGCTTCAGGCCGAACATGTTTTGCAGGACGTTAAGCACGCCTTCGGTGACGAATTCCGGCGGCTTCGGACCGATGCGGATGTCTTGGATGCCGAGGGAGAAGAGGCCGAGCAGGATCGCGACCGCTTTTTGTTCGAACCAGGACAGAACGATCGAGACGGGCAGGTCTTTCACTTCGCAGCCGAGAGCATCGGCGAGACCCATCGCGATTTTTACGGTAGAGATCGAGTTGTTGCACTGGCCGAGGTCGATGTAGCGCGGGATGTCGGTGCCCGGTACGTTGCCGTAGTCGACGTCGTTGAAGCGGAACTTGCCGCACGAGGTGGTCAGGATCACGGTGTCGCTCGGCAAGGAAGTCGCCAACTCGCGGTAGTAGTTGCCGCCGACACCGGGTGCGTCGCAGCCTGCGATGACGAAGAAGCGTTGGATCTTGCCGTCGGCGACCGCTTGCAAGATCTCCGGTGCCAAGCCGAGGACGGTTTCGTGGTGGAAGCCGGTCAGCAGGGTGTCGTCCGATTCGATCGTCGCTTTCGGCAGGGAGAGCGCCTTCTCGATCAGCGGGGAGAAATCTTCGCCTTCGATTTTCAGGACGTTTTCGAGGCCGGCTACTTCATAGGAGAAAAAGCGGTCGGCGTAGGTGCCGCGGATCGGCATGACGCAGTTGGTGGTCGCGAGGATCGCGCCCGGGAACTCTTCGAACAGGCGGCGTTGGTCGTACCATGCTTTGCCGATGTTGCCTTTGAGGTGGGCGTATTTCTTCAAGGCCGGATAGCCGTGGGCCGGCAGCATTTCGGAGTGGGTGTAGATGTTGATGCCTGTGCCTTCGGTTTGCTTGAGCAGTTCTTCCAGCGCGAACAGGTTGTGACCGGTGACGACGATGGCGTGGCCTTCGACCTTGTTTTGCGACACGCGGATCGGTTCCGGGATGCCGAGGTGCGAGGTGTGCGCCTTGTCGAGCAGTTCCATCACCTTGATGCCCGCTTGACCGACTTTCATCGCCATGTCGAGGTGCTCTTGCAGGTTGAAGTTGGAGTTGGTCAAGGTCATGTACAGCGCTTCATGGGTGACTTTGTTGACGAATTCGTCCTCGTAGCCGAACTGGCGAGCGTGAGTGGCGTACGCCGCGATGCCTTTCAGGGCGAAAATCATGGTGTCTTGCAGAGAGGCGATGTCTTCGTTTTTGCCGCAGACACCGATGGTCTTGCAGCCGCCGGACGGAGTTTGCTCACATTGGTAACAGAACATGGGGAAATACCTCCCGATTCATTCGTGTTGTATGAAAATAAGGTCAGAAGTGAGGGTGTGTGGTGCGTTGTATCTGTCTTCATTGTACGGGAGGGGGCGGGGCTCTCAGCAGACCCGTTTGGAGGGATTTGCGTGGGGAGAACGGATGGTTTGCGCAGGGGTGATTTGGAGGGGCATAGGGTAGTTCATTTGGGGGAGGGGAGTAGTCGATCGGTCGTGGGTACATGAAAAAGTACCTTCCTACTTAGAGGAAAGTACTTTTTTTAGATCTATGGGTAAAAGGGGAGATGGTCAAGTTTGCTAGCATCAATTCTCCAATTGTGTAATTGCGGACCTGTTACTCACCGGTCTCTGTGTTCGTCTGTCCCTCCAGTGCGCTTGACTGGCTGGCCCATTCATACATCCGCTGCGCACACAGCGTCGCATAGGCGGCCCATTCCGCTTCCCATTGCAAGAGCAGTTGCCAGACTTCATCCGAAGTGTGCGCTTTGATCTGGGCTTCGAGGAGGGACAGCTTTTCTTTGAGAGCCAGCACGTCGGGGTCTTGTTCCAAGTGGTCCCACAGTTGATCGATCGTCTTCATTGTTCCGGTTCACCTCCGAGTGAGTGAGGTTGCATCTGTGAACACTAATTCTCCATCTGTGAAATTGAATCCTGCCAAATTGACAAATGAGTTTCACTCATCCTTTTTGAAAATCGGTGAAGGTCACTTAATGTGCGGGAGGTGGGGCAAGCGTCCATACGCTTTTCGCCCGTGGTGAATATCTATATGCCAAGTGACTTTAGCGGAACGTGAGGTGAGCACGGATGGCGGCAGCAGTTGGGTTTCCGTTTGGCGCGGCCGGGGGGATTGTGCCGGGGACGTTTGCCGGGTTTGGCATGTGGAGCGGCTGGGCGATCGCCTTTTTGGTGTTGTTTTTCGTCGGCTGGGTGATCTGGTCGGTCTGGGGATCGGTCGGGCCGTTGGTCCGCGGGGCCGGCGCATTAGGTACGGGGGGCTTCTTCTGGTAGGAGCCCGTCTCCTCGTCTGTGAAAAAAAGAGGACGTGTGCCTGTGGGAAGCACACGTCCTGTCGTGGGGAGGAGAAGGGTGCCCCGTCTGCAGCCGGGGCGATCTATGTCATCGCGCTGCTTGCGCCGTGGATGTCACCTCGCTTTTCTCTCTAGGCACAAAGCGCGCGGCTCACAAGAACGATCTCTCTCAGTGGGGCTGTTGTGTTGGTTTGTAATGTAAGGTATGTAGCGGGCGAGGGATGGGTGTTTGTCCCGTGGCAAAAAAATATGGCCAGCGCGGGCAGGCCATTTGCTCTTATCCGGACATACTCTCCACCAACACCCGCCGCCCCTTCTCCCGAAACTCTTGATGCCGGCTCGCGAACTCTTCCTCCCACTTGTCCACCCAAGCCATCGCGCCGATGCCGTTGATCGCTTGGTAGAGGCGGAAGCGCTCCCAGTCCATCGGGTGGCCGCCGGCCTCGATGTAGCCTTCGAGGTAGGCGCGGCAGCCTTCGGGGTCGTCGGGGATCTCGTTGAAGGTCAGCTTCACGGCATCATACAGCGCATCTCCAAATCGCACCGCTTCAAAATCGAACAAGCCCCGAATCGCATCCCGCTCCGGCGTCAGCATCAGGTTGCGCATACAGTAGTCGTAATGCAGAAGCGCCAACCGCGACGGCTCCT
>DASTWJ010000111.1:0-5862 GCA_035776695.1 Bacilli bacterium
GCAACCGGAGAAGAAGGAAGCGGATGCGGAAGACCAAGAGTCGCAGGACGCGGAACAGCCCGACGATCCGGTGGCTCACACCCTCGTCGCCCTGCACCAATCGGTTCGGCGCCGATTCGTCGACATCGCCGCTTTTGACAACTGGTTGCAACAGCTACACAACCAGCGCACCTTCCTGATCCAGCAGGGCATCGACCTGCTGCCCTACCAAGACGCGGTCGTCGACCTGCGCACCATCGCCCAGCGCAACAAAAAGGGTCGCTGGGAAGTCACCGGGATGTTCGCCAAACAAGCCCCGCCCGGCTTGGCGGTCACCAACGTCAAAGCGGGGGGCAGGGCGATGCACGTCAACGAGTATTTTCGCGGCGTCGGGTTGGACGATGAGCAACAGTTTCAGGTCAAGCGCGAGTTGGAACGCCTGTCGCTCCAGATCGTGGAGGTGTTCGGTCGTCACTACGGCAACAGGCTCTACGGCCTCGACATCGGGTTGGATCGCAACGGCAAGCTCTGGCTGATCGAGATCAACACGCGCCCCAGCGTGCTGATCCTCAAGCAGATCGACCGCCAGATGTACCGCCGCTCCGCCCGTCTGCGCTGGCCGCAGGGGAGAGGCACCTGAGAGGAAAGAAGACACGGCAAAAAGGGGAGCCGTCGATAAAAACGGGCTCCCCTCCATGCTGTGTGAACCGAGAACGCGCATCGAGTTGAAAGTCTGTAAGAACTCACGCCTTGGCGCTTTGTTTCTGCTCTTGAATCGTCTTTTCTTCTACATAATTGCGGTACGCATGAATGTCGCTGTTTTTGGCATAGGCCAAGATATCGTCGGCAATCTCCGGATAGAGCACCACCTGTTTCAACGCGGCCAAGGGAACCCATTTGACCCCCGTTTGGTTCTCATCCGGCTTGTCCGGCAAACGCGGCTCGGAGCCGGGCTTCAACGTGCAGGCAAACGTCACGCTCAAACTGGGACGCGGGCCGTAGAGCTCCTCGTTGCGCTTGGGCTCATACTCATAGACGAACGCGACCGGACCGACTTCCACCTCGACACCGGCTTCCTCCCGCGCTTCTCGTCGGGCGGCCTCCGCCACCGTTTCGCCAGGCTCCACACCGCCGGCGGGCAAGTTGTAATGCACACCGTTTTCGTCGTCAAACTCGACCAGCAGGATCGCATCGTTTTCGATGATCAGCGCACCGGCACGGATTCTTCTCTCCAATGAAGTCATCGTTAGGATCGCCCCTTTCAAGAGTTTTGAAAAATTCGACATGTGACGCGCCTTTTCCTTCCCATGACGACCGTCTCCTACCTACGAGCGAACAAAAAGACAGCGAGTCTCACGTCGCTGCCTTCAAGGTTGGTTCATCACATGTGCATACGTTTCACGTAGCCCGGCGTCCAACTCATATTGCGGAGTCCAACGCAGATGCTTCCGAATTCGCCGATGATCCAAACAACTATCTCGAATATCCCCCGGTCGGTCCGGCTCATGCTCCACGGTCAGCGGAGCACCGTGGATGGCTTCCAGCTTCGCCACGACCTCGCGAACGGACGTCCTCCTCGACGTGCCGACCTGCAACGTCGCACCGCTTCCGCCTTGCATCGCAGCCAGATTGGCATGCACCACATCCGTCACATACACAAAATCCCGCGTCTGCCCACCATCCCCAAACACCGTCAACGGCTTGCCCCGCCGAATCCGATCCAGAAAGATCGCGATGACGCCGCCTTCTCCCTTTGCCGTCTGCCGGGGTCCGTAGACGTTCGCATAGCGCAGAACCGTGTAGGGGAGGCCATACAATTGCTGAAACACGCGCAGATACAACTCCGGGGTCAACTTCGAGATGCCATAAAAGGAAATCGGATTCGTCGACTCATCCTCCGTCAGTACATCCGCTTGTACATCCCCATACACGGCGCTAGAGGACGCATACACCAGCTTTTTCACCCCGGCTTGTGCGGCCGCTTCGATGATGTTGACCGATCCGCCGATATTGACCGTGGCGTCGCGCACCGGATCGGCGATCGATTTGACCACGTCGACCTGTGCCGCTTGGTGAAACACCACATCCGGCTTTACCCGCAAGATCAACTTCTTGGCCTGCGGGCTACCGATGTCCAACACATGCAGTTGAGCCTGCGCATGCACATGCTCCGCTCGGCCGGTGCTCATGTTGTCGATCACATGCACCTCCGCGCCTTGGTCGACCAACGCGTCTACCATGTGCGATCCGATAAATCCGGCACCGCCCGTCACCACCGCTTTCACCTGCGAATCCCTCCTGTCCGCACGCTTACTCCTCTTCAATCGGAAACGCGTGCAACGTCATGTCGTTGGTCGTGCATTTCCCTTGCCGCGTCAGATCGAATTGCCACCGATGGCGCGGACAGACCAGATACTTGCCCTGCTCGATCCAGCCGTGCGTCAAGTCAGCCCCCTGATGCGGACAGAAACGATTCACCGAATAGCGACACCCGCCCGCTTCGACCAACATCCGCTCCTGCCTCGACTCCGCATTCAAGACCTTGGCGCAAAAATGGTTCATGTCCTCCGCCTCCATCATCAAGAAGCCGTGGATCACCGCCTGGTACACATCCGGTTCTCGATTCAACCGCATCCGAAACGTCAGCGTGAAATCCTCCCACGTCAACTTCCCATCCAGCACCCGCGCCACTTCCCACGAAGGAGCGGTCACCGCATAGTGTCTCTGTTCGGCCACACCCGCGACGATCTCTACCTTCTTCGCCGGAAAATCGACGCGAAGCACCTGATCGGGGTCATCGCTGAGACAAAAGTACATCGGCACTTTGACCCGGTCATGTAGCGTCAACTGCGCAACCTTGCGCTCCAACTCCGCTTGCAGCCGCTGCCGGATGCCGTTCAGGTCCTTCTGCGGGTATCGCAACTGCCGATCCCGAAAATACCCTTCATACTGCGCCGCATACTGCCGAACATACGCCTCAAAATTTTCGTCCGTCAGCCGTTCCTTGGCCAGATGCACGAATTGCCCTTGGCCGACATCCAGCACATCGCCCGGCATGATATCAAATGATTGCGTGCTCGACCTCTTCAGCCGCTTTTGCAGATACGCCAGAAACTTCGGCCCGCGTGGGAAGATGTTGACCGGCTCGAAATTCAAATGCAGCAACAGCGGGTCCAGAAAGCAAGCCGGCCCCGCCGACGTCAAATAAAACCGAGGCTCGATCACTTGGATCGCTCTTGCCACCGCCTCAAACTTGCTCATCATCTTTTTCCGCGAGATCGATTCATACACCGGCTTCGGGTAGTCGTAGCAGGTCGGATGCCAGATCGCCCCTGAGAATTGCGCCGTGAACACATCGATCGGGCCATGCGTTCTGGCGATGTTCGGCAGCCGGTCATGGATCTTGCAGTCGTTGAGGTTGAGAAACGTCTGTCCCTCCGCCTTGACCAACACCGCCGAATCCCGATTCAGCTCGGAGTCTTCCAGAAACAGAATCAGCGAGCCGTCCGCAAACTTCACTTCCTGCTCGTCTTGGCACAAGATCGTGTCTTGGCAGCGGTAGTCTTGCAACAACTCCCGCAACTCCGGCCGCCGAAAATGGGGAAGGATCAGCGTAAAATCCCGACAAGCCAAACTGTTCAGAAACTCCGGGTCAAAATGATCCTTGTGCTCATGGCTGATATACACGAAGCGCTCCTTGCGTTCGTCTTGCAATTTCTCCTGAACAAAAGCGGCCATGTGATGGTTGCGGGGCAATTGAAACCACGCCGAATCAAAAGCGCCGGTGGGGGAGACCCAAGGGTCGAGGATCAGGATCGCCCGTTCCGTCTCCACACAAAATCCGGCGTGGCCCAGCGCCGTAATCTGCATCAGACGCCACTCCCTTCCTGAGTTCTGAACCATTCCGCCGTGCGAGTCAGCCCTTCCGCCAACAGGACGTTCGGCCGATAGCCCAAGACCTGATGCGAGCGCGTCAGATCGGGCAGACGAGCCGGTGTGTCTTCGAAGCCGGGGCCGTGTATTTCTTCATAACTCCGTCTGACGATCGGGGAAGAGGAGCCGGTCACCCGCTTGATCTCCGCCGCCAAGTCGTTGATCGAGATCGGCCGATCGGAGCCGATGTTAAACGCCAGCCCGTTCGCTTCCTTGCGCAACGTCGCCATCGTCCCGCGAACCGCATCCCCGACATAGGTAAAGCAACGCGTCTGGTTGCCGTCGCCGTAGACTTCGAGCGGCTCTTGACGCAGCGCGGCTTTGATGAAGCGCGAGACGACACCGCCGTACTGAGAAGATGACTGACGCGGCCCGTACGCATTGAAAAACCGCACGATCGACATCGGCAGTCCCTTGTCCGCATAGGCATAGCACATATGTTCGTCCAGCGCCTTCGCCGTCGCGTAGCACCAATGGTGGATACAAGGCGCTCCGAGCACGCGGTTCGATTCGTCCTCCCTAAACGGCAGGTCTTGATTTTTCCCATAGATTTCGGAGGTCGAGGCAAACGTCACCTTGGCCTGCCGCTCATACGCCAGTTCCAACACGTGGCGTGTCCCGTCGATGTTGCCTTCGATGACTTTCAACGGGTTTTCGACCGTGTTTTTCACACCGAGCACGGCGGCGAGATGAAACACCGCGTCACAACCGTTCATCGCCGCAGCCAACACCTTGCGATCGGTCACCGACCCTTCCACCAACGTGTGGCGATCATGCCCGGCCACCAGTTGCAAGAAATCCTGTCGCCCCGTCGAGAAATCATCCAGCGTCACCACCTCATGCCCCTGCGCCAACAGCAACTCGGTCAGATGCGAACCGATAAAGCCGGAGCCGCCCGTCACGAGAATTTTCATTCAAAAACCCCCCTCACAGCAAGATCACATTCCCGTGCTTGTTCACATGCGCCGTCGCATTGCGCGTGTCGATCACCAACGGTGCCTTGTCGACCACCTGCTGGTAGTCGATACCGCTGTGGTCCGTCAAGATCAACGTTGCATCATGACCCTCCAGCATTCGATCCATCAAGCGGATGCGTTGCAACGTGCGCCCACCGATTTGCAACTGCTCGATATACGGGTCATAGAAATCGACTTGCGCCCCTTGGGCTAACAGCCCCTCGATGATCGGAAGCGCCATCGACTCGCGCATGTCGTTGACATCCTTTTTGTATGTCACACCGAGCACAAGCAGATCGGCTTGCCCCAGCGGCTTCCTCGACGCCAGCGCCTTTTTCACTTTGCGAATCACAAATTCAGGCATGCGCTCATTGACCTCATGGGCCAGCTCGATGAACCTGACATCAAACTGGAACGCTCGTGCCTTCCACAAGAGATACAACGGATCCACCGGAATGCAATGCCCGCCGATGCCGGGGCCGGGGTAGTAGGTGGTAAACCCGTACGGTTTCGTACCGGCCGCCGTCACCACTTCCCAGAGGTCGACCTTCATCTCTTCGCAGAGCATCAACATTTCGTTCATAAAGGAAATGTTGACGAATCGCTGGCAGTTCTCCAGCAGCTTGGTCATCTCCGCCGCCTTGGCGGACGACACGAGTACGACTTGGTCGAACACGGAGCCGTACACCGCTTCCGCTCGCTCGGTGCAAGCCGGCGTGATCCCGCCGACCACCTTCGGAATCTGGTGAAGCTTGAACTGTTTCTGACCGGGGTCGATGCGCTCCGGCGAGAACGCCAGCCACACATCGGTCCCGACTTGCAGGCCGGCCGACTCGAGCAGCGGTTTCAATTCCTCTTCAGTCGTCCCGGGGTAGGTGGAGCTTTCCAAGATCACCAACTGCCCTCGCCTTAAATGAGGCAAGATGCTCTGCGTCGCACTGCGCACATAGCTCAGATCGGGGTTGTGCGCCGCATCAAGCGGTGTGGGGACACA
>DASTWJ010000112.1:0-8642 GCA_035776695.1 Bacilli bacterium
TGGCAGCCGGTGTCTTCCGCCAGCAGGATGTCGCGGGCGATCATCACGCTTTCGGCGAGGCCGGAGATGCCCGGCAGACCGAGGCGGCGGGAGACGTCGCCTTCGTTGATGCAGTAGCCCGGCGCGGCGAGGTCTTCGTCCTCCGAGTGGATCACGGCGGGCAGACCGAGCGCTGCCGCCCGCTTCATCGCTTCACGCATGACCGCGCCCGATTGTACGCCGACACCGTCGTCGGTGATGCCGATCGCGCCGGCCGCTTTCATGCCTTCGTAGTCGGACAGCTCTTCGCCGAGCTCGCCTTTGGTGATCGCGCCGTAAGGGAGCACGGTGCAGGAGCCTTCTTTTTCCGTCACTTCGTAGACGTAGCGGATCAACTCCGGCGAGTCGATCACCGGGCGGGTGTTCGGCATGCAGGCGATCGTCGTATAGCCGCCCCGTGCCGCCGCCTTCGTGCCGGTCGCGATCGTCTCTTTCGCCTCGAAGCCCGGTTGGCGCAGGTGGACGTGCATGTCGATAAAGCCCGGCAGGATCGCCTGCCCTTGCAGGTCGTGTACCTCGTGCCCTGCCTCATCGAGTTGCCCATGCGCGGTGATCTTGGCGATCTTGTCGCCTTCGATCAGCACGTCACGCGCTTCCAGCTCACCGTGTTGCAGATTCAACAGTCGTCCGTTTTTCAAAAGAAGTCCCATCGTTCAGCCTCCTGCCCCTGTTTGGAAAAAGTGTCTATGTGCAAGGCTCGTCGCTTGTCGCAACGCCTTTTGTTAGTTCAGAAACTCGGCAAGCGCGTCGAGATTGCGCTCGACCTGCTTTTGCTCCAAGCAGTACGCGAGGAGTGCCATGCGGATGAATACGCCGTTCTTCGCTTGGCGAAAGTAAGCCGCCCGCGGGTCACTGTCTACCTCTGGTAGGATTTCCCCTGCACGCGGCAGAGGATGCAAGATGATGGCATCTTGCTTCATCAGGCCAAGCAGTTGCTCGTCGATCTGGTATTTCCCCGCCGCCTGTCGGTAGGACGCTTCATCGGCGAAGCGCTCTTTTTGAATGCGGGTCATGTACAGTACATCCACCTGCTCCGCGACTTTCGGCAAGTCGCACTCTTCGAAGTAGGTCACGCCGCGCTCGTCGAGAAAGTCCTTGACCTTCTGCGGAACCGGGCAGACATCCGGCGCCACAAAATAAATCGTGACGTCTTCATACTTCGCCAGCAGGTAGGACAGCGAGTGGACGGTGCGACCGTAGGTCAGGTCACCAACCATCGCGATCTTGATGCCGTCGATGCGGCCGGTCTCCTTCTGGATCGTGTAGATGTCGAGCAGGGACTGGGTCGGATGCTCGCCCGAACCGTCCCCCGCGTTGATCACCGGCACGGTCGCCACTTTCGCCGCCTTCGCCGCCGCGCCCACTTCGTTGTGGCGCATGACGATCACGTCGGCATAGGAGGAGATCACGCGGATCGAGTCTTCCAGCGTCTCGCCCTTGATCGCGGAGGAGAACTGGGCAGCGTTCTCGGTGGAGATCACCTGCCCGCCTTGGCGCAGCATCGCCGACTCGAACGAGAAGCGGGTGCGGGTCGACGGCTCGAAGAACAGCGCCGCCATGATCTTGCCGGCCAGCAGGTTGGTGCCGCCGTTTTTCGCGTTGTATTCCATGATGTCGGCCATCTTGAACAGTTGATCCAGTTGGGCGCGTTCGAATTGGTGTGCGCTCAGGACATGGTACATGATCGGATTCCCCCATTTTCTCGACAGGCTGTTCGACTTGTCTTTCGAAAAAGACTCCCTTGCGTCCAGGGCAAGGGAGTCTGCAGGACAGAACGAAACTGTCGTCGCTGTTGACTCACCTTGTCCAACTCTCGGTTGGGCTTAAAGGTGACACGATACTCAGCACGATTGCTTGAAAAATTCCACTTGTTTAGGATTGCGCCGAAGTCGCATCCTCATTCTTCGCCTTCTCGTCGATGCTCTTTGGCAGCACCAAGTTGAGCAGGATGCCGGCGAAAGTCGCCAGCGCCATGCCTTGGATCGGCAGGTCTCCGATGTTGATCGTCGCATTGCCGACGCCGAGCACGAGGATGACGGAGGAGATGATCAGGTTGCGCTTGTCGCCGTAGTTGATGCCGCTCTCCACCAGCATCCGCAGACCGGCGGAGGCGATAATCCCGAACAGGAGGATCGAGATGCCGCCCATGACCGGCACCGGAATCGAATGGATCAGCGCCGAGATCTTGCCGATGAAGGAGAAGAGGATCGCCAGCACCGCAGCACCGCCGATGACCCAGACGGAGTAGACGCGGGTGATCGCCATGACGCCGATGTTCTCACCGTAGGTGGTGCTCGGCGGGCCGCCGATCAGACCGGCGACTGCCGTCGCCACGCCATCGCCGAGCATCGAGCGATGCAGGCCCGGGTCTTTCATCAGGTTCTTGCCGACGATGTTTTCCGTGACGAGCAGGTGGCCGATGTGTTCGGCGATGGTGACCAGCGCGACCGGCGCGATCAAAAGTGCCGCACCCCACGAGACGGTCGGGGAGGTGAAGGTCGGAGCGGCCAACCAAGACGCGTCGATCACCGGTTGGAACTTGACGACCCCTTCCGCCAGCGCGAACAGATAGCCGCCGATGATGCCGAGCAGGATCGGGATGACGCCGAGGAAGCCGCGAAAGAACGCCGAGGCGAGCACCGCGATGAGCAGGGCGACAAACGCGACCGTCCAGTTCGACGCAGCCATGTCGATCGCCGTGCTCGCCAATCCCAGTCCGATGACGATGACGATCGAGCCGACGACGACCGGAGGCAGGAGCTTGTTCAGCCAGCCGATGCCCGTCTTGCGGATGATCAGGGCGACGACGATGTAGACGAGGCCGGAGACGAGACAACCGAATAGCGCCGCGCCTACTCCCATGTCTTTGTCGCCCGCCACGGCGACGATCGGCCCGATGAAGGCGAACGAGGAGCCGAGGTAGCCGGGGATGCGGCCTTTGGTCAGGACGATGTAGATCAGGGTGCCGATGCCGCTGGTCAGCAAGGCGATCGCCGGGTTCAAGCCGGTCAGAAACGGCACGAGCACCGTCGCTCCGAACATCGCGAACAGATGTTGCAGCGACAGGGGCAAGCCTTTCAGAAACGGAACGCGCTCTTGCACGTCGATGATGCGTTGTTGTTGACTCATGATGGATGATTCCTCCTCGGGGACTAAGCCCAGCTGTACAAAAAACCCCCTCCGAGCTGCCCGATTGTCAGGCGCGGAGAGGGTGTACGTCGGCTGGGAGAAGTCGCTCTTGGGCGCGCAAACTCGCTCACCAAGAACCTTTTTCCAAAACCATGTTCTGCGTACACTCTTTCGCGCCTCACGGGACCCGGTTTAAAGAGCGTCAGTCTGTGTCTTCCATGATCAGAACTTTATCTTCCCCGTCCGCTTCTGCCAGTCGAACGGCGACGACTTCCCCCCGAGAAGTCGGGACGTTCTTGCCTACATAATCGGGGCGGATCGGCAATTCGCGATGCCCGCGATCAACCAGTACGGCCAGTTGAATCTGCTTCGGTCGCCCGATGTCGATCAAGGCGTCCAAAGCGGCGCGGACGGTGCGACCGGTGTAGAGTACATCATCGACCAAGATCACGGTCTTGTCGGTGATGTCCACTTCGATCGCCGAGCCGTGGACGATCGGTTGATCGCCTTGCTCGTTGTGACGAATCTTCAGGTCGTCCCGGTACAGGGTGATGTCGAGCGTCCCCACCGGCACTTCTCCTTCTTCAAAAGACGCGATGCGCTCCTGAATCCGCTTGGCGATGTGGATGCCTCGCGTCTTGATGCCGACCAGCACCAGATCGTCGGTGCCTTTGTTCTTCTCGACGATCTCGTGGGCGATCCGCGTCAGGGAGCGGCGAATCGTCGCGTCGTCGAGCAGTTGCGTTTTCTCCACCAAAGCCATCTCGGACTCCTCCTTCCCGCTTGCACCTTTTGAGGTAGTATGTCCTGTTGTCCGCATGAAAAAAGGCTCCTCTCCGTAGGGGAAAGAAGCCTGTACCATACCCGGTTCCAGGTATGCGTAAGTTGTGGAAGGCCAATGCGGCCCTTCCAATCCGGACTCCTTACCGACCTCGCAGGATCAGTTTAAAGGAACTTTTCAGTTCTCTTGCAGTCTACCAGTTCATCTACCGGCCGTCAAGCCTCTTCTTGTCGCAAAAAGTCGATCAGCGTGACCAACTCTTGCGGCAGGTCGGTGCTGAACTCCAAGTATTCCCCCGTGCGCGGGTGAACGAAGCCCAAGACCTGAGCATGCAGCGCCTGCCCCTCCAAGATCGCCGCATAGCGGTTGTTGCGCTTCTGCGAGCCGTACTTCGGGTCACCGACCAGCGGATGGCCGATAAACTCCATATGCACGCGGATCTGGTGCGTGCGCCCCGTTTCCAGCTTCAATTCGCAAACGGTGTGCTTGGGTAAGCGCTCGATCACATGAAAATGGGTCAACGCTTCCCGCCCGCCTTCGCGCAACACCGCCATCTGCTGGCGATGCACCGCATGACGGCCGATCGGCGCGTCGATCGTGCCGAGGTCATGCTCGACGACCCCGTAGACGACGGCCACGTACTTGCGGGTCACCGTATGCTCTTTCAATTGTGCCGACAGATGGCGATGTGCCATGTCGTTTTTCGCCACCATCAGCAGGCCGGAGGTGTCCTTGTCGATCCGATGCACGATGCCGGGGCGAATCTCCCCGTTGATGCCGGACAGGTCCTTGCAATGGTAGAGCAACGCGTTGACCAGCGTGCCCGACCAATGCCCCGCCGCCGGGTGAACGACCATGCCCCGCGGCTTGTTAACCACGATCACGTCGCCGTCCTCATAGAGAATCTCCAGCGGAATATCTTCCGGCTCCAACTCCATCGATTCGGGTTGCGGCACGATGACCGTCACCACGTCCCCTTTTCGCACCTTGTAGTTGGATTTGATCTTCTTGCCGTTGACGAGTACCAGTTCCTCGTCGATCATCCCTTGCACTTGCGAACGGGAAAATTCACCGTGGCGTTCCGGGATCAGCTTGTCGATCCGCTCCCCGGCCGTCTCGTTTTCAATCTCCCAGGCAAAGCTCTCCTGTTCCTCCACCTCAACCTCTTCCCCGTCAAGGTCTTGCACGTCGATCTCTCGTTCGTTGCCAGCCATGCGTCTGCCTCCCTACTCGCTCTCACGTACTTGCTTCTTCACCTTGCCCCAATCGAACAGCATCGACAGGATCATCAGGCCCACGGCGACGTTGATCGCCACGTCGGCCACGTTGAAGATCGCAAAGTCGACAAACTGCAAATCAAAAAAGTCGGTTACAACCCCCATCGTCGCGCGGTCGATCGCATTGCCGATCGCGCCGGCGACCAACAGCGCCAAGCCCCAGTCCATCAGCGAGCCTTTGCGCACATCGCCGCGGGCGCGGTAGAAGATCACCGCCGCGACCACCACGAGCGTCGAGAGCAGGAAGAACCACTGCTGCCCTTCCAAGATGCCAAAAGCCGCTCCGGGATTGCGGTGTGACGTCAAGTTGATCACACCTTCCCACAGCGGAACGGATTGTCCGATCTCCATGTGCGTGCGTATGTAGTATTTCACCCATTGGTCAAGACCAATCACCAACGCGATCACCACGTAAAAATACATCCTGTCCCGTCACCTCTTCCGACCTGTTACGTGCCTTTGCAAACGGGCACAGGTTGGTCATTTTAGCGTTGCCATTTTAGCACAACCCCTGTCCGGTGACAATGCGCTCGACTTGCTCTATGTAGAAAAATGGGCGCTGTCACGCGCACACAGGCCCATTTTCATCCAACGTTACAGGGTCTTACAATTCGTCGATCGTGCGGTCAAACACCCGCTCATACGGTTCGTTGCGGACGAAGTTCGCCGCATCCTCCACCGGGCGACCATCCATGTCGACGATGGTGAAGCCTTCGAGGTCTTCGACATAGCCGAGCGGTTCGTCGGCGTCGAGGTACATGTGGTTCGGGTCGAGCGCCCACGGGTTGTCGTCGTTGCCGTTCGACGTGCCGTAGCGGGCGACCGCCTGCCAGGAGTCTTCGCCGTCGAAGCCGGTCTGGTCGTGATTGTCCAAGAACGTCCGGCCGAAGCTCGGGTACAGGAAGTTCTCCTCCACCGGACGGTTGGCTGTGATCTCATGCTCTTCGGCACCCTCTTGGCAGTGGACGCAGAATTTGGCGGCCGGATTGGCTTCCAGACGGGCGAAGGCGATCGGCTGGCCGCAATGTTCACAGTGGCCGTAGGTGCCTTCCTCCATCCGTTCCAGCGCCTCATCCAGCGCGTTTAGACGGAGTGAATCCGCATCGCGCAGCGCCAAGTCCTTGCCCCGCTCAAACATTTCCGTGCCGAGGTCGGCCGGATGGTTGTCATAGTGAGACAGCTCGCCCATGCTTTCAAACAGGCTTTCCTTCATGCCGTAGCTGTCCGTATGACCCAAGCGGTCGTGAATCACGGACAGTTCCTCTTCCATTTGGGAACGCAACTGCTTCGTCTGTTCGGTCGTCAGATGCATGTTCGACTCCCCCTCCTGAATGCCTGAGCTGATCGAGCAAAAGCTTTAATAGGACGGTGTGTTCAATTGTGCGTCGACGATTTTTACGATGTCAGCAATAAAGTCCCCGATAATCGGCAGGTTCAGCCCCACAAGTTTCTGCAGGAAATAGAGCAATGTGGCAGCGATGATGGTAAAGCCGATGGCGATCCCCACACCGCGTGCGATGCCGCCGATCAGCGACAGGAAGATCATCCGCTTCGGCTTGTTCAAGAGCTGGACATATTCCGCAAAATTCATCCGCTCCAGATGATCCGCCAAGCGCTCCACCTGTTCGGACAGCAGACGAACCCGCTCCGCTTCCCCGGCCATCTCAGGCGAACGAGGCGGCTGAACCCGTTCGCTGGGGCGGCTCACCTCATATTTTGTTTTCCACATGACTATCCCTCCTGCTTGTACCTACTATGCCCGTTTCGCTAGGCTTCCATGTTGACAGATATGGGGAGCGACGCGGGTTCATGCACAGAATTGTCATAGATTCTTGGGTCGGAACACTTGTGAGTGACGTTTGAAAAGGTGTATTCTTTTCTTAAACGAATGTCCGTGACAGCCTGAAACGAGTGGAGTGGAGAGGAGATGCTTGCTTTGCGCCGCCATACTGTACGATTCCTTGCGTCCGTTTTGATCTGGATTGGCGGGGTGGAGCTGTTCGCCAGCTTTGTGGCGAAGATGGTGTTGGATGTGAAACTGCCGCATCAGGAGGTCTTTATCGCCGTCTTGATGGTCGGGTTTGTTTCGTGGATCGTCTCGACGCTGTTCTACTGGAAGTGAAGAGCATACGTGAAAAGACCAAGTGCATTGGCGCACTTGGTCTTTTTTGTTGCAGTCCTTGCGGTTATTGAAGGGCCGCGCGCCGACGACGCTCCGCACGGCGCGTGTTCCAGGTGCGAATCCACGACCAGACGACGATTCCGAACGGCACGAGGGTGAGCAGGATCAAGAGCACCCCGTCGAGGAACGCGGCGGAGAACACCGCATGGCCGACCATCTCGTCGACGGTGCGGGTGATGAACTCGATCGCCTGACGCAGCGTGTACAGGGCGAAGAACGCCACCGCCCAGAGGAAGCCGAGCACACAGAACCACGCATACCAGCGGATCACTTTCTTTTCCCGCATCGCGACCGATTCCCACTCTTCCGCCTCTTCAGGCGTGTGTTTCCGGTAGAACTTGCGGAGGTAGAGTCTCGTGTTGGCCAGTAGGTTGTTGCAGTTGAACAGCGCGGCAAACACGTAGTACATGTCGGTCTGCATAAAGAACATGAACTGGAACGCCATGCTCATCAGCAGAGTAACGTTGATCATCTTGATCACCGCCAGCACCGTCACCGGCAGCGCGAACCAGCCGAGGTCATGGGCGAACTGCAACCAGACCCCGATCCCGAAGAAGGTCGCATCCCACGCCATGCCCGCCAGAAAGGCGCGATGGCGGCGCTTCGGCTCGACGGTCACGATGTTCGACATGTTCGTCTCCGCGACCATGAAGACAAGGCGGTGGCTCAACCCGAGCCGCGAGCCGATGCCAAGCGACCGAGCGGCCATCAGGTGGGCCAGTTCGTGCAGGAAGAGGAACAGCCAGCCCACAACGAACGCCGACACGAGCGAGACGGTCACGGAGGAGGAGATGAAGATGTCCGAATACACGGGGAAAAGTGAACCGTGCCAGATCGTCAGCCCCAGACCGGACAGGAACACCAGCGCGTAGATCACATAGGCGATTTTGTTAAAGAAGAACTGTCCGACCCGCTCGGTGATCCACGGGAAATGGTCTTTGCGCTCGACCGACGGGTTGACCGTTTCCCCGTCGACCGTGTGGACAAACTGGTAGTCGACGACCAGATCTTGTGCGAAAGACAGCACATCGACCGGCTCCCCGAAGCGCTCCTCCATCTCCTGTTCGACCTGTTCGATCGACTGTCCGCCGTCGAGCATCTCGATGATCTCCACGCCGATCTCCGGCAGGATGATGTAGTTGCTCAGGTCGGGGCGGCCGATGAGAATTTCATCGTCGCTCTCCTTGCGCGATTGCAGCGGGTGCATCTTGAGCATGCATTTCTTATGTAAATC
>DASTWJ010000113.1:0-12616 GCA_035776695.1 Bacilli bacterium
TCGGTGCCACCAAGCTCCACGTCGGAGCACAAGGCAACCGAGTCGTAGCCTTGCATCAGCGGGTAGAAAAACTCATGCAACGAGATCGACTGGTTGCTTTTGTACCGCTTTTCAAAATCATCCCGTTCCAACATCCGCGCCACCGTCGTTTTGCCCGCCAACTGCAGCACGTCGGCGAAGTTCATCGGCCCCAACCACTCGGAGTTGTAGCGGATCGTCGTCTTGTTCTCGTCGAGCACCTTGAACAACTGCGCGACGTAGGTGGCCGCATTCTCCCGCACTTGCTCCGCCGTCAACTGCTTGCGGGTTTCCGACTTGCCGGTCGGGTCGCCGATCATCCCGGTGTAGTCGCCGATGATAATCGTGACGTTATGGCCCAAGTCTTGAAACTGGCGCATCTTTTGCAGCACGACCGTGTGACCGATGTGAATGTCCGGCGCGGACGGATCGAGGCCGAGCTTGATCGTCAGCGGTTCACCGCTCGTGACCGACTTGCGGACTTTCGCCGCCATCTCCTCCTCGGGAATGATCTCCACCGTGCCGCGGCGAATCACCGCCATCTGCCGTTCGACTTCCGCTTCCACGCGCGGGTCGCGCTGTTGGTTCGCTTCTGCTGTCATGATTCTCGCATCCTCTCTTTTTGGAAAATAAAAAAACCTCGCCCCCACTGCTAGGGACGAGGTTTGACTCGCGGTACCACCCTGATTCGGACCTTTTCAAAAAAGATCCGCTCTCATCGATCTTGTAACGATCCCCAAGGGACCGGCCCGGCATTATCCTCCGGGCGGCTCCGGACTGTACTTGGCACGTTCTGTTGTCCGGTTCGCAGCAACCACCGGCTCTCTGCACAACGATCAAACGCGCTACTCGTTCCTTCTTCGCCTGTTTCTGTATGAAATTGGTTCGAATACGCAAGCTAAGTTTGAATCAGATTAGCAACTTCAGACCACGGTGTCAAGACCCATTACTTAATAAAGTTGTCTGATCCTAGCATTTCTTGTCCCTCATTCTACCTGTGGTATAATGATAGAGTCAGTTAAGGGGGAGGAAGACAGAAATGGACGAAACGAACGTGACGGGCTCCCGGTCCGATCGTAAAAAGACTCCGAACAACGATAAGAACTCATCGAAAAAAACCAAACCTAAGAAACAAAAGCGATTTTGGAAGTTTTTCAAAGTGACGCTTTTGATCATTCTCGCCCTCGCCGTGATCGGCGGTGGTGCGGCGGCCGGTTATATCGCCTCGTTGGTGAAAAAAGCGCCTGAGTTTGACCTCAATGCGATCACCGACATGGCCGCTACGACCAAAGTATTCGATAACCAGAGTGAATTTATGTTCGAACTGCAAGGCGACGGGGATCGCGAGTTGATCAAGAACATCGACGAAGTGTCGCCGTTCGTGGTCAACGCGTTTATCGCCGCCGAGGACAAGAACTTCCGCAACCACTTCGGCATCAACCCGCTGGCGATGGCGCGAGCGGCGGTGCAGAACGTGATCGGCGGATCGATCGTCTCCGGCGCTTCGACGATCACCCAACAAACGATCAAGAACGCCATCTTCCCCGACCAGCAGCGCACGATCGAGCGCAAGGTGCAGGAAGCGGCGCTCGCCGTGCAGTTGGAACAGCGCCTGACCAAAGACGAGATCATGGTGGCGTACTTAAACTGGATTTATTTCGGCAAGTCGGGCCCGGAGAACCTCTATGGGATCAAACGGGCGGCCAACGAGATTTTCGGCGTCGATGCCAAAGATCTGAACTTGGCGCAAGCGACGATCCTCGCTTCGCTGCCGAACAACCCCAGTCTGTTCAACCCCTATGTGAACTTGGACAACACGCTGAAGCGCCAGGAATATATCCTGCAGGAGATGTTGACGGAACAGTACATCACCAAGGCGCAGTACGACGAAGCGAAAGCATACAACGTACAGGAAGCGTTGCAAAAGCAGTTGGAGAAACGCCAAGTTCATGCCGGCGAATTCAGTCACCTCTACTCGGAGATTGAAACGCGGGCGGCGGAGAAGATGATGGAGACCGGCAATTATGACACGCTGGACCAAGCTCGCCAAGCGCTGTTCCGCGGTGGCTACAAGATTGTCACCACCATCGACCGCCAAGCGCAAAAGACGGTCGACACGGTGCTCGACAACGACGAGTACTACCCGGCGAACATCAGCTATTCGGTGACGGGCGTCGACGGCAAGACGCTCCAGATCGAAGATGCGATGGAGCAGTCGGGCGCGACGTTGATCGACAACCAGACGGGCCGCATCCTCGCGATGGGCGGCGGTCGTCATTATGAGAAAGACCAGATCAACCATGCCACCCGTCCCCGCCAGCCGGGTTCGACGATGAAGCCGATCGGCGTCTACGGCCCGGCGATCGACTTGAAGAAGCTCGGCGCCGGTTCGGCGATCGACGACGTGCCGATGGTCTGGCCGGATGACAACGCGGCGGACGGCAAGTATTTCCCGTTCAACTGGGACAAGAAGTTCCACGGGCTGATGTCCGCTCGCTATGCGTTGGAGCAGTCGTATAACATCCCGGCGCTGAAAGTGTTCCATGACATCACCCCGCAAGTCGGTCTCGACTATGTAAAGAAGATGGGCGTGACGACAATCGGCGACAACGACTACAACTTGTCGGCCGGCATCGGCGGTCTGACCCAAGGCTTGACCGTTGCGGAAGCGACCTCCGCCTACTCGGTGTTCCCGAATGCGGGCGTCCATCGCGAGTCCTACCTGGTCGAAGAGATCCGCGACCGCGACAACAACGTCGTCTACAAGCACCAGCCGAAGCAATCGCAGGTGTTTAACGCCAACACCGCCTATATCGTCAATGACATGCTCAAGGGCGTCGTAACGCGCGGCACCGCCGCCGAAGTCGGTCGCGCCTTCCCGGGCTATGCGATCGCCGGCAAGACCGGTACGACCAACGAAGACAAAGACGCGTGGTTTATCGGCTACACCCCGGATGTCACCCTCGGCATCTGGGTCGGATACAACGTGCCCTACCCGTTGCAACGCGGGGAAGGCAACCTGCCGAAGAAGCTGTGGACCGCGATCATGCAAGAGCAATTCAAGCAGGACACCGAGCGGACCAAGACGTTTTTTGCCGACCCGGGCGGTGTGAAGCGCGTGGAAATCTGTTCGCTGTCGGGCAAGATTCCGACCGACCTTTGCAAGAAGGAACACACGGTGACCACCGAGCTGTTCCCGGCCGGCGGCGAACCGACGGAGAAGTGCGACGTTCACGTCAAAGCGAAGTACTACGAAGTCGGCGACAAGAAGTACCTCGCCGACGACCATACGCCCGCCTACATGGTCAAGGAAGGCATCTTCATCAAGCGCGAGAAGTATGAACTGCCGAACGACAACAAAGCGTATCTGCCGTCCGACCACGACAAGGAACTGCCGGAACCGCGCAAGCCGGGCGAAGGCGATGACAAGTTCAAGACGGAAAGCGTACCGGACGGCTTGACCGTGACCGGAACGACCGACACGTCGGTCTCGCTGTCTTGGAACGCCGTCACAGGCAGCGCCAACTACCTCGTACTTCGCGCCGAAAGCGAAGCCGGTCCGTTCCAGATCCAAGGCGAAACGACCCACACGTCCTACACGGATGCCAAGGCGCAGAAGAACGTCACCTACTGGTACGAGATCGTCTCCTTGGACAAAGACGGCAATCACTCCAACCCGACGTCTGCCGTCAGCGCAACACCGGGCCAAGAGGAACTGATGCCGCCGAGCTTCGTCGACGTACAGCCGTCCGCTGTCGGTTTGAAGATCGTCTGGTCGCCGGTTGAGCGAGCGGACGCGTACACGATCTACCGCAGCATGGATCGCAACGACGGCTACCAGAAGATCGGCACGGTCAGCGAGACGTCGTTTAGCGATGTCGGGGCTTTGCCGGGCGCCACGTTCTATTACAAGATCACGGCGCACGCGGGCACGCAGGAATCGGCACCGTCCTACCCCATCTCCAACACCGTTCCGGCAAGCAGCGGCAACAGCGATGGCAGCGAGTTGCGACCGCCAAGTTCCCTCTCCGTAACCAACCAGCAGACCGGCAACTCCTTGCTGGTCAAATGGTCGGCCGTCGACGGCGCAACGCTCTACTCGGTGGAGCGCAGCACCGACGGCACGAACTGGCAGGAAGTCGGTCAGAGCGACAAAGTTACCTACACGGACAGCGGCTTGACGACCAACCTGACCTACTACTACCGCGTACGTTCACTTTCCGGCGATGGCCAAGCTTCTACGGCCTCCCAGCCGGCTTCGGGCGCACCGACGAAGTAAACACGAACACTTTTTCCAAGCCAGACCCTCATCTTCGCGATGTAGGGTCTGGCTTTTTATCTGCCCACTATTCAAACGCAACAAAAAAACAACCCTTCCCAAAGGAAGAGTTGCCAGGTGACTGCTTGTAATTGGGTTATTTCAACGTAGCGACCGTCACGCCGAGACCGCCTTCGCCTTCGCCGCCCATGCGGAACGACTTGACTTGGCGATGCGTTTTCAAGAACTCTTGGATGCCTTTGCGCAGAACGCCGGTGCCTAATCCGTGGATGATGTGAACCGTGGACAGGCCGGAGAGGATCGCGTGGTCGATGTAGCGATCGACTTCGAGCGTGCCTTCCTCGACGTTCAAGCCGCGCAGGTCTAGTTCCATCGAGACTTGCTTCGGCTTCTCCTTGCGGGAGACGGTGCCGCTGCGGTTGGGCTGCTTCTCCTGCTCGAGCAGTTCGAGTTGGTTGCGCTTGACCTTGGTCTTCATCGAACCGATCTGCACCATCACGTCTTTGCCCTTGATGTCGACGATATGACCCTTCTGCTCCAGATGAACGACGCGCACGTGATCACCGACTTGCAGCTCGCGATCGGCGGGGCGTGCCGTTTTCGTCGGAGCTTGGCGCTTGACGTTCGGCACGGTTCCTTGGAGCTTGCTCTTGAGATCGATCAACTTGTGCTCCTTGATCTGACCGCGCTCTTCGGCGGCCATGCGGCGCAGTTCGCCGAGGATCTCGTCCGCCTCCTGCTCCGCTTTGGCCACCGACTTGCGGGCTTCCTCTTGGGCGCGCTCCATCATCTTGTCGCGTTGCTGCAGGAAGGAATCGCGCTCTTTTTCAAATTCAGCCTTGGCCTGGGCCAGCTCGCGACGCAGTTGCTCCGCTTCTCGCCGCTCGCGCTCGGCGATCAGTTGGTTTTGCTCCAGTTTGCGGATCATCTGATCGACTTGCACTTCTTCGGTCGACAAGCGGGATTGTGCCTCGGCGATGATGTCGTCGCGAAGCCCCAGTCGCTTGGAGATCGCAAACGCGTTCGAACGCCCAGGCACGCCGATCAGCAGGCGGTAGGTCGGACGCAAGCTCTGCACGTCAAACTCGACCGAGGCGTTGATCGCCGTCGGTTCGTTCAAGGCGTAGGCTTTCAGTTCGCTGTAGTGCGTCGTGGCGATCGTCCGTACGCCGCGCTCCTTGAGGAAGTCGAGGATCGCCATCGCCAGCGCCGCCCCTTCCGTCGGGTCGGTGCCTGCACCCAATTCGTCAAACAGCACCAAGGAGCGGAAGTCGACCTGCTCCAAGATCTTGACGATGTTGGTCATGTGGCTGGAGAACGTGGACAACGACTGTTCGATCGACTGCTCATCGCCGATGTCGGCAAACACTTCGTCGAACGTGGACAGGGTGCTGTCATCATCAACCGGCACGTGCAGACCGGACATCGCCATCAAGGTCAGCAGCCCGAACGTCTTCAGGGTGACCGTCTTGCCGCCCGTGTTCGGCCCGGTGATGATCAGTTGCGAGAACTCCTCACCTAAGCGCAAGTCGGACGGAACGACTTCACGCGGGTCGATCAGCGGATGGCGGGCCCGCTTGACGCGGACGATGCCTTCTTCGTTCATGATCGGGCGGGTCGCTTTCAGGTGGTTGGCGTAGTTGGCTTTGGCAAACATAAAGTCGAGCTCGGCCAGTGCCTCCAAGCTGCTCTGCAACCCGGCCTCCTCCTGCGCCACCAGCGCGGAGAGGGCTTGCAGGATCTTCGCCACTTCCCGCTCTTCTTTCAATTCGGCTTCACGCAGGGCGTTGCCCAACACGACCACCGCTTGCGGCTCGATGAACAACGTGTTCCCCGAAGCGGACTGGTCGTGTACGATACCACCAAAAGAGCCGCGATACTCCACCTTGACCGGCACGCAATAGCGGTCGCCGCGCTGGGTGATGATCGGCTCTTGGAGCATTTTCTGATAGGAAGAGGAACGAATGATCGATTCCATTTTTTCTTTGATCCGCACTTGGGCGCCGCGCTTCTCCGAGCGGATGCGGCGCAGTTCCGGCGAGGCGGTGTCGCGCACCTCGGCGTTGTCGTCGATCGCTAGGCGAATCGCATCTTCCAGCGCACGGCCTTCGATGATCGATTCACAGTATTCCATCGTCCGCGGCAACGGCGATTGATCGTGCGTGTCGAGCAGGAACTTGCGCAGCCGACGTCCGGCCATCACCGTGTCAGCGATGTCGATCAGCTCCCGTGCGTTCAGCGAACCGCCAAGGGCCGCACGCCGCACCGGGCCACGGTTGTCGTGAATGCCGCCGAGCGGAATCAACCCGCGCAGGCGGTAGACGGTCACCGCTTCGGCCGTCTCCTGTTGCCAAGCTTCCACCATAAAGAGATCGGACGTCGGAGCCAACTCCTCCGCGCGTCTTTTGCCGAGCGAAGAAGAGGCGAATCCGACAACCTGATCCCGTATCTTATCGTATTCGAGCACATGCAGAACTCGTTGATTCATGGTTCCTTCACCCCCGAGATTGCTACTCATTATATCACTTTTTACGGGACATGCAATTGCCAAGAATAAGAGCTCGGCCAAACGGGTACGCTACTTGTTACATCTTTAAAAGGCAAGCTATTTTCCAAAGGAGGGTGATCGCTCGTGAGATTCTTGGGTGCCATCGTACGATTTGTCGTATCGGCTCTGGTTCTGATGTTCGTCGGGATGTTTGTCACCGGTTTCTCCCGCTTGTCCTTTACCAGCGCCTTGATCGCGGCGGTGGTGATCGCCGTCATCGGCTGGCTGGTGGAAATGATGTTCGGCCGCAACGTCGCACCTTATGGACGCGGGATCGTCGGGTTCCTGACCTCGATCGTCGTGATCTATGTGGCGCAATGGTTCGTGCCCGGCATGGAGGTCACGTTGCTTGGTGCCGTGATCGCCGCCGCCGTGATCGCCATCGTCGATCTGTTTATCCCCGGTGATGTGTCCGGCAACGTGTTCGGCAACCGTCGTTCCGAACGGGTGCGCGACGACGACTGAGCCAAGCGCAACGAAACAACCGAAGCAAACGGATAGAGAAAAGCCCTGGGAGACCCATCTGCGGGTCCCCCGGGGCTTTTGTCTGTTTAGAGCGTCTGCAAGACCGGGCCGAAGAAATCAAACCGTGTCAAAAGCGTTTGCGCCAATTTGGATGCGGCGATCCCCTGTTGCAGTTGCTCATAGGGCAACATGTTCAACACCTGCACCAGCACGGCGGCCGTCAGGATCGCGAACACCGCGCCGAGCACCAGCCCACTGACGCGGTTGAGCACGGACAAGCCCGGTAGATTCGCCACCCAGTCGAGCAACAGCCCGATCAACTTCACGACAAAGAACACCAACAAGAACATGATCAAAAAAGCCACGCCCTCTTGCAACCGCTGTGTCAACGAGATGCCGGACAGCGGGTTGTCCGGAGCCCAAGTCGGTTCCGGCACCACTTTGGCGACAAGCGGGGTGAGCACCCAGTACCAATTCTTCGAGAAGAAAAAGGCCACAAACAGCGCGACGACCGAGACCAACTGCCGGATCAAGCCGTTGCGCCATCCGTTGATGGCACAGAGAAGAATCGCGCCGATGATGATCCAGTCGATCACTCTTGTTCAACCGCCGTCTGCGCAGCGCCGTTCGCCTGTTCGAGGATGCGCAGCAACTCCTCGTACTCCTGACGCAGCTTCAAGTATTCATCCGCGATGTTGACCGCCGCCAACACGGCGACTCGATTCAAATCGAGCCGCGAGTTGACTTCGCCGATCTCCTTCATCTTGTGGTCGACAAGCATGGCGACGAGGCGCAGGTGGTCAATCGACGCCCGGCCCTTGATCATATAGTCTTGGCCGTAGATTTCGGCTTTTATCTTATTCACTTGGGAGTTCGCATTCGGATATTTGTTCAAGGCACATTCGCCCCTTTCCGGTGTCCCTCCTGATTTCGCTCCGAAGCGAGGAAATTCCTTCTCCGCTTAGGAACGAAGTTCAGCGCCGTGCCGTTCTTTCAGCGCGGTCAGCACTTGTTCATGGCGCGCGGTGACTTCCTCGTCGGTCAACGTGCGCTCCGGCGAGCGGTAGACCAGCGCGTAGGCGACAGACTTTTTGCCCTCCGGCACTTGTGCGCCTTGGTACAGGTCAAAGATCTCAACCGATTCCAACAGGTCGCCCGCCGCGCCGCGAATCGTGTCCAGCATCGTGCCAGCCGCCACGTCCACGTCGACGAGCAGCGCGATGTCGCGACCCATCGCCGGGAACTTCGGCAGGGACTTGACGGTCTGGGAGCGGTCTTTCATCGCTTCGAGCAACTCTTCCAAGCCCAGTTGGAAATAGTAGGTCGGTGCCAGTTCGTTCACCGCTTCCACTTCCGGATGCAGAGCGCCGACGAAGCCGAGCGGCAGATCGCCTTTGAGGATGCCCGCCGTACGGCCCGGGTGCATGCCCGGCAGTTCCATCCGCTCGTAGGTCACGTCTTGGATGCCCAACGCGTCGAACAGCGATTCGACGATGCCTTTGATCGTGAAGAAGTCAACCGGGTTGCGCTTCTCGCCGACACCGGCCGCGCCGTAGTTGCCGGTCAGGATGCCGGCCACCTGCATCTTCTCCGTCGGCAGTTGGGTGGTGTCTTCGTGCGGGAAGAACACTTTGCCTACCTCGAAGATCGCCAAGTCGTTCTGCTTGCGGTTGCGGTTGTACTGCACCACTTCCGCCAAGGACGGCAGCATGTGGGTGCGCAGGACGCTGCGCTCTTCGGACATCGGATGCAGCAGCGCGAGTTGCTTGTTCAGCTTCTCTTCCCCGTGCAGACCGAATTTCTCCAAGTGACCCGGCGCGGCAAACGTATAGGTGACCGCTTCGGTCATCCCTGCGTGAATCAACACTTCGCGGATCGCATGACGCAGCTTCTGCGCCGGCGTCAGTTGCCCTTGGACGTACGCGCCCTGCGGCAGAGTGACCGGGATCTTGTCATAGCCGTAGACGCGGGCTACCTCTTCGATCAGGTCCACTTCGCGCAGCATATCCGGGCGACGGGTCGGAGCGGTGACGCGATGCACGCCGTCCACCTTGTAGCCGGTCACGTCGAAGCCGAGGCGACGCAACACGTCGACCATCTCTTCATCGGTGATCGCGGTGCCGAGCAGTCCGTTGACGCGCTCAAGACGCAGTTCCAGCGTGTGGCCTTCGATCGGTTGCTTCGTCACTTCCACCGGCATGTCGACCACTTCGCCGCCTGCCAACTCGGCGATCAGGTGGGCCGCACGAAGCAGCGCTTGGGTGATCATGCCTTGGTCGATCATGCCTTTCTCGAAGCGCTTCTGCGCCTCGGAGAACAGGCCGAGCGCCTTGCCCGTCTTGCGGGTCGTGCCCGGGTCGAAGTAGGCCGATTCGAGCACGATCGTCGTCGTGTTGTCGTCCACTTCCGAGTTCTCACCGCCCATCACGCCGGCCAAGCCGATCGCCTTCTGCGGGTCGGCGATCACCAGCATCGACGGGTCGAGGTTGCGCTCGATGCCGTCGAGGGTAACATGCTTCTCGCCCTCATTCGCTTGGCGAACGATGATCGTGTTGTCCGCCACTTTGTCGAGGTCGAACGCATGGAGCGGCTGCCCCATTTCGAACATCACGTAGTTGGTCACGTCGACGACGTTGTTGATCGGGCGCACGCCGACCGCCAAGAGACGCGCTTGCAGCCAGAGCGGGGATTCCCCGACGGTGAGTCCCTTCACCACTTGTGCCGCGTACTTGGTGCAGTTGTCCGACTCGACCTTGACGCTGACCGGAGACGGTTGCGTGAAGTCGACGCCGTTCAAGTCATGCAGGGTCGCGCCGATCGCGTTGGCATACCCTTGCTTGTTGCTCACATCGTGGTACGCCAGCTTCTCGTCTTTGAGCGGACGATCCAACAACGCCGCCAGTTCATACGCCACCCCGCGGTAGTTCAGGCAATCCGAGCGGTTCGGCGTCAGGTCGAGCTCGAAGACGATGTCGTTCAGGTACAGATACTCCGGGATGTCGGTGCCGATCGGTGCGTCTTCCGGCAGGATGTACAAGCCTTCCGTCTGCTCTTTCGGCAGCAGCTTCACATCCATCCCGATCTCCTTCGCGGAGCAGAGCATCCCGTGCGACTCGACGCCGCGCAGTTTCGCCTTCTTGATCTTGAAGTCGCCCGGCAGAACGGAGCCGACCACGGCGACCGGCACCTTCTGTCCCGGCGCGACGTTCGGGGCGCCGCAGACGATCTGCAGGTGCTCGCCCGTGCCCGCATCGATAGTGCAGACGCGGAGTTTGTCCGCATTTTCATGCGGGCGCGTTTCCAACACGTGGCCGACGACGACGCCGGTCACGCCTTGGTTCAGCGGGGTGAAGACTTCCACTTCGATCCCGCCTTCGGTCAATTTCGCGCCGATCTGCTCGGCGGTCAGATCCTCGATCTCGATATAGTCACGCAGCCATTGGTAGCTGATTTTCATTGTGATTCCCTCCCGTGCTCTCCGTAAGTAGTTCCTCGACTAGATCCGCGCCTTGAGGCTCGACATCAACCGCACATCGTTTTGGTAAAAATGGCGGATGTCCTCGATGCCGTAGCGGCGCATCGCCACGCGCTCGACGCCCATGCCGAACGCAAAGCCTTGGAACTCCTCCGAATCATAGCCGGCCGCTTCCAGCACGTACGGATGCACCATCCCCGCGCCGAGGATCTCGATCCAGCCGGTGTGCTTGCAGATCCGGCATCCGTCGCCGCCGCAGTTGAAGCAGGTCGCGTCCGCTTCGGTCGACGGCTCCGTGAACGGGAAGAACGACGGACGCAGGCGGATGTTGACATCTTCGCCGAAGATCTGGCGAGCGAAACTTAAGATCACGCCTTTCAGATCGCTCATCGAGATGTTGCGGTCGACGACCAGCCCTTCGATCTGCATGAACGCATGGGAGTGGGTCGGGTCGTCATCGTCGCGGCGATACACACGCCCCGGCACGATCACGCGCACCGGATCGGGATGTTCCTGCCCGGTCGCCTTCGCTTTTTCCACCATCGCTTGCAGCGTGCGCGCTTGCACCGGCGAAGTTTGGGTGCGCATCAGGATGTCCTCCGTGATGTAGAACGTATCCTGCATGTCGCGAGCCGGGTGGTTTTTCGGGACGTTGAGTGCCTCGAAGTTGTAGTAGTCGTACTCGACTTCCGGGCCTTCCGCCACTTGGAAGCCCATACCGAGGAAGATCTCCTCGATGTCGCGGATCACGCGGTGTAGCGGATGTTCGCTGCCGAGCTCGACCTTGCGCCCCGGCAAGGTGACGTCGACCGCTTCGCTCGCGAGGCGCTTGTTCAACTCCGCCCGCTTGAACTCCGCTTCTTTGGCGTCATGTGCCTCCTCCAGCGCCGTGCGCACCTCGTTGACCAACTGGCCGATCACCGGGCGCTCCTCCGGAGTTAATTTCCCCATGCCGCGCTGAATCTGGCTCAACTCGCCCTTCTTGCCGAACACCTGCACTTTCCACTCGCTCAGCTCCTGCAGGCTCTGTTTGTCTTGAATCGCCGCCAGGGCGCGCTCCTTCAATTCGAGAAGCTGCTCTTTCATTCTGGTTCCCTCCTTGATCTCTCTACCACCAAACAAAATAAAAAAAGACCTCTCATCCGGCAAGGGACGAAAGATCTTCGCGGTACCACCCTTTTTGAACAAAGAGATCACAAAAAAGCCCCTCTGTTCCACTTCCTTGAGATAACGGCGCGGTTGGTCGCACCGGCAACCCCTACCCAAGCTCATTCGGCAAAAAGGTTCGTGCCGAGGGAGCCCTTCAGGCTTGCAGCTTCGGAGTGAACTTCGGCGCGGGTCTGACGTAAGGGGGCTTGCAGTCTACGGCACCCCTCTCCCTGCACGCAACGTCGCGCGTACTCTCTCCTGCATCGCTATTTGGCGAAGTATGGGATTGAACTTGCTACTTAGTATAGTACACGCGCCTTGCAAATGCAACAAGGCAAAACCCCAAACGCTGTTAACGTTTGGGGTCGTCTTCGCGAACCGGTTCGTTCGATTTGCGGATGAACTGCGGATGATAGAACATCTCCACACCCGCCACCAGAAAGCCGACGATCAGCGAAAACGTCCACGACGCGTAGTAGCCCGGCAGGAAATAGTTGCCGAGGTAGACGACCAGAGTCGCCAAGGCGAAGTCGAGAAACACGGCGACGATGTTGTTCATCGCCCGCGGCACGACCAAGTCGGTCAGATACCCGATCACCGAGATGATCACCCCGAGCACCAGCGCGTGCAGGAAGTTCATATCCCCCCACAGCGGCCAGAACAAGGCGATAAAGTACAACGC
>DASTWJ010000114.1:0-4633 GCA_035776695.1 Bacilli bacterium
AGCTCTCTCCGCTTCGCTCGACTTGCATGTATTAGGCACGCCGCCAGCGTTCGTCCTGAGCCAGGATCAAACTCTCAATAAAAGTTGGTTCTCTGACTCGAATCGATCTCGTTTCACTCGTTTAGTTTTCAAGGATCAATCTAAGTTGTTACCGCAGTGTCTCGCGGCGACAAGTAATAATATATCACATCGAATCATTTTGTGCAAGTAGTATTTTTTACTACTTCCAAACAAATGATCATTCGACGTCACAGAAAGAAAAGAGCAACCCCCGACATCTGCGGTCAAGGGTCACTCTTTGCGTGGTCGGAATGCAGGGATTCGAACCCTGGACCTCACGCTCCCGAAGCGTGCGCGCTACCAAGCTGCGCTACATTCCGATACGAATTTCAGTCGTTTTCATTCGCCCCGTCTCGCGGCGACAAGAGTTATCTTATCATTCGGCCGCGCGAATCACAACAACACCTAACGCGCATACTACGACAAAAATCGACTTTTTCTTCGCCCAGCACCCGATTCTCTCTCGTTCTCGCCGTTTCCTCACCTTCTCCACATATTTATTTACAAAAAAAGAGCCGTCCTCGGTCTTGTTACAACCAAGGACAGCTCTTGATCAGTTGGTCGGAATGCAGGGATTCGAACCCTGGACCTCACGCTCCCGAAGCGTGCGCGCTACCAAGCTGCGCTACATTCCGATCATATGGTGCCGGAGGTGGGACTCGAACCCACAAAATCACGATTTTGAGTCGTGCACGTATGCCAATTCCATCACTCCGGCAAGAATGGTGCCGACAACAGGAATTGAACCCGTAACCTACTGATTACAAATCAGTTGCTCTACCAATTGAGCTATGTCGGCAAAATCAAGATGCAGAGACTGTTGTAAGCCATGTTTTGTTGCTCCGTGCTCCAAACGGCTGATCAGGCCTCGCACTGCAAGTGGTAATCATCTATCTACCCACCCCTTGTGAGGGTAGGTCCGCTCTTCGGTTCAATTCCCTAGGAGCAGTTCCCCGACCGTAATTTGGGTTTCTCGCAGATGGGGTTTGCCGCGTTCCACTCTCCCCGTTTCCAGGGAGACTCCGTCACTGTGGCACTTTCAGGCTAATCGGAACATATCCCGAAGGACTTAGCTCGTTTCGCCGCCGTCAGCCTTTGCAGGCTGCCCTGACTTATTGATTGGTCAGGCATCCGAACTCCGGGCATCGCAGCCCGGGCGAGCATGGACTTTCCTCACCGCACCTCGAAGGGCGCGGCGCGATCACCGCACATGTCTCTGCGATATTTTATTGTATGGTGAGCCATGAAGGACTTGAACCTTCGACACCCTGATTAAAAGTCAGGTGCTCTACCAACTGAGCTAATGGCTCGAAACAAGGACGCTTCGTCCTTCATCAACCGCATGTCTCTCGCGGCGACAAGAGTTATCTTACCATGTTCGCGCCACGGTTACAATGAGTATATCCAAACAAACGAAAACAAATAACGGTTCTAATCTAGGTGGCGCACGTCTGCATTTGCCGAATCTACTTTTCTTGCGCGTTTGCTTGCGTTTCGAGGAGGGATGCACGCACCCATGCCGAATAGAGTGGTTTGAGGAAAAAGGTGGGAGGCGAAAATGCGTGCACCAGGAGATGAACCGCTTGTTTCCGATGACGGTGGTGTTTTTGCAGCATGGCGATGATCTGCTGTTCTTGCACCGCAGCGAGAAGAAGAAGATCTTTCCGGGCGTCTGGTCCGGCGCCGGCGGCAAGGTCGACCCCGGCGAGCACAACGCCCTGCGAGCCGCCGCCTTGCGCGAGGTACGCGAGGAGACGGGCATCACGGAGGACCGGATCACGAACTTCCGCCTGAAATATGTGATTCTCCGGCAGAAAGACGGCGCTTTCTGGCAGACCTACGTGTATTTTGGCGAGACGGAGCAACGCGAGGTGGCCCAGACGGAGGAAGGTGTGTTCACTTGGCTCCCCCACGACGGGTGGCAAGACAAGGACGTGATCCCGACCACGCGCGCCTCGTTGCTGCATTATGCCGAGCATCAGGATGATGGCGTTGTCTATGTCGGCGTGTATGATCCGACGGACGAAGCGCTGCCGATAAAGCAGTGGATTCCGTTGGGGTAAAAAGTCTCCTGACAAGGCACACTGATAAACGTACTGGATTTGTATCGTGAAGATAGGAGGCCAAAGCCATGGAACAAGAAAAATTGGAAGTGGGCGAAGTGTTCGCCCTCGTCGATGAGAATGAAGAGGAGCAAGACGTTGAGGTGCTCGGCAAGATGGAGCTCGGCGAGCACACGTATATCGCGGTGAGTTTGGTGCAGGATCTGGAAGAGACCGGGGAAGAAGATGATGTCGATGTGTTCTTCCTGCGCGTGGAAGCGGATGGCGAGATGGCGGCCATCGAGAGCGATGAGGAGTTTGAGCAAGTGACGAAGGCGTTTGAAGAGGCGATGAGCGAGCAAGCATAAGTCGCGTGTAAGAGTGACTCACCACGAACATTTTTTGCAAAAGGGGATCTGGTCCGAGTAGTTGGGACGAGGTCCTCTTTTTTGTGGGCGAAGGAGTTTGTCGGTTGGTGTTGAAATTAGGGTTTTAACGAGGTCTTATGTTTTGACTTGGAACTTGGAATGAGGAGGAGTTTGGGATGGTGAATAAAGCGCCTGTTTTGACAGGGAACGTGGTGTATCCGGGCAATGAAGGGTACGCGGAGGACCGGTTGATCGATAACAAGCGGATCGATACGTGGCCGCAGGTGATCGTGTTTTGTGAGCGGGAGGAGGATGTGGAGAACGCAGTGCGCTGGGCGGTGCATCACAAGTTCCCGATTCGGATGCGCAGCGGGCGGCACAATTATGACGGATTGTGTACGGCCGATCATGCGGTGATCCTCGATGTGTCGCAGATGAAGACGATCACGGTGGATCAGACCACCGAAACGGCGGAGATTCAGACGGGGGCAAAGTTGGCGCATGTGTATCAGGAGTTGTTCGAGCATGGGTACACGATCCCCGGCGGCACGTGCCCGCCCGTTTCGATCGCCGGTTTGACCCAAGGCGGCGGTGTCGGGTTGTCCCACCGGTTGATGGGGCTGACGTGTGACAGTTTGCTGGAAGCAACGGTGGTGACAGCTGACGGTCAGACGGTTGTGGCAACGGCAGACAATGAGCACCGCGATCTGCTTTGGGCGTTAAAAGGCGGCGGTGGTGGCAATTTCGGTGTCGTCACCCGCTACAAGTTCAAGCTCCACCCGATTGACAAGGTGGCGATTTTCTCAATCACGTGGGCGTGGGAGGATATGGCCGAGGTGATCAAGTTCTGGACGAAGTGGGCGCCGGAAACGGATAACCGCTTGACGTCGTATATTCGGTTTCATGCGAAGAGTCAGGACCCGACAAAAAACTCGGACAGTGTGGTGGCGATCGGGCAGTTTGTCGGAACGTCGCAGGAGTTGATGCCGGTGCTGGAACCGCTGACTCGGATCGGGTGCCCGGTGGATGTGACGGTGAAATGGGTGGATTATCTGGACGCGGTGAAGCATTTTGCCGGGGAGTTGTATAGCATCGATGAAGAGGCGTGGGAGAAGCTGGCGCAGTCGATGGGGCTGGCCGCTACCACGCCGGATGTGTTGCCGTTGATGAAGCAGGTGCAGTTGGTGCAGCAGGCAGCTGATGTACGACCGCATAAGTTTACGGTGCATTATCGGAAGACGGAGGATGCGGGTGGCGAGCCGCCGCGGTATAAGATCACGTCTTCTTTTGGGAGGGAGCCGTTTGGGGAGCCTGCGGTGGAGACGATTTTGGCCTATTTGGAAGGGTGTCCTTCGGAGGCGAGTTTTTTGAGTATCCACTCGCTGGGTGGCGAGATGGCGAAACCGAGGGAGGCGGCGTTTGCGCATCGGGACAAGAAGATGGTGCTGCAGTTGCAGGCGTTTTGGTTTGAAGAGCAGGAGGATCAGCGGAATATCGAGTGGGTGGAACGGTTCCGGACGGCGATGTTGTCGTATACGGAAGGTGCGTTTGTGAATTTCATGGATACGGGTATTGCGGATCGGGATGTGAGTTATTATGGAGGGGGTTTTGAGCGGTTGAAGGAAGTGAAGGGGAAGTATGATCCGCAGGATGTGTTCTCGTTTGAGATGAGTATTCCGGTGAAGAAGTAGAGAACTTTCGATCAGGGTACTGAAAAAACGACCTTCTCTTAGCTGGCCGGGGTGGCTGGAGTGCCGAGGGGCCTTTGGAAGGTCGTTTCTTGCTTCTATCTTATGTAGGAAAAAGTGGCGTTGCTCCACCACTTCCGCGCGTTTTCTTGCCTATTTTTTCTGTGCCTCAATAAAAAAATGACCTCCACTGTGGCTGGCCCGTTTGCCGGTGTGCCGATCGGCCTTGGGGAGGTCATTTCTATCTTCTATTCTATGTGGGAAAAGCGGCGGTGTTCCTTCTTTTTTGCCTAATCTTAAAGCTATCTGGCTGTGATGGAGGTGCTTGGAGTGCCTTCTAGCCGCTACAGGGAAGGTATATCCTCCGGGCTCGGGAGAACTCGAATCCCTCTGATTGTGTGACGGCGGTCGGGATTCTCGTTCAAATCTCGCCGCTCCGGATATACCTTCCCTTCCGCTTACCCAAGTGCCTCGC
>DASTWJ010000115.1:0-16798 GCA_035776695.1 Bacilli bacterium
GCGGTACGGATTCGGGATGAACGCCTTCAACGTACGCTCGGGATCGTTCAGGTAGTCGCGAGCGAGCCCGATGCCGCCGAGGTACAAGTCGCCCGCCACGCCGACCGGAACCGGTTGCAAGTGGGCGTCGAGTACGTAGCAGGTGTTGTTGTCGATCGGACGACCCACCGATGTAATCGCGTCCCCCACTCCGTCCGCTTCCGTGACGATATGGATCGTGGAGTCGATCGACACTTCGGTCGCGCCCCACGTGTTGGTCAAGATGCAGGGGCGATGGGTCAACTTTTGGAAAAATTTGCGCACGACATCGGAGCGCAGCGCTTCGCCGGAGGAGACGAGCACGCGCAGGCACTTGATCCCCTCCGCATCCTGCGGCGCCAACGCGTCGAGCACCAGCGTCAACATGCTCGGCACGAACTGCACGACCGCCGCTTGGTAGCGAATCGTCGCGTCGATGATCGCACGCGGGTCTTTGTGCAGATCGGGTTCGAGCAGGGCGATCCGCGCCCCGACCATCAGCGGCCAGAAGAACTCCACCGCCGCATCGTCAAACGTCAACGTGGTCTTCTGGAGCACCGTTTCCTCCGGCTGCAGGTCGTGTCGGTTTTGCATCCAGCACATGCGGTTGACCCAGCCTTCGTGCGTGGAGGACACGCCTTTCGGTTTGCCCGTCGAGCCGGAGGTGTAGTAGATCGAGACGAGGTGGTCGGATGTGACTGCGACGTCCGGCTTGGTGTCCGGGTAGTGAGCCGTCACGGTCGCCAACTCCTGCTCGGAAGCGAGCACGGCGGTCACGGACAACGGTATTTTTTCCTGCAAATGCGCCAGTGTCAAACACACCGGCGCTTGGGCATCTTCCAGCACCTGCGCGATCCGAGCGGGCGGTGCGTCGCTGTCGAGCGGCACATAGGCACCGCCCGCCTTCAAGATCGCGAGCAATCCGATCACCATGTCCAAGGAACGCTCCATGCACAGGCCAACCGGCACGTCCGGCCCTACGCCAAGCGTCAGGAGATGGTGCGCCAAACGGTTGGACTGGGCTTCGAGGTCGCCGTACGTCAGTTCCTGCTCGCCATACACGGCCGCCACCCGTTCCGGCGTGCGGGCCGCCTGCTCTTCGAACAGGGTGTGCAGCACCTTGTCTCGCGGGAAAGCCGTTTCGGTGTCGTTCCAGCCGTAGAGCAGTTGCTCGCGCTCCGCTTCGTCCAGCAACGACAGCTCCCACAGCTTCTGCTCGGGATGCTTGGCAATCGCCGCCAACAAGTTCAGGAAATGTTGCTCCATTCGCTCAATCGTAGTGGAGGCATACAGGTCGGTGTTGTACTCGAACACCGCCGTCATCCCCGCTTCCACCTCTTCCAATTCCAACAGGAGGTCGAACTTCGACGTCCCGCCCGCCATGTCGAGCACGCGCATGGTCAGACCTTGCAACTCGATGGCAGGAACCGGCGGGTTGAGCGTCATCATCACTTGGAAGATCGGCGAGTAGCTCGCGTTGCGGGCCGGTTGCACTTCCTGCACCAGCGTTTCGAACGGTAAATCCTGATGAGCGTACGCTTCGTTGGCCGTGTCCTTCACCCTTGCCAACAGCTCGCCAAACGTCGGGTCTCCCGAGAGGTCGGAACGCATGACCAGCGTGTTGACGAAAAAGCCGATCAGCGGCTCCAACTGCGCACGGTTGCGCCCGGCAATCGGGGTGCCGACGAGCAGGTCCTCCTGCCCCGTATAGCGGTATAGAAACGTGTTGAACGCCGTGAGCAGGGTCATGAACAGCGTCGCTCCCGCTTGGCGCCCGATCTGTTCCAACTTGTCGAGCAAGGCTTGCGGGATCAGGAATTTGCGCCGTGCGCCGTTGTCGGTCTGCATCGGCGGGCGCGGGAAGTCGGTCGGCAGTTGGAGCACGGGCAGAGAGCCGCCCAACTTGCCTTTCCAGTAATCGAGCTGTTTGCGAAGCTCTTCCCCTTGAAACCACTCCCGTTGCCAGAGCGCGAAGTCCGCATACTGAATCGACAACTCCGGCACCTGCGGGCGGTTGCCGCTGACAAACGCGTCGTAGAAAGCGGCCATTTCCGTGATCAGCACGCCGAGCGACCAGCCGTCGGTGACGATATGATGCTGGGTCAGCAACAGGATGTGCTCGACTTCGCTCAACTTCAGCAGGCGGGCGCGGATCAGGCGGTCTTCTGTCAGGTCAAAAGGAGTACGCGCTTCCTGACGAGCCAAGCGCTCGACCTGCTCATGCTTCTCCCGTTCAGGCAGATCCTGCAACTCGACAAGCGGCAAGGGAAACGGCGTCGCCTGAGCGATCACCTGCACCGCCTCCCCCGCTTCCGACTCGGCGGTGAAGGAGGTGCGTAACGATTCATGCCGCTGGATCACTTCGTAGAAACTGCGCTCCAGCACGTCGATGCGCAGCGCACCATTTAACTCGATGGCGAAAAAGATATTGTAAGCCGGGCTCTCCGGTTCCAGTTGCGAGAGAAACCACTGGCGTTGTTGGGCGAATGACAAAGGAGACGGGCCTTCTTGAGCCCGTTTGGGAATCTCCTGCTCCTGTACGGCGACGATGTCTTTGCCCCGCAGGCGCTGCTCCAACAGCGCCAGTTGCTCGGGGGACAGTTTTTTCCGCATGGCTTCAAGGCTTGCACGCTTACTCATAAGTTCCCTCCAGAATCTGTCGGATCAGCATTTCTTCGATCACGACGGACAGCTCTTCGATCGTGCCCGTCTCGAAGATGATGCGCAGGGGCAGGTCGATTTCGAACGACGCTTTCAAGCGGGTGGACAGTTGGGTGGCGAGCAGGGAGTTGCCGCCGAGGTCGAAGAAGTTGTCGCGCATGCCCACTTGGTCGATGCCCAAGATCTCCTCCCAGAACGCGGCGATCCGCTCTTCCGTCTCGTCGCGCGGGGCGACGTAGGTCGTGCCGATGTTCGGGCGAGCCGAAGTAGCTTGGGTGGAGGCGGTGTCGCTTGTTTCCGCTTCCCGTTCGAAGGTGATCCACTTTTTCAAGCTGACCGTCAAATCGTCATGGGAGACGACAAAAGTATCGATGCCCTCCGTCGACAGCACATAGTCACAGATCTCCTCCGCCTGTTCGAGAATCTTGTCGTCCAAGTTGGCGACGATCCACGGGAAGGCGCTGTGCTCGTTCGTCTGCTGGGCGAATGCGTCTTGGAACGCATAGGCTGCGGCGTGCGACAGGAAGCCGAGACCGCCGAGCACGGTGGTGAGTGCGGAGATCAGCAGGCAAAAGTCGAGTTCCTGTTCGGAGAGCGCTTGTTCCAGCACGTATGTGCCGTAGACTTGTGTCGGTACATGCGGATTGGACGCTTGCAGCGGCGAATCTTGCAACACGGCGAAGGCATCCGGTTCGAAGACGGACGCGGCGTGAATGACGCCGTGCAGGTCGCCGAACCGGGCGTGGGTTTGTCGGATCGCTTCGAGCATCGCGTCTTCGTCGGTTGCCTCAGCGGTCACGTATAGGACCTCGCTGCCGTAGCGTTCCAGTTCTTGAACGAGAGAGATTCGCTGTGCGATCTCGTCGTCAACCTCTGTCTTCTCCCACTCCTCACGAGGAGGTAAAGGTGTCCGTCCCGTGAGGACAAGCTTCGCTTGCACCGTCTTCGCAAGGTACGTGGCAAGACGACTGCCGATGAACCCGAGTCCTCCCGTGATCAGGTAGACACCCTGTTCACGCAAGCGCGGCGGGCGATCTGTCGCCTTTTGCACGTCTAGGCTCTCGAACGTCTGCACGAACCGCTGGCGACCGCGATAGGCGATCAGGCGGTCTTGCGGCTGGCGAGCAAATTCGGTCAGCCATTGCTCGAACAACACCTGTTCCTGCTTGCTGTTCGCCTTGGGCAGGCACACATCGATCACCCGCGCCGTGATCGCGTCCACCTCCTGCGGAATCACCTTGCACGCGCCGAGCAACGGCGCTTTTTCCGGCATCAGCGCGTCGCGTGAATCGAGCGCGACCAGATGGTTGCCCAGCACCCAGAGGTCGAGCGGATCGATCTGTCCGTGGTTGGCGATCGCTTTGGTGACCAGCAGAACGCTGTCAAACCCGCTCGCCTGCTGCTCCGCAAACGCTTCCGGCCCCGTGATGCCGGAGCCCGGCGGTGTCAGGCTCCACATGTGCAACACGCGATCGATCGATTGACCTCCTCCGCCGATCGCATTCATCAACGCGTCGTAGTCGAGGTACGTCTGCGGGTTGATCTCATAAGCGCGTTCCCCTGTCTGAGCAAACGAATCCCCCATCCGCACGGTGAAGACCTCCTGCCCCAACTCCTGCAAGCGAGAAGCCAGTCTCGCGCCGTAGCCGCCCTCGTCGAGGAACAGCAACCAACGCTTGCTCGACACGAACTCTTTTTCCGAATCACAGGCGAGGGCCGGGGTCTGCTTCCAGACGGGCGTATAGAACCAGTCCTGCGTCGAACGCGGTTTTTGACCGGCCAGCGCGGTAGCAGCCGATGCTCCTGCCTCCCGATCCACCCAATACCGCTGTCGTTCAAAAGGATACGTAGGTAGCGGCACCCGACGCCGTCGCTCTTCCCCATAGAACCCGTACCAGTCGGGCGTGATCCCGCCGAGCCACAGTTTGCCGACGGTCGTCAGCAGGAACGGCAGGTCGGAGAACGCCTCTCCCTGCCGCTTCTGTTGCAGCGATGGCAGCGTGGACAGGTTGAGGTGGCTTTTCAACGAGGTGCGCTGTGCCATCGAACTGAGCGTGTTGCCAGGCCCGATCTCCAGCGCGATCAGGTTCGGATCGGCGGCCAAAGTAGTCAGGCCGTCATGAAAGCGCACCGTGTGGCGCAAATGTTGCGCCCAATATTCCGGGGAAACGGCTTGCTCCGGCGTGATCCATGTCCCCGTCACGTTGGAGACGAACGGCAGGCTCGGCGCTTGCAATGCAAAACGAGCGACCATCTGTCGGAACTCCGCCAACACCTCGTCGAGCATAAACGAATGAGCGGCCCGGTCGACGTTGACGCGGGAGACGCGGATGTCGCGAGCGCGCAGTTGCGCCTCCAACCCTTCAATCGCCTCCACCGTGCCCGACACGACGACCTGCTGGTCCTCGTTGATCGCGCCGAGGTTCAGCTCCGGCCCCATCAGCGGCAGGATCTCCGCTTCCGTCATGTTGACGGCGAGCATCGCGCCCTGCGGCATCTTGTTGAACAGCTCGCCTCGCTTGACGACCAGTTGCAACGCATCTTCCAGCGCAAACACGCCCGCCACCGTCGCCGCCGCATACTCCCCGACCGAATGCCCGATCGCCGCTTGCGGCACAACGCCCCATTCCAACAACAACCGGCTCAGCGCGTATTCGATCACGAACAGCGAGATCTGCGCCGTCGACGTCTGTTTCAACTCCACCGTCGCCCGCGCTTCCCCCGCCTCGTCATCCGGGAACAGGATCTCGCGCAGGTCATAGCCGAGATGCGGTCGCAACAGGTCACAACACAAATCGATCCGTTCTTGAAAAAGGGGCTCTGTGTCATACAACTCGCGCCCCATGTTCGGGTATTGCGCCCCCGTGCCCGAGAACAGAAACGCCACGGAACGGGAGGTGTCGTCATGCAAGCCGCTCCACATGCGCTTATGATCGCGGGCGGACAGGATTTCTTGTGCTTCCTGCAAGTCTTGCACCAGCACGGCACGGCGGTGCGTGAACTGGCGACGGCCCGTTTGCAGGGTGTAAGCGGCGTCGGCGATGTCGAGGTCGTCTCGTTGCGCCAGCCCCTCTTGCAGACGGTCGGTCATCGCTTCCAACGCCGTCTCCGTCTTCGCGGACAGGAGCAAGAGCTGCCACGGACGCGCAGGGTCGTTCGGTTCGAGTTCGGGCGGCTGTTCCATCACGACATGCGCATTGGTGCCCCCGAAGCCAAAGGAGGAAAGGCCCGCTCGACGCGGCTCGCCCTGCGTCTCCCACTGTTTCAACTCCGTGTTCACGTAAAAAGGCGAGTTCGCGAAGTCGATCTGCGGGTTGGCCTGCTCGTAGTGCAGGGAAGCCGGTAACACGCCCTCTTTTAGCATCAACGAGGTTTTGATCAGGCCGGACACGCCGGAAGCGACGTCGAGGTGACCGACGTTCGTCTTTAGAGAGCCGATGGCGCAGTACCCTGTTCGATCCGTGGCTTCTTGGAAGACGGTGTTCAGGGCGGTGATCTCCATCGGATCGCCGATCAGCGTACCCGTTCCGTGCGTTTCGATGTAGCTGACCGACTCGGGCGCGACGTTCGCCAGCGCTTGCGCTTCGGCGATCACCTCCGCTTGCGCTTCGATGCTCGGGGCGGTGTAGCTGACTTTGTGCGAGCCGTCGTTGTTGACGGCCGATCCTTTGACGACCGCATAGACGGTGTCGCCGTCAGCCAGCGCGTCTTCCAGGCGCTTGAGCACAACCACGCCGACGCCGCTGCCAAACACGGAGCCGTTTGCCCCGGCGTCGAATGCGCGGACCTGACCGTCCGGCGAAGCGACGCCGCCTTCGCGATACAGGTAGCCCGTCTTGTGCGGCACGGCGATCGAAGCCGCTCCCGCCAGCGCGATGTCGCATTCGCCGTTGAGCAGGCTTTGGCAGGCGGTGTGGATCGCCACCAGCGAGGTGGAGCAGGCGGTTTGGACGGTCAAGCCCGCCCCTTTGAGGTTCAACTTATAGGAAACGCGAGTCGCGATGAAGTTGTTGTCGTTGGCGATCATCAAGGTCGTATCGTCGAGCCCTTCCAACGCGGGGTTGCCGATCAGGTTCGCCAGCAGGTAGCGGTTGAACCCGGCTCCGGCGAAGACGGACACGATGCCTTCGTAGCGGGCGGTGTCATAGCCCGCCACCTCCATCGCCTCCCATGCGCATTCGAGGAACAGGCGGTGCTGCGGATCGGTGACCCGCGCTTCCGCCGGCGAGACGTTGAAGAAAGCGGCGTCCCATTCCTCGATGTTCTCCAGAAACGCTCCCGCTTTCACGTAGTCGGGATGGTCGAGCAGATCGCGCTCCACCCCCGCCGCCAGCAGTTCGTCATCGGTCAGCGGCGTGATCGATTCGACGCCTTGGCAGAGGTTCTTCCAGAACGCCTCCACCGTCGCCGCACCGGGAAAGCGGCCGGACATGCCGATGATGGCGATGTCGTTTTGTCGATCGGAAGTCGGTTGAGTCATGTTTGTGAGTTCCATCCTTTCCTGAGAGAGAGCTTATCGTCTGCGCGTACCGCGAGATGCTTGGCGACGCTGTTGGAGCTGTTCGCGACGAGTGGCGGCTCGCTCTTGGGCGCGTTGCGTCGCCGGAGCCGTAGGCGTTTGCCCGGCGGCGGTTTGCGCTTGGCCGAGATGTTTCGCCAGCATCGCGACGGTCGGGAACTGGAACAGCTCGACGACCGGGATGTCGAGGTGCAGGCGTTCTTTCAGCTTGCCGTGCATCTGCACGACTTGCAGCGAATGCCCGCCGATTTCGAAAAAGTTGTCGTGGATACCGACTTGGTCGCGTTGCAGCACCTCTTGCCAGATCGCGGCGACCGTCTGTTCCAGTTCGCTTTGCGGTGCCGCGTAATGAGCGGTCGCTTTCGGTCGCGGTTGCGCCTGCGGATCGGGCAGGGCTTTGCGGTCGACCTTGTCGTTCGGAGTGAGCGGCAGGCGGTCGAGGAACACGAATGCGGAAGGCACCATGTAGTCGGGCAAGGTGGCTTGGAGGTGTGTGCGTAAGGTCTGTTCCCGAGTTGCACCTGCTTGTGTATCTACTTGTGCACCTGCTGTCGTTCTTGCTGCTGTTCCTGTCACAGAGGATGTCTCTCTCGCTGATCTTCCGACCGTTGAGTTTTCTACGAGGTACGCCACAAGGTACGTCGCTCCCGAAGCATCCGTCCGGTCGATCACCACCGCCTCTTTTACCCCAGCATGACTTGTGAGGGCGGTCTCGATCTCCCCCAACTCGATGCGGAAGCCGCGCACCTTCACTTGGTGGTCGATGCGGCCGAGGAATTTGATCCGTCCATCCGGCAAGTAAGAAGCAAGGTCGCCTGTTTTATAAATGAGTTCGTGCCGATCCGCGGCAAACGGGTTGCGGACAAACCGTTCGGCCGTCAGTTCCGGACACTTGTGATAGCCTCGCGCCACGCCCAGACCTCCGATATGCAATTCACCGGGCAACCCGACCGGAACAGGTTGCAGGTGCTCGTCAAGAAGATACGTCTTCATATTCGCTAAGGGGCGTCCTATCGTGATCGCAAAGTCGTCCTCTGCTGTCCCGATCTCAGCCGTCGTCGCCCACACGGTCGCTTCCGTCGGGCCGTACATGTTGAGCAGTCGCGTGTCGGGCAGCGCGGCTTTTACCTGCTTGGCAAACGCCTGATCGAGCGCTTCCCCGCCGAGCAGAAGAGCACGCAACCCACGCAACGCGGTCAGGTTCTTCACATCAGCACTCAAGATTTTCATCAGCGACGGCGTACACTGCAACAGCGTCGCTCCCTGCTTCTCCGCCTGAACCGCAAGCGTGTACGGATCGATCGCCAACTCGCCTTGTTCCTGCGCGGTTTCCGCACGTTCCCACTCACACCGCTCACGCAACGCGCTCAGATGCTCCAGCGAAGCCAGCACCGACGTCGAATCGACGCCGAAATCCACCAAGCAAGCGACCTCATCCACCCCGACCGCCTGCAAACGCGCCACCATCACAGCACACGATTCCGGCGTGCCAAACAACCCGCTCGTCTCAAAATAACGCTCAAACGAAAACGCCAGCACCGCATCGCGATCCGCGTCCGTCATGTTCTCCAAGTCGATGTCGAGCTGCAAACTGCGCACCAAGTTCTCCACCAACCCGAACGACGAACGCAAATACTGAATAAACGGCTCGCGAACCTTCTCCCGCACCACGTCCATATCCTGATCGACATAGGTGTGCAGCATCAGCGCCACTTGCCCCGCCTCGGGATCGAATCCGTTCGCCTGCAACGCCTCTCGGTACGCGGCGATCTTCTCCGCGAGATCCTCCACCGACTGGCCGAGCAAGTGGGTCAGCACATTCGCCCCGATCTCCCCCGCGCGGCGGAACGTGGCGATATTGCCGCCGGACGTCACCCAGACGGGCAGTTCGGACTGCACGGGGCGCGGCAACGTCCGTACGTCCAGCTCATGGCCACCCCCGCCCGTAAACGACACGGGTTCCCCGCGCCACAGCTTCTTCACCGTCTCAATGTCGCGGAACATCACGTTCGAGCGATCTTCGTAGTTCTGCGGCCGGAACACAAAGTCATCCGCATGCCAGCCGGACGCAAACGACAGCTCGACGCGACCACGGGACAAGTTATCGACGACCGACCAGTCCTCCGCCACGCGAATCGGGCTGTGCAGAGGCAGCACGACCGAGCCGGAGCGCAACTTGATCCGCTCCGTCACCATCGACAACGCCCCGCCGATCACCGCCGGGCTGGGGTACAACCCGCCGAACTTGTGGAAATGCCGCTCCGGTGTCCAAACGGCGGAGAAGCCGTTCCGATCGGCGAACTTCGCCCCTTCGATCAACAGGCGGTATTTGTCGTCTTCGTCCTCGTTTTCATCGCTGGCGAAGTAGAACAGGGAAAATTGCATCGCTTTCGTGGCTTGGCTCGCTTTGCTTGCACGGGAAGCAGCCTTCCCAAGCCCCCCCGACGCCGCCTGTTCCGACAGCAACACGACCTTCAGCCCCCGTGTCAGCGTCCAGAACAGTTCGAGCACCGAGATGTCAAAACAGATCGAGGTGACGGCCAGCAACGTATCCTGCTCCTGTCGCCCTACCCGCTGATCCATCCCCGCAAAGAAGTTCACCGCATTGCGATGCTCCACCATCACGCCTTTGGGCTGCCCCGTCGAGCCGGAAGTATAGATCATATAGGCGAGGTTGTCCGCCTGCACATCCGAAGTCGGGTTGCTCGTCAACTCCTGCGCGACCGCTGCAAACGTCGTCTCCAGCTCCAATACCTGCCCCTGCTGCTGCGGCAACCTCGCCACCAGATGCGGCTGGGTCACCAACACCGCCGCCTCCGCGTCCTGCAGGATAAACGCGAGGCGCTCTTGCGGATAGGTCGGATCGAGCGGCACATACGCTCCGCCCGCCTTGAGAATCGCCAACAGCCCGACCATCATCTCCAACGACCGCTCCATGCACAGCCCGACCAGCGTGTCCGGCCCGACGCCCATCGCTTGCAAACGATGCGCCACCTGATTCGCCCGTATATTCAACTCGCGATAGGTCAGTTGCTCCTCACGGAACACCACCGCCACCGCATCGGGCGTGCGCTCGACCTGCGCTTCAAACAGGTGGTGGATGCAACGTCCCTCTTCATACGCGGCGGTCGTCTCATTCCACTCCGTCAAAAGTTGCCGTTGCTCACACTCGCTAAGCAACGGCAACGCCTCTACGCTCTGCTCGACATCCTGCGCCACGCCCCCCAGCAAAGTCTCAAAATGCCCGACCAGCCGCTCGATCGTCTCTCGATCAAAAAGGTCGCTGTTATACTCAAACAGCCCGACCCACTCACCTTGCAACTCGCCCATCGTCAAGCCGAGGTCCAACTGCGCGAACCGCTGCTCCACCCGGTAGGACTCCACTTCCCCTTCACCGAGTGCAGCCAAATTTACACCGCCTACGTTCAAGGACAACGCCGTCAAGCCGTCATCCTCCAACGAACGCTGCAACGTAAACATCGCTTGGAAGATCGGCGGAAAGCTGAGATCGCGCTTGGGCTGCAACTTCTCCACGAGCAGCGGGAACGGATACTCCTGATGATCCAGCGCTCCGAGCACCGTGCCGCGCACCTGTTGCAAGAACTGCGCGAACGTCGGCGCCTCCGACAAGTCGGCCCGCAACACGACCGGATTGACGTAATACCCGATGCTCCCCGCGTCTTTCGCCCGCGTCCGACCGGCCGTCGGCGAGCCGACGAGGATGTCGTCCTGTCCCGAGTGGCGATGCAACAGCACTTGGAACGCCGCCAGCAAGATCATGTACTGCGTCACGCCATGCGCTTGCGCCAACGCTTTCAGCCGTCGCGACAAGCCCTTCTCCAAACGGAAGTCCACCGTCGCCCCGTTGTACGTCTGTACCGGCGGGCGCGGGCGATCCGTCTTCAAGTCGAGCAGCGGCAAGTCACCGCCGAGCTGCTCCTGCCAGTAGGTCAGCAGGCGTTGTCCTCGCTCGTCTTGCAACAGGGCGGCCTGATGTCGCACATAGTCCGCATAGTCGGCCTTGTGCGGAGGCAGCTCCGTCGTCTCGCCTTTCTGCAAAGCGGCATACAAAGCCCACAGTTCCTTCATGAACACCCCGAACGACCAAAAATCGATGACGAGATGATGCGCCGACAGCAACAAGACGGCCTCTCCCGCCGAGCAGCGGACGTAAAAGGCCCGTACCAGCGAACCTTTTTCCAAATCGAACGGGCGGTGTGCGGCTTCGGTCAAGTAGTTTTGCACCTGCTCCTCGCTCCATGTCTCGCCATCGATCACGTCGAAGAAAGGCTTCTGCCCGACCTGGACCTGTTGCACAGGCTGTTCCCCTTGCGTCACAAACACCGTCTGCAAGGCGGGGTGACGTTGCAGCAGCAAGGCATAGGCCGTTTGCAAGAGATCGGCGTCCACTCCGGCTTTGAGCCGCACTGCTTTGGAAATGTGGTAGGCCGCGCTTTCAGGGGCCAGCCTTTGCAGGAACCACAAGGACTGTTGCCCGTAGGAAAGCGGGTATTCCGTGTCCCACTCCGTCGTCGCGGCAGCCCCTTCGGACGGAGGAAGTTCGCCCTCTCCGACACCCCCTGCCTGCGACTCTTGGCTTTCTCCGCGAGACGAACTTGTCTCGTTCGACTGGATGGAACGCTCGATCAGCCCGACCACTTCCGCCGCCAACGCCCCGACGTTCGGCGCATCAAGAAAACGCGTCAATGGCAACACGACGCCGAAGCGCTCCTCCAACTCGTTCTTCAACTCCACCGCCATCAAGGAGTCAAGCCCCAACGCCTGCAACGACTCCTTCGCACCAAGGCGAGCGGCACTCAGCCCCAGCGCAACGGACGCTTTTGCCAAAAGGAACTGCTCCACATGCGTTTGGCGTTCTGTGTTCGCCACCTGCAACAACGCCTCACGGTCGAAGGACTCCCACTTCACCGCCAACTCCTGCTCCGATACGGACTCCTCACCCGTTCCTTTGCCAAAAGAAACCTTGTCGAGCACGCTTTCCGCCAAGACATCCAATCCACCCTCAAGATACGACCGCTTGCACGCATGACGCTGGATCTTGCCGGAAGACGTCTTGGGAATCGAAGCGGGCTTGAGCAGCACCACCCCATACACCTGCAACTGATGCTGCTCGGCGATCGCTTGGCGCACGGCGAGGATCATCTCCTCATGATTGCCTTTGCGATGGGCGCGTTCGAGCTCGCTGACGATCACCGGCCGCTCTTCGCCGTCCACCTCGACGGAAAAAGCGGCCGTGCCGCCGGTGGCGATGCCGACATGGCTCTCCTGCGCCGTATATTCGAGATCCTGCGGGTAATAGTTGCGCCCGCGGATGATGATCAAGTCTTTCAAGCGGCCCGTCACATACAGCCGCCCTTCCTGCACGAACCCGAGGTCGCCCGTCCGCAGAAACGGCCCTGCCCCCGTATCGGCCAGCCGCGCCGCAAACGTCTCGGCCGTCTGCTCCTCCCGTCGCCAATACCCTTGAGCCACGCTTGGGCCGGACAACCAGATCTCCCCGATGCGTCCCGACGGTACGGACAGACTCGTCTGCGGATCGGCGATGACGATCTGCTGCCGGCACAGCTCCAACTCTCCGCAACTGACCAGCGACACTGCCGCTTCCGCTTCCGACGCACACGCTCGCACACGGTCTTCCTCCAACGCCTTGCCGTCAAATGCCTGCACGGACGCACCCGTGCCCACCAGACCGCCCGTGACGAACAGCGTCCCTTCCGCCAAGCCATAGCACGGGTAAAACGCCTCCTTGCGAAACCCGCTCCCGGCAAAAACCTCCGCAAATCGCGCCAAAGAAGCGGGACGCACCGGTTCCGCCCCGGAGAACGCATTCGTCCACGAGCTGAGATCCAACGGCTCCCGTTGCTCCGGCGTGACCTTCTCCACGCATAGCTCATAGGCGAAGTTCGGCCCACCGCTGACCGTCGCCCGCGTCTGCGAGATCGCTTGCAGCCAGCGCAACGGGCGTTGGATAAAGGAAACAGGTGCCATCAAGGTCACCGGATACCCGCTATACAGCGGGTTCAAGATCCCGCCGATCAAACCCATATCGTGATAAGGAGGAAGCCAGATCACGCCGCGGCTCTCTTCCGTGGTCCCGAAACGCTCGGCGATCAGGTCGAGGTTGTGCAGCAGGTTGCCGTGTGAGAGCATGACCCCTTTGGGCGCGGATGTCGAGCCGGACGTGTATTGCAAAAACGCCAACGACTCTTCGGTGACCACCGGCGGTTCCCACTGACTCGCCATGTCGTCCGCCAGTTCGTCGGTGAGCAGGCATTGCAGTTTGTCCATCCCCGGCGTGTCGGCCATCCGCGTCTCCAACGTGGTAAAAATCGACGCCGTCGTCAGCACGAACCGCGCCTCAGCGTCCTGCACGATCGTCTGCAAGCGGCTCAGGTTGCCGTTTTGCCGCGGCGGATAGGCGGGCACGGCCAAGGCCCCCGCATACAGGCACGCGAAAAAGGCGACCAGATAATCTAGCCCCGGTTGATACAACAACAGAGCCCGCTCCCCGCTCGCACCGTGCGCTTGCATCCGCGCGGCCAACGCCCGTGCCCGGACGTCCAATTCCCGATACGTCAGGCTGTCCTCTCCGCCTTCTTCCAACAAAAACGAGTACGCAAGACGATCCGGTTGCGTCGTCGCACGCATGCGCAACAACTCGACCACTGTCGATGTCTGCACTGTGTTCTTCACCACTGACTTCCTCCATTCTCCTCTTGTTTCTCTCTCTCTGTTTAAACATCTATATAAAGCTGTAAATCATATCGTAGTTGTTAAGTAACCTTAACATACTTCTTTTTCTATAAAAATAATAGAATACCTTCTTAGCTTGTGATAATTTTTGAAACGAAGATGCAACTGTTGAACCGCTATGGTAGAGTAAGAAGAGAAACGGTCAGGAGGTACGAGATTCTATGCGACTGCAAGGCAAGAAAGTGATCCAACTCGTCGAGCATGAATTTGAAGATTTGGAACTGTGGTACCCCGTGCTGCGCCTGCGCGAAGAAGGAGCGGAGGTCGTGCTGGCCGCGCCCAAGGCGCACGAAACGTACACGGGCAAATACGGCGTGCCCGTCGTGTCCGACATCTCGTTCGCGGAGATGAAAGCGGCCGACTACGACGCGATCCTCGTGCCGGGCGGTTGGGCGCCGGACAAATTGCGCCGCTACCCGGAGGTGTTGCAAGCGGTGCGCGAGATGCATGAAGCGCAGAAGCCGATCGGTCAGATCTGCCACGCGGGTTGGGTGCTGATCTCCGCGAAGATCCTGCAAGGCACCACCGTCACTTCGACGCCGGGCATCCGGGATGACATGGAAAACGCCGGGGCGAAGTGGGTGGACGAACCGGTCGTCGTCGACGGACACCTCGTCTCCTCCCGCCGTCCGCCGGACTTGCCGCCCTATGCGAAGGCGTTTGCCGACGTGTTGGCGGGGAAGTCATCGTGAGAACGCAAAAAAGCCTCCTGCTCCGAATCGGAGAGGAGGCTTTTCGATTTGCGTACCTGTGGGTACTGCTTAATGCTTCATCCGTTGTACAACCGAGATGAAATCGTTGATCGCTTGGTCGAATTCCGGTGTCGCCTGCTTGTTCTGCAGCTTGTCTTTCAAGCGCTCCAAGTCGGACTCGGAAAGCGAGTGCAAGCTTTCTTCCAGCCGCTTGAGGTAGCGGTTGAAACGGTCGACGGAGATCGTGTCGCCGTAGATCGAGCTGTGCTTGAGACGGCTCAATATTTCTTTTTCGAGATCCTTGTCGGACATGTTCAGCGCGAAGGCGCGTTTTTGACCGAGAGAGTCGGTGACGTAGAACAAAGCGTCGTCCTTGTTGTTGTTCGCCTCGGACAGCGTGCCCATGATCTTCGAGCTGCCGGAACCGACTTCGACCTTGGTCGAAGTCGAGCGGAACACCGTGCCCGGCAGTTGAGTCGTCGGGTCCCAGACCACCGGCGGCAACGACGGCGCCAAGATCGGCGGCAACTGGGTGCCACCAGTACCGCCAGTACCGCCAGTACCACCAGTACCACCTGTACCACCGTTATCTCCGGCATGGTCTTGCTGCCAGCGGTTGAGGGTGTCCTGCACCTTGTCCCACAGGTTCTCCCCAAATTCCTTCAGGTCATCGCCTGCCATCTTCAGCAGGTCCTGAACATGCTTTTTCGGACCGTCTTGCAAACGGTCGGTCAGATCGCTGTACAACGAACCGACGAACTGATCGAACGAGTCTTTCAACCCGCTCAGCTCTTCTTCCGTCAACGACCCATCCTTGTTCTCGAGCGTTTGGTTGAGCTGGTCGAGATACGCTTGGGCCTTGTCGCCCAACGAGACGTTCCAATCCTCATACGCTTGACGCGCCCGACCGACCGCCGAGTTCCCGTTCGCATGTTCCAACGCCGGGTTGGAATAGGTAACCGATTCACTCGCCGTCGCCGTCGAACGCTCATACACTGCGGCCACCTTCTCATCGGTCGCCGTCACAGCCGTCGGTGCAGCAGCCTGCCCCCCGGCCGCCTGCTGCCCCTGAGCGACCGCCGCTTGCTGTTGTTGTCGTGCCGCCACATACTGCGCGTACGAGTTTGCAGCTTGCATCTGCTGATGTGCTTTCAGAGCGTGTACCATCACACTCACCCCCTTTCCCCAAATAAAAAACCGACCGCACCCCAATACAGGGTGTACGGTCGGTTGCATCACTAACTCCTCATGCCTCAGATGCCCAAATACAAGACATGAATCATCGTTCCCGTTACACTTCAAGAGTCCTATAGACAATTCTTATGACTCTATCATAATCGACACGAGAGTAGATGTCAATAACTTTTCACATCATAATTTCAATTGACATTTCACCTGATAAAACGACCCCTTAACGCGCGCGGCCCATATAAGCTTCGATGTCCTCCACCGTCTTGAGGATCTCCTCCGACAGCACCTCGTAGCCTTCCTCCGTCACCAGCACGTCATCCTCGATCCGCACGCCGATGCCTTCCGCCGCGATGTACAGGCCCGGCTCGATGGTGACCACCATGCCCGGTTGCAGCGTCAGGTCGCGGTAGTTGCCGACATCGTGCGTATCCAACCCGAGGAAGTGCGACACGCCGTGGTAGTAGTAGTCGCTGATATCCTGCCCTTCGGACAGCAGGCCGAGCTCCTTCGCGCCTTCCGTCAGCACGCGCTTGGTGATCTCGTTGAGGGTCGTAAACGGCACGCCCGGCTTGATCGCTTTGATCGTTTCCAATTCGGCGCGCAGCACCAAGTTGTAAACGTCTTTTTGACGATCGGTGAACTTGCCGTTGATCGGGAAGGTGCGGGAGATGTCCGCGCTGTAATGCCCGTAGGTCGCCCCGAGGTCGATCAGCACCATCGTGTCGTCTTCGATCACGGAGTTGTTTTCCACATAGTGCAGCACCGTTGCGTTGTGACCGCCGGCGATGATCGATTCAAACGCCCGCTCGCGCACCCCTTGCGACTTCAGCACGAAGTCAAAATGCGCCTCCAGCTCATACTCCTTCATCCCCGGACGCGCGTTGTCCATCATCGCACGGATGCCCTTGTTCGTGATCGAGATCGCCTGCTTGATGTTCTCGAT
>DASTWJ010000116.1:0-17732 GCA_035776695.1 Bacilli bacterium
GTCACTCAAGCAGTTCGATTATTCTACGTTCAACATCCAATATCAGAAACAGACCCTAGTGTACAGCATCCTACCGTACTTCCCGGAACAAGGAGCAATCACAGGTAAAGACTATCGGTTTGAGATGTACTATGGCGATGAATTAATGAAGTTGGATACGCGCCAACTTACTCTTCGCTTGGAGCTTGTCTCAGCAAAAGCCGAAGCCCAGACAGAATGCCTAAACATGGCAGCCCAGGGGATAAATATCGCAGCCGACGATGTTTGTCGCAATGCGGCTGCGCAAAGTGGATATGGTCCTGCTGAAGCAACAACTGTCGGTACCCCGATGGTTGGGGGGCTTGTTAACAAGGCTGGGGATAAGGCAATTTCAAAAATATCTTCGTTGTTCAACAAGAAACCGTACTCTAATCCCAAAAACAGACCGAAATATGGTAAGGATCAAGTTAAGAAAGTATGGGAAAACGCGTTAGATGAAAAGGGGAGAGTATTCGATCCCAATACAGGTGAGGAATTGTTTTGGGATAAAAGTAAATCGAGATCGGGCCAATGGGACATGGGGCATACCCAAAATAATAAATATAGTGAATGGCATCAAAAATATATGGACGGTATAATAACAAAAGAGGAGTTTTTGGATTGGTATCGAAATCCAGACAATTATCGTCCGGAAAGTCCTTCCGCAAATAGAAGTCATAAGTATGAATAAGAGAGGATGATGGAAAATGCCAACAGATAAGGCGGATATCTTTACATGGGCTAAGTTTGGTGATTTCGATTCGTTCATAGAGAGATTCCGTGTAGACGAAATCAATAAGGAAAGTGAATTTGGTGGAAACCTTTTGCACTATGCGATCTCGGGTCGTAATTTCGATATCGCGTTGTATTTGATTGAACAAGGGATTGACGTCAATGGCACAGACCCGAATGGACAAACGCCATTGCACTATATTTGTGTCGACCAAAACATCGATGTCGCTAGTCGATTGTTGAGTAAAAATGCAGATATTAACATTCGGGATAAATATGGAAATAACGCAATGTGGACGGCTGTGTTTAACTGTAAGGGAAGGAACTACGAAATGGTGGAGTTGTTTATGAGATATAACCCAGATATTTTGATAAAGAATAATGCGGGGAGATCTCCTATGGACTTTGCTGTGCAAGTAGATAACCAGAAATTAATCAACATATTACTGCAACGACCGTAAATAAGAAGGTATGAAATGAGAGCTTTCTAGATTAGTTTGGGATATATAATGTGTCGGTGATCTCAAATAGTGTGACTATTTGAGATCATTTTTTAGTTTCCGCATCATCTGTTTCTCATTTGAACTTGAGTTCCTGTTGAGAGTAGAAGGAGCATTGATCTTGCATCCCACCCCAAGAACAGGTATCGTAAAAACAGCACCACCTCACAAGGAGGAACCGCCATGAAACTGATCGTCGGCCTTGGCAATCCGGGCAAGGACTACGAAAAAACGCGGCATAACATCGGCTTTCTAGCCGTTGACCAACTCGCCGCCGACTTGAACATCGACATCACGAAGAACAAATTCCGCGCCCTCTACGGCGAAGGCACCTATAAAGGAGAGAAGATCGTCCTCCTCAAACCGCTCACCTACATGAACCTCTCCGGCGAGTCGGTCTCCCAAGCCCTGCAATGGTACAAGCCCGACCTCGAAGACCTCTTCGTCATCTACGACGACATGGACCTCCCCGTCGGCAAACTGCGCCTGCGCACCAAGGGCAGCGCCGGCGGTCACAACGGCATCAAGTCGATGATCCAACACGTCGGCACCCAAGAGTTCAACCGCATCCGCATCGGTGTTGGTCGCCCGCACCCCGGCAGCGACGTGATCAAACACGTCCTGACCAATTTCCGCAAAGAAGAGTGGCCAGATGTCGACGAAGCGGTCTCAAAAATGAAGCCCGTCATAGAATGTATCATCGACAACAATTTTACGATCGCCATGAATCGATTTAACACCAAGTAGGAAATCACCCCCTGCCAAGAACAGGGTATGACTGTTCTTCCCCCCGTACATACTACATGGTAGAGACATTCTGCACGTTACGAAACGGGGGAAGATTCATGCGCATCAAATACTACTGCCGTCACTGCAACAGCTCCGTCGGCGAGGTGCAAGCGAACAGCCTCGACCACGCGAAGCTCGGCTTTCACTCTTTGACACCCACAGAAGCCGCTGATATAATTTCTTATAATTCGCTTGAAAATTCAACGTACGTGAAAACGATCTGTGAATATTGTCAGGAAGCCATCGAGGCGCATCCGGAATTGAGTTTGTTGTCAAATCCGCTGCAGTAACTCGTCGAACCGATCGGCCTTGGCGGAAGTCCAAGGCTTTTTTTGCTTGTGGAGGGGATACTGTGCAATCATTGGTAAAGGTGTTAGGGGCGGACCTTAACTTCACCCGCGTCATCGACGGGTGTCGCGAGGGGCTGCGCGAACAGCTGATCACCGGCCTCGCCGGATCGGCCTTGCATCTCTGGTTCGCCGGGATTCAAGGCTCTTTGTCGTCTCCGCTTCTCATCGTCACGCATAACATGAGCCGGGCGCAACAAATTTACGAAGACCTCGTTGAACTGCTCCCCGAGCAGGAAGTCCGCCTGTTTCCCGAACGGGAACTCGGCTTCTCCGACGTGTTTGCCTATTCGCCGGAACTGGCCGCCAACCGACTGTCCGTGTTGGAAGCGCTTGCGTCCGGCCGCCATCCGATCCTGATCGCCCCGGTCGCTGCGCTTCATCAACCGCTGACCGCCCCGCAGGCGTTCGCCGGTGCGATGCGCACGATCAAGGTCGGCGACGAACTCGACCTCGAAGACCTGATCGCCCACCTGGTCACCCTCGGCTACGAACGCGCCGAGATGGTCGAGAGCAAGGGTGAATTTTCCGTGCGCGGCGGGATTCTCGACATCTTCCCGCTGACGACGGACGATGCGGTGCGCATCGAGTTGTTTGACGTGGAAGTCGATTCGATTCGCACGTTCGATGCCACCAACCAACGTTCCCGAGAAAAAATCGAGCAATTCAGACTCTGGCCGATTCGCGAGCTGATCGCCAAGCCGGAGCAGATTCGCACCGCAGGCGAGCACTTGCAAAAGCGTCTCGACGCCCACCTCGCCAAGCTGAAAGACCAAGAGATCGCCGACAAGCTGCGCGAAAACATGGGCTCTGACATCGCGAAAATGGAGGAAGGCACGCCCTTCCCCAACCTGCTCCGCTACATCCAACTCATCGACCCGCAGGTGCCGACGCTGCTCAACTACCTGCGCCGCGACACGGTCTACCTGTTCGACGAACCGGCCCGTCTGCGCGAATCGATCAAGGTGCTGGAGCGCGAGGAGCAGGAGCATGTGACCACCCTGCTCGAATACGGCGAGCTGATCCCCGGCCTCTCGCCGGAGCCGAACCGCAACCACCTGCTCACCGATTCGAACAAGCAAAAACTGATGTTCTCCCTGTTCACTCGCGCAGGCGGCGGGATGCAACCGCAAGCGATCCTCAACGTCACCACCCGCTCGATGCAGAACTTCCACGGGCAGATGAACGTGCTTTCCTCCGAACTGGAGCGCTGGGCCAAGCTCGGCTACCAAGTGATCTTCCTCGCCGCCAACAAGGAGCGGGCCGAGCGGATGCACCGCGTATTGGAGGATTACAACATGCAAGCCGCCCTCGGCCAAAACTGGGACGGCTCGCACACCAATCCGTTGATCGTCGAAGGCAACTTGGCGACCGGCTTCGAACTGGCCGACCTCAAGCTCGCCGTGATCACGGAAAGCGAAGTTTTTACCTCGAAAAAGAAGTCGCGCAAAGTCCGCACGATGTCCGACGCCCAGAAGATCAAGTCCTACCAAGACTTGAAGACGGGCGACTATGTGGTACACGTCAACCACGGCATCGGCAAATACATGGGGATCGTCACCAAGGAGATCCTCGGCATCCACAAAGACTACATGCACTTGAAATACAAGGGCAAAGACGAACTCTTCGTCCCCGTCGAGCAGATCGACCTCGTCCAGAAGTATGTCGGCCAAGAGGAAAAAGAGCCGAAGATCTACTCGCTCGGCGGCTCCGAATGGGCGCGCGTCCGCAACAAGGTGCAGTCGGCCGTCCAAGACATCGCCAACGACCTGATCAAGCTCTACGCCGAACGCCAGGCGAAGCAGGGGCACGGGTTCGCCGACGACACGCCGTGGCAGCGCGAGTTCGAAGCGATGTTCCCCTACACGGAGACGGAAGACCAAGTGCGCTGCATCGGCGAGATCAAAAAAGACATGGAACAACCCCGTCCGATGGACCGCCTGCTCTGCGGCGATGTCGGCTACGGCAAAACGGAAGTCGCCGTCCGCGCCGCCTTCAAAGCGGTGATGGACGGCAAGCAGGTCGCCGTGCTCGTCCCGACGACGATCCTCGCCCAGCAGCACTACGAGACGTTCAAGGAACGCTGCTCCGGCTTCCCCGTCAACGTCGAGCTGATCTCCCGCTTCCGCTCGACCAAGCAGATGAACGAGACGATCAAGCGGTTGAAGTCGGGCGAAGTCGACATCGTCGTCGGCACACACCGCCTGTTGTCCAAATCGGTGCAGTTTAAAGACCTCGGCCTGCTGATCATCGACGAGGAGCAGCGTTTCGGCGTGACGCACAAGGAGAAGCTCAAGCAGCTCAAGACGAACGTCGACTGCCTGACCCTGACCGCCACCCCGATCCCGCGCACCCTGCACATGTCGATGATCGGCGTGCGCGACCTGTCCGTCATCGAAACGCCGCCGGAGAACCGCTTTCCCGTCCAGACGTTCGTCGTCGAGTACGGCGATGCGATGGTGCGAGAAGCGATCGAGCGGGAGATGGGACGCGGCGGACAGGTCTATTTCCTGTTCAACAAGGTCGACGGCATCCAGGAGATGGCAAACCACATCGCCCAACTGGTGCCCGATGCCCGCGTGCTCATCGGGCACGGCAAGATGGCGGAGGACGAGTTGGAGCGCTCGATGCTCGATTTCCTACAGGGCGAGGCGGACGTGCTCGTCTCCACCACGATCATCGAGACGGGTCTCGACGTGCCGAATGTCAACACCCTGATCGTGTACGACGCCGACCACCTCGGCCTGTCGCAACTTTACCAATTGCGCGGTCGCGTCGGCCGTTCGAACCGCATCGCCTACGCCTACTTCACCTACCAGCGCAACAAAGTGCTGACCGAAGTGGCGGAGAAGCGCCTGCAAGCGATCAAGGAGTTCACCGAACTCGGCTCCGGCTTCAAGATCGCCATGCGCGACCTGTCGATTCGCGGCGCAGGCAACCTGCTCGGCGCTCAGCAACACGGCTTCATCGCATCGGTCGGCTTCGACATGTACTCGCAGATGCTGACCGAAGCGATCGAGGAGCTGAAGACGGGGATCAAGGAGGAAAAGCTCCCCGATCCGCTCGTCGAGCTATCCGTCGACGCCTACCTGCCCGCCACCTACATCGTCGACAACATGCAGAAAATCGAAATGTACAAAAAATTCGCCGCCGCCCGCACCTTGGAAGAAGTGCGCGACTTGGAGGAGGAAGTGGAAGACCGCTTCGGCGACATGCCGATCGAAGTGCTCAACCTGCTCTCCGTCGCCCGTCTGCGGGCCGCCGCGATTCAGTATCAGTTCACGGAGATCAAGCAGACGCCGCAGGGCGAAGTGGTGCTCAAACTGCATGAGAGCCAGAACAGCCAAACGATCGAAGGCGATAAGCTGTTCGGCCTGACCCGCGAGTTCCCGAACATGAAGCTCGCCTCCAACCAGCAGATCGTCATCACCCTCAAGGTGAAAAAGATGCCCGAACGCGACCTGCTCAAGATGTTGCAACGCTTCATGGAGCTGTACAAAGTCGTGCCGAAAAAGCTCGCACCGCCGCGCCAAGACGGCGAAGAGCAGCAAGGAGCGTTGGAGAATGTCTCAGGCTAGACCAAGCAGACGCCTCCTCCCCTTCCTGCTGCTCGCTTGCCTGCTCCTGCTGTCGTTGACCGCCTGCACTTCTAAGGAAGAAAAAGAAAACGTGGTCGCCACCTACTCAGGCGGTAAAACGATCACCCGGGACGAGCTGGAGCATCAATTTCGGTTCCAACGCCAACTGATCGACCCGCAGTACGAAGCGAGCGTCGAGAACAAGCGGGCTTTTCTCGACGAGTACATCCTGTTGCACAAAGTCCTGATCGCCAAAGCCGAGCAACAGGGTATCCAACCTGACGTGTCCGATCTTGACGAGCAGGTCAACACCTACAAACGGCAAGTCACCGACCTGATCTACCACGGGGACGGCGCCGCTTTTGCCAAGCGGTTGCAAGCGTTTGGCATCACCGACGACGACCTGCGCCAACTGGTGACGGACGATGCGACCCTGCGCGCCTACAAAGCGCAGGTGACCGGCGACCCAAAGCCGACCGCCGCCGAGTTGCAAGCCTACTACGACCGCCATCGTGCCGAGTTCGCCACGGGTACGCTGTCCCAGATCCTCGTCGAAAGCGAAGCGGACGCGCTGGCGGTGAAAAGCCACCTCGACGCAGGGGCTGATTTTGCTACGGAAGCGAAAAAATTCTCGCGGGACGTCACCGCGAAGCAAACAGGCGGCCGGATGGTCAACGCCGACTTCTCCCGGCTCGTCGAAGGGCTGCGAAAAGCGGCGGCTACCCTGCCGCTAAAGACCGTCTCGCCGCCGATCCTCAGCGACTACGGCTGGCATCTGGTCAAGGTTGAGCAGCGCACGATCCCGACGTTCGCCGCCATTCGCGGCAAGTTGACCGCCAAGCTGACGGAGGAGAAACAGAACGTCGCCTGGAACGCGTTTACGGAACAAGCGCGTCAGGAGGCGCAGATCACCTTGCATTTGTAGAAGTTGGTAGCGCAAATCGAACCAAAAATGGTTGCTTCCTACTAGTATGGTGGGTCGCAACCTATTTTTTTACCGACTTTTTCATCCCCGTGTATAAAGATTCCATAGCCGCCTATACTAAAGTCACTTTCCCCTCAAAAAGCGGGCATGACCGGAAAGGAGGAGGTACCATCAGGCGACAACCGACAGCGAACCGAACCCCCAAGCCAACAACTGCCAATGGTAAAAACACTGTCAACAGGACAAGATAATGCCAACGGATGATAGCTGACTGCTAGAAGAGACATAGAACACCAACCTTGTCAGATCCATACCAGATTCCTAGGAAAGAGAGGTCGAATCGAAGACATGAAAGCAACTGGGATTGTACGCAGAATCGACGATTTGGGCCGTGTTGTGATTCCGAAGGAAATTCGCAGAACGCTGCGCATCCGTGAAGGTGACCCGCTGGAGATCTTCGTCGACCGCGACGGAGAAGTCATCCTCAAGAAATACTCGCCGATCGGTGAACTCGGCGACTTCGCGAAAGAATACGCGGAATCGCTGTCCGAGACGCTCGGCCACACCACTTTGATCTCCGACCGCGACGTGATCATCGCCGTCTCCGGCGCTTCCAAGAAAGAATACATGGAAAAACCGATCGGCAGCGAAGTGGAAAAAGCGATGGAAGAGCGCAAGACGATAAACAACTTTGACCCGGGTGAGTTCGCGATCACGCGGGACAAAGCGGAAGATTTCTCTTCGCAGGTGATCGCCCCGATCATCGCGGGCGGAGACCCGATCGGCACGGTCATCATCCTGTCCAAGGAAGAAAACGTCAAGATGGGCGAATTGGAAACCAAGCTGGCCGAAACGGCTGCCGGCTTCCTCGCCAAACAGATGGAGCAATAATTCCATTCGCATTCATCGGAAGAAGACAGGCTCGGGCGGCCTGTCTTTTTCTGCGTTTCCCGACGGCTTGGCAGACTCCGTGGACTAACCCCGCCTCGTCCCACATACCTATAGAGAAGCAAGTTTTGCAACGACAGGTGGGGAGGAGAACATAGATGAGTGAACGCAATCTGTTTCTGCGCGGGGCTTTGATTCTCGGCTTGGCCGGGATTTTGTCCAAGGTGCTCGGGTCTGTCTATACGATCTTTTTGCAAAACATCATCGGGGACCGCGGCATCGGTTTGTACCAGATGGCCTACCCGATCTATTCGACCTTGCTGATTCTCTCCACGGCCGGATTTCCCGTGGCGGTGTCCAAGTTTGTCGCGGAGCATATCGCGCTTGGAGACTACACAGGTGCGAAAAAAGTGTTTCGCGTTTCGGCGATGCTTCTGTTCCTGAGCGGGATCGCTTTTTTCCTGCTCCTCTTTTTCGGGGCGGATCTGTTTGCCGACCTGTTCGGTGACCACGAAGCGACCTATGCGATTCGGATGATCGCGCCCGCGCTGCTCGTCGTGCCGCTGATGAGCGCGATTCGCGGGTATTTTCAAGGCTGGCAGCGGATGGAGCCGACGGCGACGTCGCAGGTGATCGAGCAGTTGGTGCGGGTGGTGACGATCCTCGCGGCGGCGATCCTGCTGCTGCAATGGGGCTATTCGGAGGCTCATGCGGCGGCGGGGGCGGCGTTCGGTGCCTTCACCGGCGGCTTGGCCGGTTTCCTCGTGCTCCTGTTGTACGTCTGGAGAAAAAGGGAGTATTTCCGCCACGATGTGCGCTACCAGAACAAGGTGCCTGTCCAACCTACGTGGACGGTTGTTAAAAAGCTGTGCTGGTACGCGTTTCCCGTCTCGTTGGGCGCGTTGGTCGTGCCGTTGATGAACAACATCGACGTGATCACGGTTGTAAACCTGCTCAAACACACAGGCTATAGCCAAGCACAGGCGACGGAGATGTTCGGCTTGCTGACGGGCCGCGCCTTCAAGCTGATGCTCTTGCCGACCACCTTTGCGTCGGCGATCGGCACCGCCTTGATGCCGGCGATCTCGGCGGCGATCGCGCTGCAGAACAAGCGCCTCGTCGCACACCGAATGGACATGGCGATGCGGATGACCGTGCTCGTCGCTTTGCCCGCGTCGGTCGGCTTGGCGATGCTGGCGAAACCGATCGACATCATGTTATTTAAGAACGCGGAAGGAACGCAAGCGATCATCTGGATCGCCGCCGCGACGCTTTTTTCCTCGATCCAGTTGACGACCTCGTCGATCCTGCAAGGCATCGGGGTGGTGTACGTGCCGGTGCGCAACCTGTTCATCGGGGCGCTGGCGAAGCTCGGGCTGAACTTCTTCCTCGTGCCGCTGATGGGGATCAACGGGGCGGCGCTGTCCACCGTCATCTCGTATCTGATCGCGACCCTGCTCAACATCCACTCGATGTACCGGCGCACCGGCGTGGTTTTCGACATGCGCTCGATGCTGTTTCGCCCGTTGTTCGCGACCGGCTTTATGGGGGTGGCGGTGTTTGGTGCCGTCAACATTTTCGGCCCTTATCTGGCGGCGCATGTCCACTCGGAGCGGGCTCTGTCCGCGTTGACTGCGCTCAGTGCGATCAGCGCGGCGAGCGTGATCTACGCCATCGCTTTGATGGTCACCGGATCGGTCACGCGCACCGACATCCAAGCCGTCCCGAAGGTCGGCCCGCGCTTGGCGGCGTTCTTTGCAAGGATTGGCATGATTCGGTAAAATGAAGGGCAAAGAGAACGGAGTGAACAGACATGGCGAAAATCACCATCGTCGGGCTCGGCCCCGGTTCGTTTACGGGGCTGCCGCTCGGCGCTTTGCAGATCATGGAAGAGCAACAACAGGCGGGCGGGGCGATTTTATTGCGCACCGAACGCCATCCGGTCGTCGACGATCTCCGCGCCAAGGGGATCGTCTTTTCCGCGTTGGATCATTTTTATGAGCAGGGGGAGGCGTTTGCCGACGTCTACCAGCAGATCACCGACCATGTGATCGCACAGGCGCAGGAGCACGGGTCTGTCGTCTACTGCGTCCCCGGTCACCCCGGCGTCGCGGAGATCACCGTGCAGCACCTGCGCCGCCAAGGGCCGACGGCCGGCGTGAAGGTCGTGATCGGGCCGGGGCATTCCTTCCTCGACGACCTCTTGATGCACGTCGGCGTCGATCCGACGGACGGGATGCTGCTGCTCGACGGGACAAGCCTGTTCCCGCGCCAGATCAACCCGGCGATGCACACGTTTATCGTGCAGGTCTACAACCCGAACATCGCGTCCGACGTCAAGCTGACCCTGATGCAGCAATACCCCGACGACTACGAAGTCACCGTCGCCACCGCCGTCGGCGTAGAAGGGGCGGAGCGGATCGAACAGGTGCCGTTGTACGAGCTCGACCACCTTGACTGGATCGACCACCTGACCACGCTCTACCTGCCGATGGCTGACGAAGACCGCGTGATCAACAAGCAGATGTGGCGCTTCGTCGACATCATCGCCGCTCTGCGCGACCCGGATACGGGCTGTCCGTGGGACTTGAAGCAGACGCACGAGTCGTTGAGAAAATACGTGCTGGAAGAAGCCTACGAAGTGGCCGACGCCATCGACCGCGACGACCCGTTCGATTTGGCGGATGAGTTGGGCGACTTGCTGTTGCAGATTGTGTTGCATGCACAGATCGGCGCGGAAACGGGGACTTTTGACATCTACGAAGTGATTCAGGCGGTCAGCGACAAGATGATTCGTCGTCACCCGCACGTGTTCGGCGGCGGGATGGAGGCGGATACCGCCGACGAGGTCGTGGCGAACTGGCAGGAGATCAAAGCGCAGGAGAAGCGGGAAAAAGGCATCGTGGAAGGCTCTCTGCTCGACGCCGTGTCGGTCTCCCTGCCGCCGATCACCGCCGCCTACAAGCTGCAGAAGAAAGCGGCGGAAGTCGGCTTTGACTGGGATGACATCTCGTACGTCTATGACAAGTTGCGCGAAGAGATCCGCGAGCTGGAGGAGACGGAGGACAAGACGGGGGAGCTCGGCGACCTGCTGTTTGCGCTGGTCAACCTCGCCCGCTTCCTGAAAGTCGACCCGGACGCGGCGTTGGCTCGGACCAACCTGAAGTTTCGCCGCCGCTTCGCCTACATCGAGGAGCAGTTGCAAGCGCAGGGGAAAACGCCGGCGGAAAGCACCCTCGACGAGATGGATGCGCTCTGGAATGAAGCGAAAAAACACGACTTGTCCTGAAAAATCGGAAATTTTATGGAGGGCTGGCAGGAATTTCAGCGGAATGAGACGAAATGACACTCTGGTATTATCACCCGCACAACTCTTGTCACTTGAAAGGGGCTTGTTTGAATCATGAACAAAGTCGAACTCATCGCGCAAGTTGCAGAAAAATCCGGTCTGAAAAAGAAGGACGCAGAACTTGCGGTTCAGTCTTTTCTGGAAACCATCGAAGAAGCGTTGGCAGCAGGCGACAAAGTGCAGCTGATCGGCTTCGGCACCTTTGAAACCCGCAAGCGTGCCGCACGCGCAGGCCGCAACCCGAAAACCGGCGAAGAAATGACGATTCCGGAATCTGTCGTGCCGGCCTTCAAACCGGGCAACAAGCTGAAAGAAGCGACCAAGTAAGATGCGTCTGGACAAATTCTTGAAGGTCTCGCGTTTGATCAAGCGCCGCACCTTGGCGAAGGAAGTGTGTGACCAAGGGCGCATCGCGATCAACGGTCGCAAAGCCAAAGCCAGCGCCAAAGTCGCCGTCGGCGACGTGCTGACCGTCACCTTCGGCACCAAGATCGTCGAAGCCCGCGTCGAACTCCTTCAGGAATCCGCCAAGAAAGACCAGGCGGCGCAGATGTACACCATCCTCTCCGAAACCCGCAAAGAGGGCGACCCCGCGCTGGATGACAGCGAGGAAGAGGAAGCGTAATACGTATTCTCGCAAATGGAAGAACGGCTCCCACACGGGAACCGTTCTTTTTTGCGTTTTACGAGTCTAATACGGACATCCCCCCGCATAGAGTGTAGCAATGGGCGAGACAGGCCACTGACTACTATCATCCACAAGGGGGAACCGAAGATGCCGGAAGATCGCATCCGCAATCAACAATACAAGCAACATGATATCATCTTGCGCAATCGCCAATACCTCGAAGTGACGGGCGTGATGAACGTCGAGAGCTTCGACGCCCACGAGTTCGTGCTGCAGACGCAGTACGGCTATGTCGCGATTCGCGGCGAAAACCTGCACATCAAAACGCTCAATCTGGAAAATGCGTTCGTGTCGATCGAAGGCCTGATCTATGACATCGGTTATTTTGACGAAGGCGTTTCGGCGAGTGAGAAAGCGAAAGGGTTGTTCTCCAAGCTGTTCAAATAACTGGCGAGGGCAAGAAAGGAGTAGAAGGCATGAGCCTTTCGATGCAATACCTCACCGTGCTCGCGATGGGACTTAGCGGCGCCGTCCTCGGTGCCGTTTATGATGTCTACCGCACGATCTTGACCGAATGGCGCTACTTGCGCTTCCTCAGCGCGATCCTCGATTTCGTCTACTGGATCTTCGCGCTCGGGCTTGTGCTCTGGTCGCTGCAATGGGCCAACCACGGCGATGTCCGTCTCTATGTGTTTCTGCTGCTCGGCATCGGGCTGGTGCTCTACAGGCTGCTGCTGCGCAAGCTCGTCGTCGGCAGCACGGTGCGCATGGTGCTGGCCATCACGTATTTTTGCCGGATGCTCTACCGCCTGTTCCTGCTGGTGGTCGTCGGCCCCTTGGTCTGGCTGGGGGGCGCGCTTCTGGCGCTGGCTCAGGCGATCGACCGCTTGGCGCAAGTGCTGGAGACGGCGATCCTCTGGCCGTTCGGTCCGCTCTTGCGGACGATCGAGTGGACGGGAGCCCTGCTCTACCGCCGGACGATCCAACCGCTGCTCGATCCGGTGGTCAAACCGGTGAAAAAAGCGGTCGAACAACATCTGATTCTGCCGATTCAGAAATTTATGGGTAAAATCCGCCAAGGGTGGAAAGGATTTCTGAAAAAAGTGGCGAATTGGTTAGTCGACTCTGAAGAGGACGACGACCCGAAACACCCACCCAAACGCTGATCGGAGGAAGATGTGACGATGAACAAGCCGGCGCGAACCAATGTTCTGACCTTGCCAACCGAACCGGATACCACCACGACCTCGCGCTCCGCTGCGGGAGCTGCTCCCGCCTCGAAGAAGAAGCGTCGCTTCAAAGGCCGCAACCTGCTGCTCTTCGGGATCTTGGCCTGGGCGGCGTACACGTTTCTCTTCGTACAAAACCCGAACCTCAAGCGGCTGGAAACCGAACAGGGGCAGCTGACCCAAGAGATCGGGCAGATGGAACAAGTGAACCAAGAGCTGAAGAAAAAAATCGACCAACTCCACGACCCGGATTATATTGCCGAGATCGCTCGGAAAAGATATATGATGGTGAAAGAAGGGGAAACCCTTTTTGTGGAATCGAAACAGTAGGTCCTGATTCTTGAACTTTTTCGGCTGTCTCGGTATAATTTATATGGAATCTTGTTTTTCACCATTAAGGAGGAGCTTTTTCTAACATGGCCATCGAATTGGGCAGCAAATTGGAAGGCAAAGTAACCGGGATCACCCACTTTGGTGCATTCGTGTTGCTTCCCGGCAACGTGACCGGTCTGGTCCACATTTCAGAGATCGCCGACACGTATGTCAAGGACATCAATGACCACCTGAAAGTCAACGACATGGTGACCGTCAAAGTGATCAACGTTGACAAGGACGGCAAGATCGGTTTGTCGATCCGCCAAGCGCAAGAACCGAAGCCGGGTCAAGAAGCCGGACAACGGGACTTCGCACCGCGCGGTGACCGTCCTCCTCGTCCGGATCGTCCCTACGGCGATCGTCCCCGTGGCGGCGGCGGTGGCGGCCAGCGCGGCGGCGGTCAACGCGGCGGCCGTGGCGGCGGTGGTGGTCGACTGAACTTTGAAGACAAGATCAGCAAGTTCATGAAAGAAAGTGAAGACCGACTGTCTGCCCTGAAACGGAATGAAGCCAAGCGTGGCGGTCGTGGCGGTCGTCGCGGTTAATTTTTGATGCGGATGGCATCCCGCTTTTGGGGTGCCTTTTTGCTTGGCATTCGGTGTATAAAGTTCTTGTTTTTGACACATCCTATCCTTGTTCTTTATAATAAAATAGTCTGTAGTACGGTCTTATAGGCGATCCGCTTATTGGAACACATAGTTGAGAGGTGACACGACATGTTACATGAAATGAGCCTGCATCCGATTTCCGTTGCGGTCGTATTTGTGATCTTTGCTCTGATGACTGCAGTGGTTATGTTCAACATGTTCAAGCAGCGCAAGATGGGTCTTGCAACGTTCATGTTGATCTCCACCGGTATTTTGGTATGGAGCGCGGTTATCTCCGCCCAAGTACCGGCTTCCTAAGCCACACGCACTTTTTTGGAAAACGCTCGGTTGCTCCGTCTTTCGCGAGGGAGCGCCGGGCTTTTTTCATGCCCTCAACCGATTTACTATTCAGAATAATTGTATTTCATCAAGAGCCGTTCACACTTACAAGCCACCGACATACCGTATATCGTCAGCAGACAAATTCAGACAATGTACAGTGTGGAGGGAATCATCATGGGTTTTGATATCAACGACATCTACGACTATAGCGCGATCGATTATCACAACATGCGCATCCGCGAAGTCGAGACGATGTGGCAGCGCCTGATCAACTGGTTCAACTAAGAGCCGGGGAGGGACAGCCACAGACACGCGAAAAGCCGCCTGTTTGCGCGAACAGGCGGCTTTTCGCGTGTTGGGGGTAGGGTTAGCGGGCTTTGCGCTTGTATTTGCTGTACGTCCACCACAGCGTCGCACCGACGAGGGCGAGGACGGCGATACCGATGCCGATGTAGGACCAGGTGTAAGGGTGCATCTGAAGCTCCTCCTTTGCCGAAAAGCTGCTAGAGGTAGTATGCCCGACCGCCAAACAAATCTACCCCTTTTCGAGAGACGGGTTCTGTGCTATAATTTCATTTGCTCTATCGAGTTGAATATTCTTCCTGCACGTGGCTAGACTAGAGTATTGGTTCCTGTATGCAGGAAGCTTGATTGGTACATACACAACGTTCATTCCGGTGAACCTCACCTTTTACGACATGGGAAAGGAAGTGCTTTGCTGTGGCAGATGCTAAGACCCTTTCGTTATCCGCCGAACAGATCGAAGAAATTTCGTTGGTCGATCTGGCCTACTTGATCCTCAAACAGACGAACACCCCGTTTCATTTCCGCGACTTGATGATGGAAGTGGCCCGTATCAAGGGCTTGGGCGAAGAGCAGGTCAACAACGTGATCGCTCGCCTCTACACGGAGATCAACATCGACGGTCGCTTCATTTGCATCGGGCCGAACACGTGGGGCCTGAAGCGCTGGTACCCGACCGACAAGACGCCGGAGAAGGCGACGGCGGCCAAGAAGTTCTCTCGCAAGGCGGCTCCCGTCGATGAGGACGACGACTTCTACGACGAAGAGGACGACGACGATTCGTTCGAAGACGACCTCGACGATGAGAAAGCGTACGAGGACGACGACACCGACGACGATGCGGACGGCGACGATGATGACGCCGATCTGGACGAGGACGGCGACGACGAAGACGGCAAGATCGAAGAGGACGCCGAAGAAGAAGAGATCGAAGAAGGCGACGAAGACCTCGACGGCTACGACGAGGATGAGGACGAATTTTAAGCCTCGCTTCCGAGCGAAATCACATACGAGAGCACGACCGGCCGCGAACCTGAAAAGGGGCGCGGCTCTTTTTGCTGGTTTTCTATTGACAAGTGGTAGACGGAACGATACGATATTCAAGGTAAATTTGCGCCAAGAAAATACGACGAGGTCGTGTTTTTTTGCGAGCGGAAACAAAAACTAGTCAGAGCATGCAGTACATAGGGGGCGACGTAGAAGCATGGCAAAGTTTATTTTTGTAACCGGCGGTGTCGTTTCATCGCTTGGCAAGGGGATTACGGCCGCCTCGCTGGGCCGTTTGCTGAAAAATCGCGGCTTGAAGGTAACGATTCAAAAGTTTGACCCGTACATCAACATCGACCCGGGCACGATGAGCCCTTATCAGCATGGTGAAGTGTTCGTCACCGACGATGGGGCGGAAACGGACCTCGACCTCGGGCACTACGAGCGCTTCATCGACATCAACCTATCGAAGAACAACAACATCACGACCGGCAAAGTCTACAATTCGGTCATCACCAAGGAGCGCCGCGGCGACTACCTCGGCGGCACCGTGCAGGTCATCCCGCACATCACCAACGAGATCAAGGAGCGGATCCGCAGCGCCACCGATGCGAGCGACTGCGACGTGGTCGTGACCGAGATCGGCGGCACCGTCGGCGACATCGAGTCGCTGCCGTTCCTCGAAGCGATCCGCCAGATCAAGTCGGACGTCGGCCGCGACAACGTGATGTACATCCACGTCACGCTGATCCCGTACCTCGGCAAGGCCGGCGAAGTGAAGACCAAGCCGACCCAGCACTCCGTCAAGGAACTGCGCTCGATCGGGATCTCGCCGAACATCATCGTCTGCCGCACGTCGATCCCGCTTTCCCTCGACGTCAAGCGGAAAATCGCCTTGTTCTGCGACACCGACGCCGAAGCGGTCATCGAGTGCCGCGATGCGGACACGCTGTATGACGTGCCGCTGATGCTGCAGGAGGAAGGCTTGGACGACCTCGTCTGCAACCATTTCGGGTTCAAGGTGCCGGAAGCGGACATGAACGACTGGATCACGCTGGTCGACCAAGTGAAGAACCTGAAGCACACGACCCGCATCGCGCTGGTCGGCAAATACGTCTCCCTGCGCGACGCCTACATCTCCGTGGCCGAAGCGCTGTACCATGCCGGGTACCACTCCGATTCGAACATCGAGATCGACTGGGTGCAGGCGGAAGATGTGACCGAAGCGAACGTCGACGAACTGTTGGGGCAAGCGGACGGCATTCTCGTCCCCGGCGGCTTCGGCGATCGCGGGGTGGAAGGCAAGGTGATCGCCACCCGTTACGCCCGTGAGAAGAAGATCCCGTTCCTCGGCATCTGCCTCGGCATGCAAGTGGCTTGCATCGAGTTTGCGCGCCACGTGCTGGGTTACGAAGACGCCAACTCCAGCGAGATCAACGAGTTGACCCGCTACCCGGTCATCGACCTGCTCCCCGAGCAGAAAGACGTCGAAGACCTCGGCGGCACCCTGCGCCTCGGCCTGTATCCGTGCAAGCTGGTGCCGGGTTCGAAAGCGCATGAAGCCTACGGGGACACGCTGGTCTATGAACGCCATCGCCACCGCTACGAGTTTAACAACGAGTATCGCGATGCGATGATCCAAGCCGGCTTCTCCTTCTCCGGCACCTCGCCGGACGGTCGCCTCGTCGAAGTGATCGAGCTCAAAGACCACCCGTGGTTCATCGCGTCGCAGTTCCACCCGGAATTCACTTCGCGCCCGAACCGCCCGCAGCCGCTGTTCCGCGAGTTTGTCAAAGCGGCACTGAACCTGCGCACCAACAAATAAACAGCACGCCAAACAAAGCGAAAAGCCGGTATCCCCGTTATGAGGATGCCGGCTTTTTCATGGTGGTGACTGGTGCTGCGTTGTTGGTGGTCGGTCTGGTGGCGTGTGTGGCGATGTGCAAAGTGCCGGTTCGCGAAGGGAAATGGAGAGGCTCGTGCGGTCGCTCCCCACTTGGCGGCCGTTCGATCCATTCGTCCTTCATCGAAAACCGTGACAGAAACGCAGGCATTTGCATTGGCGCTATGCTCCCCCTACCCGGATGATCGAATCTTGTTGAAGCCTGTTGCACTACGCCTTATCAGGATATTGGCAGGCCCAGTTCCCTAGACC
>DASTWJ010000117.1:0-2315 GCA_035776695.1 Bacilli bacterium
AATCGAACCGATGACCTCATCCTTACCATGGATGCGCTCTACCTACTGAGCTAAAAAGGCGAGATGGCTCCTCGAACAGGATTCGAACCTGTGACCGTCCGATTAACAGTCGGGCGCTCTACCAGCTGAGCTATCGAGGAATAGATGGTGGAGATAAGCGGATTCGAACCGCTGACCCCCTGCTTGCAAGGCAGGTGCTCTACCAACTGAGCTATATCCCCCTATATGGTGCCGGAGGTGGGACTCGAACCCACAAAATCACGATTTTGAGTCGTGCACGTATGCCAATTCCATCACTCCGGCGCTTACGTGTAAAGTAAATGGTGGAGAGGGAAGGATTCGAACCTTCGAAGCTTACGCAACGGATTTACAGTCCGCCCCATTTGGCCACTTTGGTACCTCTCCCTATGAACTTTTAAAAATATGGTAGCGGCGAAGGGATTCGAACCCCCGACCCCACGGGTATGAACCGAGTGCTCTAGCCAACTGAGCTACACCGCCATGGTGAGTAAAATGGCGGAGAGAAGGGGATTCGAACCCCTGAGACGGTTTCCCGCCTACACGATTTCCAATCGTGCTCCTTCGACCGGACTCGGACATCTCTCCAGATGATTTAGCGCTTGTCCGCCGTGCCGTGTTGGTAGCAGCGGTGGGGACGAGATGAATATACCACGGGAATCCGCCTGCACTCAATCGCGAAACACCGTCATTTTTCAACAAATATCGCCATGATGGAACATCACCTCTCCCTCACTCTTTGATCCGACCGAATTCTCCCGCCACATCCAAGCCAAAAACCCTCATGCCGAAACATGAGGGTTGGAAAGAACCGATTCTCTTTTGCAAAATTCGAACTAGGCGACGTCGTAGCCGGCCTCTTCGATCGCCTCGCGCATTTTCTCGACGGTAACGCGAGCCGAATCGTACGACACGTCGACCGTGCCCGCTTCCAAGTTGACCGTCGCGTTGTCCACGCCCACTTCCTTCAGCGCACCTTCGACAGCCCCTTTGCAATGACCGCAGGACATGCCTTCCACTCGCAGCGTGATGTGTTCCATCGTCAGGACTTCCTTTCGCGATAAAGTGTCGGGTGGAGCGATTGGCTCCATCTTTTTCTAGTGTATCATACTGACGACAGAAGGCAAATCGGTCGTTTAAAAATCGAGCGGATTAAAATCGGGCTTTACATGCACGCCTTTTCCAGCTACATTTATGATTGATCGATCAATCATTCTAATACACAACAAGGCGAGGGGTTTCCATCGATGCCGCGAACGAAAGAACAAAACGAACAGATCAAGAAGGAAAAACGAGCGCGCATCCTGCAAGTCGCCATCGAATCATTTGCCCGCAACGGCTATGGAGAAACGACGATCGCCAACGTGGCGAAGGCGGCCGGGGTTAGCTTTGGTACGGTGTTCAACTACTTTCCGAGCAAAGAAGAACTGTTTTCCGCAGCCGTTGTCGAGCCGCTGGCGAGCATCCGGGAGCACGTCGTGTATCGCGAAGGGCGGTATGACGGTACACCTGTGGAACAGATTCGGCAGATGGTTGCGGAGCATGTGTTCCTCTTTGTCCGACAAGCTCCTTATCTGCGGTTGGTGCAGTATGTCTTGGGGCAGCCGGATCGCTTTCCTGAGCAGTTTGCGGAATTGGATCGGTTTTTCCAATCGTTCAAAGACGCGTTGCGCCCGTTGGTCGAGCGCGGTCAGGAAGCGGGAGATCTGCATCCGTGCCATTCGGATGTCGTGGCGGCGACCTACTTTTGCTACCTCAACGGCATCCGGCTGACCGTCACCGATCCGCCGGACAATCATGAGATGTGGCAAGCATTTACCGAGCAAGGGGTTTTGTTGTTCCGTCCCCGATGAGAGGAGGTAAGAAGATGGGTTTTCAACAGTTTCGAGAGCTGCACCCCAATGTCAAACTGCGCTTGTTGATGCAATTTTTCGGAGGTGTCGCCCATTCGATGGTGCTCCCGCTGATGTCGATCTACTTTGCCGCCAAGATCGGGCAGTCGGTGACCGGGGTGATGTTGATGTTTATTTTCCTCGGCGGTGCCGTCGGGACGATGGTCGGCGGTTCGTATGCGGATCGCTTCGGTCGCAAGAAGGTGATGATCGTGTCCGAGGCGGTGGTCGTCGGGTCGTATCTGCTGATCACCGCGTTTAACTCACCGTTTCTCGATGCGCCGTACCTGACGTTTGGCGCGTTTGTGATCAACGTGCTGTTCGGTTCGATGTTCGGACCGGCTTCGCAAGCCATGTTGATCGATGTGACGGCGCCCGCGAATCGCAAGTTTGTTTTCACCCTGA
>DASTWJ010000118.1:0-18993 GCA_035776695.1 Bacilli bacterium
TCTGGTGCAACTGTTGCTGCAGTGGCACATCATACAGAGGCGTCCTTTTCCTTTTTATGATATGTACGTTGGTCATTATATCCGTCAACCTTTGGACAGGCAATAGCGTCAGCTTTTGGTCATTTAGCAACGGCTGTAACAAGCAGATATTAGCGGAACTGTGAATCGACATCTTGCAAATAGTGTTTATAAGTCTCGGAATGACCCACGATATAGACATAGGGGCGGTGTAGAGAACGAAACGTTAAATCTTAATGGTTATACGGTATATCTTGCTTATAACCCGAGAACTAACCGCATTTTCCACGCCCACTTTACACCGACTCGGCTTCGGAGTAGAGAAACGGAGTATCAGCGTATCAGATTTGGATACTTTTTGCAGGTTTACCCGAAGTTTGAATGTAACAACAGATATCTCCCCCGCGAAGGTGAAGAATTAGAAATGGCTGTTCGCCATGCAAGGATAAACCGTGGACTAGAAAGTGTGAACAATAGCACATCACTCATTCCATATGAATAGGGGGATTTCATCGTGAATTTACTGACACACTTTGTAAAGGACGATTGGGTTGAATTAGAGATTCGAGAAGCGAAAGAAGTCAAACCCTATGAGAAATATATCCGAGACTTCTCTGTTCATATAACTGAACTGGAAAGTAAAGGAGAGAGGGTGTGGAAAGCAGCAGTTCAAATACTAGAAAAGAATGAATCGATCATGTTTATCGAGATTGAAGATCTTTATTTAAATGAACAAGAAACTGAACTCGTTAAGGTTTGTGAAACCAGTGAAGAGGGGAGGCGGAGACGAGTTCCTGGACTTATTCGAGCGAATCGGTTTGAATTAAGCCCAAAATTCGAGGAGTACACCAAAGCAAGAATTGAAGCCATCGATTTTTTCTTGTACTCTATCCTATTAAAAAGCATTTTTATATCTATGATCGTAGAAGATCGAATCATTCAAGAAATTCCGCAAAATGTTCAGGATGTGTTCTTGGAACATTCATTCCGAAGAACTTTTTCTTGCAATGGTGTCACCTACTGGAGAGCCGACGATCCGGCCGACCCGGTTTGGGGTTAAACATGCAGCCTACCTCTTGGGGGGCTGCATTTTTTCTATACTTCTCATCACACAAATCAAGAAGTAAAGAGAATGTTTTTTCGTATTGTTGATACAATAAGTTGTTTTTTACCAGATGTTCTTGTTAAGATAGGTGTGAACAAGAAATTAGGGTAAATTTTCGTGTTACCTAAAAATATTGTTCAAAAATTGTAGAGAAGGAGTGTGAGCCTTGAAAAAGCTGTTCGCTATCTTTTTTTCTTTTCTTCTGGTCTTTACACTTTGGTGTACTGCAACGACTCCATTGACGGCGCAAGCAGCAATTAACCCGCCTGCAGTCGGGACACAAGACCCTGACTTGGCGGCCAAGCAAGTTTTTGAAAACTTGTCGCCGGAAGCAAAGACAAGGTTCTTGAGCTTTTTACAACGTCAAGAACAGCAAGGGCGTACGGATTTGCTCGATTATCATGTACAAGAGGTCGATTCAAAAGGATTACAAGAGCTACAGAGCTTGACTTCAACTCAAACAGTTGTTCCTACAGCATTTGGCGATGCGCTGGATCAACTGGAAGTGGAGCTGGAAGCATTGGCTTTACCGGTGGCGGTGGAATATTCTTTTGTAGCTGTCGGCGTTGGAATAGCCGCGGCTACAGTTGATGGACCATTGCCGATCGGGGATATCGTGGCTGTTCTCATTGCCATCGGGGCCGGAGTTGTTGTCGGGATCTATTGGGATGAGATCGAGTCGAAGTGGGACGGCATTGTAGACGCGTTTGGTCATGCGTTTGATGCGATGTGTGCTGAAATGATTGAGGCGTTCAATCAGATAAAGGGGAGCGTAATCGGCAAACAGATTTCGGAAGGGACAATTCCACTCATCAACGGTCGAGTTCTTCCGACTGCACAAAAGCATATGGAAGAGGCTCTGGTTACTGACTTGATTGGATACGCGAATCGAAACCCAAAGGATCACAATGTTGAAGTTTTTCTCAATCCAAGTGCAGAATTGATGGTTGTATTTGATGTAACGGCCAATATACAAGGGACAGTCAATCGGCACCTAGGGAATGATGTTTTTAAGTCATTTACTCGTTCGAAATACCGAAACAAAGGAGGAATAGAAAACGAAACATTGAACCTCAATGGATATGCTGTTTATATCGTTTATAATATAAGTGGGAATGTCATCAATCATGCACACTTTGTTCCTACTCGGTTGCGAACAAAAGAAACGGAGTATCAACGATATATGTTTGAATACTTTATGCGAGTGTACCCAGAATTTGAATGTAACCAGAAGTACCTCATCAGTTCAAATTCAAATTGGGAGAAGGAATTGGATCATACCATGGTCAATCGTGGATTGGATCAGGACAAGGAAGGCGCGAGTTCTGTTGTTCCCTATAAATAGGAAGAAGGTGCATGATGAAGCCTATCACATACTTTGTAACAGACGAAAGACTGTCACAGGTATTGAAAAGAGTTAAAGATACAGATTTGTTCGGTGATCTTATAAGTAATTTCCATGTAGAGGTGGAAGTGGGGAAAAAAGTAGGGCATGAGGTTATGACCGCGTCAATTCAAATCTTTGATGGAGAGAAGCGGATTATTTTCTTGGAAATTGAAGACTTGTATTCAAATGAGCGTGAAGTGCGGTTGGTAGCTGCTTGTGAGACATTGGAGGGGTCTGAATACAGAATGAAGATTCCAGGTGGGCGGTTGATTCGTGTAAATCAATTCGAACTGAGTGAGGAATTCGAAACCTACCCAAAACAACAAATGAGAGCGATCGGATACTTCGTTAAGCATCTTCTTCTGTACGGGTATTTTACTTCGATGGTGATGGATTATTCGTTACTTAGGGATGCCCCGAGACATGTGCAACAAGGATTCTACGATTACCTTTTCGGAAAGGTACTTCGATGTGATGGCGTACTTTATTGGCGAGCTGATGATCCATCTGACGTTATTTGGGCTTAAGAAGTAGAAGTATAAAAGGAGGTCACTATGTTACAAAAATGCTTAACACTCTGCCTCTGCATCCTACTCGCAGTCATGGCAATACCAACGCGACCCGCGCATGCTGCAACACCGCGGGTAGTCATCTTCATCCCCGGTTTTGCCGGGAGTGAGTTGTTGAATGACGCGGGAGAGTTGGTCTGGCCGAATCCGAATGCGACCGGGCAATTGGCGGGCACGGAGTATCTGCAACCGGGGAGTCCGCTCGGGTGGAGTACAGCGGTCTCGTCGCAACCGGAGTATTCGCAATACGGCGACTTGCAAGACGCTTTGACGGCCAATGGGTACACGGTTGTTCCCTTTACCTATGACTGGCGGCAAAGTTTAAAAGAGGTCATGGGCGAATTCGACCGCTTTGTGGAAGATGTGCGCTGGGAGCAGGATGTGGCAACTGTGGACATCGTCGCCGACTCCACAGGCGGTCTGATCGCCAAGCGTTACATCTTGGATCACAAGTCCGTCCATCCGATCCGGCGATTGATCTCCATCGGCACGCCTTATTTCGGGTCGCCGACAGCCGTCGCTCAGTTGGAAGGCGGGATGGACAAGTTCGGGATGCACCTTGACCCGACGCTGTTGCAATCTTGGCCAGGGTTTTATGATTTCTTGCCTTTGAGAACGTAGCCGGAAACTCCGGAGGGTGATGCGCAAGGCGGAGGAGAAGGCGAGACGCCGACTGATGAGAGCGCACCTTTTGACCCGACTCCGGAAATTTTCATGCGCCTTGATGCGGGACCTGAACAGTCCGGCACGTCGGTCACCTGTGACGAGGACGGACTACACACCGTATACGTATCCGTACAGGATCACGATGGAAACGTGTTGGGCGAAGCGTCGAAGAGCTTCAAAATCGACCAGACACAACCCGAACTGGGGTTCCAAGCAGCCGGTGAGCAAGGCGAGAACGGCTGGTTGATCTCTGATGCGGAAGTCTCGTTGACCGCCACGGATGACACTTCGAAACTGTTGCAAGTCGACCAAGCCTTGGACTCGTCTTCACTGCTTGCCTATCAAGGAAAACAGGTGGTGACCCAAGAAGGTCTGCATACGGTTCATGCCGAGGTGCTGGACAACGCCCAAAACAAAGGGACGCTCGATCAAACATACAAGATCGACAAGTCCAAGCCGGTCATCTCGAACGTGTATTTGCAAGACGAGTATTTCTGGGGACAAGATTTCCCGATCCGCTTTGACGTATCGGATGCCGTTTCTCAAGTGGCACAGGTTCGTGCGACGATCAATCGAAACCCGGTGGAAAAGGGAAGCGTGTATCGCTTTACGGAACCGGGGTGGCATACCTACCACATCGAGGTGAAAGACCACGCCGGATGGAAAGCGATCTACGAAGAGAAATTCGAAGTCTACATCCCGGTCGACTTCAACTTTGACCCGGACAGCTTGCAGTTGGATCATGGGAAGGGCATGGCGACATCGTATCTGGAACTGCCGGAGCCATTCGATCCGGCACAGATTGAATTTGCCACCGTCGAGCTCAACGGACATGTGGCCCATGTGCAAGACCCGAAGTACGGGTATGTGAAAAACCCGATCGGTGACGAAAACGACAACGGAATTCCCGAGATGATGTTGAAATACGAACGGGCTGCGCTCGTGAATGTGATCGAACCGGAACATGAGGAGGTCACCTCCGCCGAGGATGCGGAAAAATGGTCTCCTTCTCATCTGACGATCTGGGGCAACTGGGGCGAGTACCATATCAAGGGGTATGACGCGATTCGGACGGTCAACTCCGGCTATACCCCGCCGCCGCCGGATGTGACGTCTCCGTCTGTCGAATCCGATCCTCTGGACGGTCAGACGAATGTGGGAGTCGATGTGACACCGCACTTGCAGTTCTCGGAAGGAATTCTTTTGCCGAATCAAGAGGCTTTGACCGATCAGGAGGCGCACGATCTTGTGCGCTTGCAAGATGGGCAAGGGCAATTGATCCCGTTTACAGCCAACTGGCTGAAAAACAGCCACCTGATTCAGATCAATCCCGTGTATGACTGGCAGGGGACGACTTCTTACTCCGTTTCGTTCGCCGACAACGCGGTGCAGGACATGGCGGGGAACGGCAATGTCGGTATTCGCAGCGCATGGGAGACGGAAGCGCATGTGCAAGTCTTTGCGACTCCTTTGCCTGAGCCGGTGTTGAAAGCCGAGCCTGAGCAGAGTTCATCGGATTCCACGTCGAGTCCGACACCGACGCAAGACTCTGACCCGACGCCTACGCAGACTTCTCCTTCCCCAACGACTCCTGTGCAAAGCGAGCCTGCGGAAGAGGAAATTTTGCCGGAAGGTGTTGTGCAAGGGGAGGTGCTGAAGCAAGCGTTGGCCGATAGTGCGACGCAGGATGCGATCTTGCTGACCGCTCCGTCGGATGAGCAGACGCTGGCTTTCACACCGGATCAATTGGAGCAAGCAGCAACTGTTGAAAAACCGCTCGACTTGCAGTTTGCAGATGTCCGGTATCGAGTCGCACCTGATGCCTTGCTCCCGGATGATCAGGACGCAAGTGACATCAACCAACTCTCGATGGGGATTGAACCTGTGGACGAAGAGACAGTGACTCAAGTCTTGCAACAAGCCAACAACCACGATCGGTACTTGTTCGTCGGCGTTCCGCATCATCTTGTCGCGACGATTGGACGAAAGGATGGAACGGAGCAACCGTTGCACCGGTTCGGCGGTCAAGTCGAGGTCGAATTGACCGTACCGGAAGTGGCGTTCGAAGCGGCCAGACAGGGTCGCCTGCGGATGGGTCGTTACAATGACCAGACTCATTTGTGGGACGAGTATCCGGGTGTTTTTGATGAGGAACGAGGGACGTTTACCTTTGAGACGGACAGATTTAGCGATTGGCAATTTCTGTTGGATCGTCAAGCGCGCACGTTTGCCGATCTTCAGCATCATTGGGCGAGTGAGATGATTCAAGAGATGGCGACGCTTGGCTATGTAAATGGACAGGATGCCTCTCATTTTGCGCCTGAGCGGAACATCAGTCGAGCGGAAGGGACGACTCTGCTTGTCCGACTGTTCAACGTAGCTCCTACGAGTGATGCGTTGCCTTTTGCGGATGTTTCCGATCGGGATTGGTATGCACCCTATGTGCGCCGCGCCTTTGCAGCGGATCTGGTTCACGGGGTCGGGACTGTTCGCTTTGACCCGAGCTCTTCGATGACTCGCGAGCAGTTGTTCACGATGTTGAGCCACGCCCTGCAAGCAAAAGGCGTCGAACCGCTTCTCTCTGATCAAGAGGAAGTACAAGAGTTCGCAGATGCTGACCAACTCTCCGCGTGGGCCAAACCGGCGGCCGAGCAACTGATAGCGCTTGGCGTGCTGGCCGGTCGTTCCGACGGCAAGCACTTGTACCTGGCTCCGCAGGAGACGATCACCCGCGCAGAAGCTGCGGTGTTGTTCTACCGTGCGATGAAGCTGATGTAAAATAAAATCTTGTTGTCACACAAAAAGGCAGCCAACCTCCCTACGGGGCTTTGGCTGCCTTTTCTCTAGTCATCTCCGTTCGCCCTCATGTCCCCAAAAACATCGCCAACAGCACGAGGAACAAGAGCAGCAGCACGAAGATATCCAGCACGTTCGGAAAGAACAACGCCCGCAGAAACACGATCCCGATGGCGGTGACGAGAAAGACTTTCACCGTGCGCAGCAAGTAGTTGTACATGTCCGTACCTCCTCCGCAATGGCCTATTTGATGTAAGGTATGTCGGCGGGCGGACGCCTGTGCCTAGACCGTGACAAAAGCCCACACCCCTGCATAGTCTACAAGACACACCTGAGAACCAGCAGGGGGGACAGACATGGAAATCATTTTCGGTACGGAAGGGTGGCGCGGCAAGATCGCCGACACGTTCACCGTCCACAACGCCCGCATCGTCTGCCAAGGCATGGCCGACGACCTGATCGAGCGCGAGGTGGCGGACCAAGGCGTCGTCATCGGCTACGACACGCGCTTCCTCTCTTATACATTTGCTTGCGAATGCGCCCGCGTCTTGGCGGCCAACGGGATCTCCGTCTATCTGCTCGACTCGGTGACACCGACACCGCTTCTGTCATTCGCCGTCAAATATCTCGGCGCCGCAGCGGGTCTGATGATCACCGCATCCCACAACCCGCCCGAATACAACGGCATCAAATGGAAAGGCCCGCACGCCGGCCCCGTCTCCGAAGCGGACATCCGCCGCTTGGCCGCTCACGTCGGCAAAACGAAGGTGCGGACGATGCCTTGGGTCGAAGCGAAGGCGGCCGGGCTGATCCAGCTCACCAACTGCGACGAACCGTACGCCTCCGCCTTGCGCCGCTTCCTCGCCCCTGTCGTCACCACGACCAAGGGCAGCGGCTCCAAGCGCAAACTGCACGTCGTCGTCGACACGATGCACGGGGCGGCAGGCTCTTATTTTGCCAACGCCTTGGAAGCGGTCGGCTGTAAAGTCACCCGCCTGCGCCACACGCCCGACCCGATGTTCGGCGGCGTCACCCCGGAGCCGATCAAGCAAAACCTCGGCCTCCTGATGGAAAAAGTGCTCGAGGTCCACGCCGACCTCGGCATCGCCACCGACGGGGACGGCGACCGCTTGGGCGCGGTCGACGAGCAAGGCAACTTCGTCTCGCCGCAGGTGCTTTTCTCTCTCTTGACCCTGCATCTGCTGCGCGAACGCGGCTGGGCAGGCACCGTGGTCAAGACGTTCTCGACGACGAAGATGATCGACCGCCTCGCCAAGCGCCATGCCGTCAAGCTGCGCGAAGTGCCGATCGGCTTCAAGCACATCACCGACTGCATGCAGCAGGAAGACGTGCTGATCGGCGGCGAGGAGAGCGGCGGCATCGGCATCCCGCAACACATGATGGAGCGCGACGGCCAGTTCGCCGGGCTTCTGCTGATCGAGCACCTGCTGGCGACGGGACACTCGCTGTCCGCCGCCGTCGAGGACCTGCTGCTTGTCGCCGGGCCGCACGAGTATGAACGCATCGACGTCCACCTCCCCGTTCGGCAAAAAGAGCTGCTGTTTAAGTCGTTACACCAAAAACCCCAAACGTTCGCGGGCTTTCCGGTGGCCGAGGTTGAGACGCTGGACGGGATCAAGTACGTTTTTGCCGACAACGTCGGTTGGATTCTGTTCCGTCCGAGCGGCACCGAACCGCTGCTTCGCGTCTACGCGGAGATGAAGAATCCGCACGATCTGCACAAGGTACTCAGCGCCGCCAAACAGTTGATCGACGGGGGCAAATCCAAGCTGGTCAAGGACTCCTGACCCGCTTCTGACCCGCTCCGACACACAAGTGAACCCCTCAACAGTATCCAAATAGACTAGTTGCCACTAGTCCGGCCAAGGGTTGCATGCCCTTGGCTTTTTCTGTAGTATTTGACTCAAACCTACACCAAAGAGAGCGGGGCGACCCGAAATGTTTAGCGGCGTGGAACTGATTTTCAACGCGATGTGGTTCGGCATGCTGATCGTCGGCACGGTGATCGTGATCATGATCATGCGCAAAAGAGACCCGATCGACGACGGCCCCGAACTGGAAGAGGACGATGAGTGAACGGAGAGAACGAACCCGAGAACGGGCAACATAAGAGGCGGTGATTGCAATGTGGCAACGAGTCAAATGGGCATGGCGAAACCTCTGGCGCAAACCGTTGCGCTCGTCCCTGCTGCTGCTCTCCACGGCGATCACCGCCTCGATTTTGTTTCTGAGCTACTTTTTCATCCTGTCGATGGATCACAGTCTGTCGGCGAGTGAAGCCAGGTTCGGCGCGGACGTGATGGTCGTGCCGAAGAACTACGGCGCGGTGGCGCAACAGGTGATGATCTCCGGGGAGATCTCGGAATTCTACATGCCGCAGACGGTGATGGACAAGTTGAAGCAGATCCCGGAAATTCAAAAGATGACCCCGCAACTGTATCTGGAAACGTACTCCGGTTCCTGCTGCCAAGTGGAAGGGGACTTCCCGGTGGTCGCTTTCGATCCGAAAACTGACTTCACCTTGCAGGGATTTACCTCGGCCGAGGGGAAAAGATTTACGGACGATTCGGTGATCATCGGCAGCGAAGCGGGCGGCAAGAACGCCATTTACCATATGCAGTACAAAGCGTATGATGAACGAGTGACCCTGTTCGGACAACCGTTTCGCGTAGCCAACGTGCTGTTTCCCACCGGAACGGGTGCGGATCGGACGATCTTCATGAGCTTGGATGCGGCGCGGAAGTTGCGCGAAGAAGGGGACAAAGGGAACAACCGGCTCAAGTTTCCGAAAGACAGCGTCTCCGTCGTGCTGCTGAAGACGTCAGCCGGAGACGAAGAGTTCGTCAAGCGCCAAGTGGAAAAGCTGATCCCCGAAGCCTCGGCGGTGACCGGCTTGAAGGTGCGGGAGACGATCGAGCGGCAGTTGTTTCCGTTGCGCCTCTTGTCCTACTCGATGATCGGCATCGTGCTGGCGATGGCGGCGCTGCAGGCGATGACGCTGTTCTCCGCCTTGGTCAACGAGCGGATGCGCGAGATCGGCATGTTCCGCGCGCTTGGGGCGAGCAAGTGGGCCGTCTACCGCCTGCTCTTGTCCGAAGCGGTGCTTGCAAGCGTCGTCGGCGGCGCGGTCGGCGTGTTTCTCGTCGGGACGCTCTTGCATGACAACCAAGCGGTGATCATCAAGACGTTCCAACTGCCGCTCCTGTTCCCGGATGCGTGGAACACGACGTGGCTGGCGACGGGCGCGGTCGTGCTGACCGCTTTGATCGGCATGCTGGCGGCGGCGGTGCCGATTCGCAGCATCCTGCGCCACAACCCGTATGACGCGATTCGGGAGGGGGAGTAGGATGGAACGGATCATTACGCTTGCCGACGTGAAGAAAAGCTACGCGACCCCCAAGGGGAAAAAGAAAGTCCTGCAAGGGATCGACTTGGCGATCGATCGCGGCGAGTTTGTCGCCGTGATGGGGCCGTCCGGCTCCGGCAAATCGACGCTCTTGTCGATCATCGGCCTGCTCGCCGCGCCGACCAAAGGCTCGGTGATCGTCGCGGGACAGGAGACGAGCCACCTAAACGAACGCCAGCGCACTCGGTTGCGCTCGGAGTCGATCGGCTTCGTCTTTCAATTCCCGAGCTTGGTCAACACGCTAAATGTGCGGGAAAATGTGATGCTGCCGAAGATGCTCGTCGGCAATGTCGGACAAGCGGACCGCCGGTACGCTGACGATCTGCTGGAGCGGGTCGGGTTGACCGGACGTGGCGGGGATCGCTCGTTCCAACTGAGTGGCGGCGAACAGCGCCGGGTGGCCTTGGCCCGCGCCTTGATGAACCGCCCGCAGCTCCTGCTCGCCGATGAACCGACGGGCGCGCTCGACGACGCGACGGCGGTGGAGATGATCGAATTGATGAAACAGTTTCATGCGGAAGGCACGACGCTGGTGATGGTCACGCACGACAAACAGATGGCCGCCCGCGCCGACCGCCTGCTGCAGATACGCGATGGAGTGATGGCAGAATGAATGGGAAAAGAATCTTGACCGTAGCGGTTGTACTTGGCATCCTTGGCGGACTTGTTCCGTTGATCTTCGGGCCGGAGTATCTGACTTCGACCCTGCCGATCTCGATGATGATCGGCACCTACTGGATCGTGCCCCGCGTGCATCAGAAGCGCTACCTCTCGACGGTGATCGCTTCCGTGTTGTCGGGGCTGATCTCGATGGTGATCTACTTCGGCTACGATTTCACACAAGAGCCGGCAGCCGACGTCCTGGCGGCGATGCAAGTGATGGCGTGGACGTTCCTGATGTACGTCGTGATCATCTCCGTGCTCGGTTCGCTCTTCTTCTTGAAGACGCACGACTGGGCGGAGAAAAAGCGCGTCGCGATGGAGGCGAAGATTCAGGCGAAGGCGACGACCGATCGCCGTTCCCTGAACGCGACCAAGCCGAAGAAGAAGTACAAGAAGAAAAAGAAAAAATAGGCAGTCCGCCGTTTGACATCGACACTTTTTGCTGTATACTATGTAAAAAGCGAACTGCATCTGTTGGACTGTGATGGGAAAGAGTAGTGACGGGAAACCTCCAGAGAGAGTGGTCGGAGTTGCTGAGAGACCGCTCAGGTGAAAAGTTGCGAACGTCGTCCCGGAGTCGCTTCTCGGAAGAATGTGCGGCGTACGCGCTCATTTGCGTAAGAGAAGCCGGTGAACCCGTTATCTTCGCTTGAGTGCGCAAAAGAGTCTCTTTTGCGAACAAAGGTGGTACCACGGAAGAAACGTCTCTTTCGTCCTTTATCGGACGGGGGGGACTTTTTTTATTGACAATTTTGAGTGGAGAGAATGGAGGTCGCAAGCCATGACGGCTGAAGAGAAAAACATCCCGAAATCGTATGACCCCCAAGCGGTTGAAGCGAACCGCTATGAGTGGTGGTTGGAGCAAAACCTGTTCAAAGCGACGGAGGAGGAGGGCAAGGAATCCTATTCCATCGTCATCCCGCCGCCGAACGTCACGGGCAACCTGCACATGGGACACGCCCTCAACCTGTCGATCCAAGACGCGCTGATCCGCCGCAAGCGGATGCAGGGGCTGAACACCCTGTGGCTGCCGGGCATGGACCATGCGGGGATCGCCACCCAAGCCCGCGTCGAAGCGATGCTGCGCCAAGACGGCATCTCCCGCTACGACCTCGGCCGCGAGAAGTTCCTCGAGAAAGTCTGGGAGTGGAAGGAAAAATACGCCGACACGATCCGCCAGCAATGGTCGAAGCTCGGGATCTCCGTCGACTACTCCCGCGAGCGCTTCACGATGGACGAAGGGCTGTCGAAAGCGGTTCGCACCGTGTTCGTCAAGCTGTATGACAAGGGCTTGATCTACCGCGGCAAACGGATCATCAACTGGGACCCGGCGCAGCGCACCGCTCTGTCTGACATCGAAGTCATTTACAAGGACATTCAAGGCAAGCTCTACCACATGCGCTACCCGTTCGAAGACGGCTCCGGCGCGATCGAGGTTGCCACCACCCGTCCGGAGACGATGCTCGGCGATACCGCCGTCGCCGTTCACCCGGAGGACGAGCGCTACCAAGGCATGATCGGCAAGCTGCTCGACCACCCGATCACCGGCCGCAAGATTCCGGTCATCGCCGACGAGTATGTCGACAAGGAGTTCGGCACCGGCGTCGTCAAGATCACCCCGGCGCATGACCCGAACGACTTCGAGATGGGCCAACGCCACAACCTCGAACAGATCGTCGTGATGAACGAAGCGGGCCAGATGAACGAGAACGCCGACAAGTACCAAGGCATGGATCGCTTCGAATGCCGCAAGCAGATCGTCGCCGACCTGCAGGAGATGGGCGTCCTGTTCAAGATCGAAGAGCACGCGCACTCCGTCGGTCACTCCGAACGCTCCGGTGCGGTTGTCGAACCGTTCCTCTCCACCCAGTGGTTCGTCAAGATGCAACCGCTGGCCGATGCGGCGATCGACCTGCAAAAAGGAGACGACGCCGTCAACTTCGTGCCGGACCGCTTCGAGCGCACCTACCTGCAATGGATCGAGAACATCCGCGACTGGTGCATCTCCCGTCAGCTCTGGTGGGGTCACCGCATCCCGGCGTGGTACTGCGACCACTGCGGCGAGACGATCGTCACGATGGACGATCCGACATCCTGCACCAAGTGCGGCCACGACGCGCTGCGCCGCGACGAAGACGTGCTCGACACCTGGTTCTCCTCCGCGCTGTGGCCGTTCTCCACGATGGGCTGGCCGGAGCAGACGAAGGACCTCGACACCTTCTACCCGACGTCCGTCTTGGTGACGGCGTATGACATCATCTTCTTCTGGGTCGCTCGGATGATCTTCTCCGCGCTGGAGTTCACCGACAAGAAGCCTTTTGAAGACGTCTTGATCCACGGCATCGTTCGCGCCGAAGACGGACGCAAGATGTCCAAGTCGCTCGGCAACGGCATCGACCCGCTCGACGTCATCGAGAAGTACGGCACCGACGCGCTGCGCTTCATGCTGCTCAATGGCACCGCACCGGGCAACGACCAACGCTTCCAGTTCGAGCGCGTCGAGAGCGCCCGCAACTTCGCGAACAAGATCTGGAACGCGTCGCGCTTCGTGATGATGAACCTCGGTGAAGACTTCACCTACCAAGGCGCGAACGGATTCGCCAAGCTCGGCACCGCCGAAAAATGGATTCTGCACCGCCTGAACGCGACGATCCAAGACGTCAACGCACGCATGGAAGTCTATGACTTCGGCGGCGCAGGCTCCGCGATCTACGAGTTCCTCTGGAACGAATACTGCGACTGGTACATCGAGTTGGCGAAGATGCCGCTCAACGGCGACGATGCACAAGCGAAGTCGACGACGCTGAACGTCCTCGTCTACGTCCTCGACCAATCCCTGCGCCTGCTCCATCCGTTCATGCCGTTTATCACGGAAGAGATCTGGCAAGCGCTGCCGAGCACCGCAGCCGGCGCGTCGATCGTCACCGCGTCCTACCCGGCATTCGACGCGAAGTGGGAAGACGCACAGGCGGAGAAGGAAATGGGCCTGCTGATGGACATCATTCGCTCGATCCGCAACACCCGCGCCGAGATGAACGTTCCGCCGTCCCGCCCGATCACCTTGCTGATCAAGGCGAAGGACAGCGACACCGAAGCGATCCTGACCCGCGGCGAATCCTACATCCGCCGCTTCTGCAACCCGGAAGCGCTGACGATCTCCACCGATGTAGCGGTACCGGAGAAGGCTGTCTCCAACGTTGTCACAGGCGCCGAGCTGTTCCTGCCGCTGGCCGGCCTGATCGACATCGACGCGGAGATCGCCCGCTTGGAGAAAGAAAAGAAAAAGCTCGATGGCGAAGTCGAGCGCATCGAGAAGAAGCTGAACAACCAAGGCTTCGTCGCCAAAGCGCCGGCCGAAGTCATCGAAACGGAAAAAGCCAAACTGGCCGACTACGCCGACAAGCGCGCCACGGTCATCTCGCGCATCGAAGAACTGCGCGGCTAATTACGTCTGAAGTAAGGAAGCGACCCCTAACATGTCTGCTATCGAGTGGATTCACCAATTTGACCGCTTCGACGGTCGCACAGGGATCAAGCCCGGCCTCGAGCGGATGGAAGCGATGCTCGAACGCTTGGGCAATCCCCATCACAACCTGAAATTCCTGCACGTCGCCGGCACCAACGGCAAAGGCTCCACCTGCGCCTACCTCGCCGCGATTCTCGAACAGGCGGGCTACCGCGTCGGCCTGTTCACCTCGCCCTACCTTACCGCCTTCCACGACCGGATGGCGGTGGGCGGGCACAACATCGCGGACGTCGAGCTGGAAGCGTTGGTCGAGCGGATCAAGCCGGTCATCGCCGAGGTCAGCGACACAGCGTGCGGCCGCCCGACCGAATTCGAAGTGATCACGGTGCTGGCAATCCTGCATTACGCAGCCGCCCGCGTCGATTTCGTCGTCTGGGAGACGGGACTTGGCGGACGCTTGGATTCCACCAACGTCGTCACGCCGCAACTGTCTCTGATCACCAATGTCGGCTACGACCACGTGGCGATCCTCGGCGATACGCTGGAGCAGATCGCCGCCGAGAAAGCGGGGATCATCAAGCCCGGCGTCCCCGTGCTGACCACCGCCACCGGGGCCGCCCTCGACGTCATCTCCCAAACCGCTTTGGAAAAAGGTTCGCTGTGTCGGGCCTTGGGGCGCGATTTCGACGCCGAGCGGACGGCGTTCGGCTTGGAGGGGCAGACGTTCGACTGGCGGGAGGTACAGAGGCGGTCAGACGCGGACAACGGACGGGTAATTGCCGGAGAAGACGAGCAAGGACAAGGGCAAGGTCAACAGCTGGAACGGAAGTCGGAGCCCTGCACTTTGGTCCACATGAGCGACTTGCGCTTGACCATGCTCGGGGAACACCAGATTTTCAACGCCTCCCTCGCCGTTGCCGCTTGCCTGCTCTTGCGCGAACAAGGCGTGGTGATCACCGACCAAGCGATACGCCAAGGTTTGCTGAACACCCGCTGGGCCGGACGGCTGGAACTCATCTCCCGCGACCCGTTGATTCTGCTCGACGGCGCCCACAACCCGCAAGGCGCACAGGCGCTGGGGCAAGCGCTCGGCGAACTGCTGCCCGACCGTCGCCTCGTGCTGGTGATCGGCATCCTCGCTGACAAAGCGATCCCCAAAGTGCTGTCACCGATCCTGGCGCACGCCGCTCAGGTGATCGTCACCGCGCCTGACATCCCACGGGCCGCCGATGTCGAGGAAGTGGCGCAAGTGTTGCGCGGACTTGCCCCCTCGCTGCCGGTGGAAACCGCTCCGACCGTTCGAGAGGCGCTCGGTCTGGGGCATGCTCTCCTGCAAGCTCCTCAAGACGCGCTGGTCATCACCGGATCATTGTTCACGATCTCGGAAGCGCGGACATTGCTTGTCGAAAGCGCCACTCTATAAGGAAGAAACTTTTTTCAAACGTTTCACCCCAAGGACTCTCGCTGATGCGAGGGTCCTTTTTAAATGGAATTCAGACGACGCCCTGCATTTATAAGTCTGAGTTTTGTCCGCTCCATCTTTTCTTAAACTGAGAGGAGGAATCTTATCATTTAGTGTCGAATAACAATGCCTAGAAGTTCGTTTACGAACAGGACTAGCGACCTAGGAAGAAAGGGGTGAAGCACAATGGTTCGCAAACGGTTGGGCGACCTGCTGATCGACGCGGGGATGATCACCGAAGCCCAGTTGCAGGAAGCGCTGGCGATTCAGAAGCAAGGCCGTGAGAAGCTCGGCGACGTGTTCCTGAACATGGGCTACATCACGGAGCAACAGTTGATCGAAGCGCTGGAATTCCAACTGGGGATTCCCCATGTGCAACTGCATCGCTTGAAGATTGACCCCGGCTTGCTCTCGATCATCCCGGAGCGACTTGCGACCTTGTACAAAGTGCTTCCTCTGAAAAAAGAGGGCAATCGGCTGACCGTCGCGATGGTCGACCCGCTCGATTATTTTGCGATCGACGACCTGCGCATGAGCACAGGCTTTGTGATCGAGCAGGCGATCGCGTCCAAAGACGAACTGTTGCGGGCGATCAACCGGTACTACGGGATGCAGGAGTCGGTCGAAGAGATCCTGCAGAACTTGCCGCAGGAGTTTGAAGTGGACCGCGAGATCGTCGATGAGGACTCGCCGGTCGTGCGGATGGTCAACCAGATCATCCGACAAGGCGTCGGTCAGCGGGCGAGCGACATTCACATCGACCCGCAGGAAGACGGGATTCGCGTCCGCTATCGGGTGGACGGCATCATGCGCACCGAGCGCGTGTTGCCCAAACACATGATGGGCGTGATCGCCGCCCGCTTGAAGATCCTCGCCAAACTGAACATCGCCGAACGACGGTTGCCCCAAGACGGTCGTTTCAATATGGACGTGGACCTGCGCACCGTCGATGTCCGCGTCTCGACATTGCCGACGGCACATGGAGAGAAGATCGTCATGCGGATTCTCGATGCGCTGGCGGCGATCACCGACATCGAGAAGCTCGGCTTTAGCGACGACAACATGCGGCGCTATCTGCGCCTGTTGAAACATTCGCACGGCATCGTGCTGATCACCGGCCCGACGGGGAGCGGCAAATCCTCGACGCTGTATGCGGCGATGCACCGCTTGAACAACGACGAAGTGAACATCGTCACCGTCGAGGACCCGATCGAGTACCAACTCAACGGCATCAACCAAGTGCAAGTCAACCCGCAAACGGGGCTGACCTTCGCCACCGGACTGCGGGCGATCCTGCGCCAAGACCCCAACATCATCATGGTCGGCGAGATTCGCGACGTGGAGACGGCGGAGATCGCCGTGCGCGCCGCGATGACCGGTCACCTCGTCTTCTCCACCGTACATACCAACGACGCGGTGGCGACGATCACCCGCTTGGTCGACATGGGCATCGAACCTTTTCTCGTCGCTTCGGCGATCGTCGGCGTCGTCGGGCAGCGTCTCGTGCGCCGCATCTGTTCCGAATGCGCCGAACCGTATGAGCCGCGCCCCGAGGAATTGCGTCTGCTCCAAGCTCGCGAGCTGCCGACGCACAACCTGCGGGTCGGCGTCGGGTGCCCGAGTTGCAACCGCACCGGCTACCGCGGTCGCATCGCCGTACAGGAAGTGTTCACGATGGACGACACGATCCGGCGCTTGGTGATGGACAAGCGGCCCGATGCCGAATACCGCGAACAGGCGATTCGCACCGGGATGAAGACGATGTTCGACGACGGGTTGAGCAAAGTCGCAGCGGGCATCACCACGTTTGCCGAAGTGTTCCGCACGACGTTGAACGAAGGAGGTCTGGAAGATGAACGCACAGGACCTGTTGCGCACCGCTCATGAACAAGGCGCTTCCGACTTGCATCTCACCGTCGGATCGCCGCCCGTGCTGCGGATCAACGGGGACCTGCGCGCGCTGCCGGACTCCGCTCTCACCGCGTCCGACACGGAACGCATCGCCCGCGAGTTGCTTCGGCCGGACGCGTACGACAAGCTGATCGAACAGGGCGAGTACGACTTTTCTTGGGATCTTCCCGACGTGTCCCGTTTTCGGGTCAACGCGTTTCGCCAGCGCGGCTCTCTCTCGCTGGCGGTACGCACCGTGCCGACGCGCGTCCCTTCGCCTGAGGAGTTGCGGTTGCCCGAGTTGTTGCTCGACATCACGGAACGACCGCAGGGGTTGTTTCTCGTCACCGGCCCGACGGGAAGCGGCAAGTCGACGACACTGGCCTGCATGATCGATCACATCAACAGACGGCAACGCAAACACATCCTGACGCTGGAAGACCCGATCGAGTACCTGCATCAGCATCGGCAGAGCCTGATCGACCAGCGAGAAGTCGGCAAGGACACGGGTTCTTTTGCCAGCGGGTTGCGCGCCGCCTTGCGTCAGGACCCGGATGTGATCCTCGTCGGCGAGATGCGCGATCTGGAGACGATCGCCACGGCGATCACGGCGGCGGAGACGGGGCACTTGGTGCTGGCGACGCTGCACACGGCCGATGCTCCGCAGACGATCGACCGCATCGTCGACGTGTTTCCCGCCGACCAACAGCAACAGATCCGCGTGCAGTTGGCCGCCGTACTGCTCGGCGTCGTCTCGCAGCGCCTGTTGCCGATGGAGCGGCACAACGGGCGGGTGGTGGCACAGGAGATCCTGCTGAACACGCCGGCCGTCGCCAACCTGATCCGCAGCGAGAAAGTGCATCAGATTCGCACGGTGATGCAGACGGGACGCGCCCAAGGCATGCAGACGCTCGACATGCACTTGCAGGAGCTGTTGCAGCAGGGCTTGATCAACGCCCGCACCGCACGCGATCAGAGCCTTGAGTCAAAGGGGGGATGCTAGGTGCCGGCCTATTCGTATCAAGCGCTTGACCTGTCCGGCAAAAAGACCAAAGGCCGCATCGAGGCATCCGATCGCCAGACCGCCTTGCAAGAGCTGAAACAGGCGGGCATCCACGTGATCGGGCTGGAGGAGTTTACCGGCAGCATCTGGACCAAGGATTTGGAGATCGGCTCCAAACGGATTCCGTCCAAAGACTTTGTCCCGTTTCTGCGCCAATTCGCGACGCTGTTCAAAGCAGGCGTCACGCTCGTCGAATCGTTGCGGATCTTGGCCGAGCAGACGACCAACAAGAAGCTGCAGAAGATCCTGCCTGAAGTCGCCGCCCAAGTGGCGCGAGGCAACCAGCTCTCCGAAGCTTTCCTCCCGCATCAGGTCGCCTTCCCTCCCGTGTTCGTCAACCTGATACGAGCGGGGGAGGTCACCGGCAATCTCGAAGAGGTGCTGGAACGCTTGGCCGACCTGATGGAGAAGGAGCACTACACGCGGGAAAAAGTCAAGTCGGCGCTGACCTACCCGGCGATCATCGGTCTGGTTACGATCG
>DASTWJ010000119.1:0-8106 GCA_035776695.1 Bacilli bacterium
GGTCGGCGGTCGGCGTGGCGGTGATGGGGGCGTTGATGAACGCGCGAATCATCTCGACGCTCAGCGACAACCCGGACATCCAAGCGCCGTTGGATGAAGCGAACCTGCTGCTCGACGAGAAGAATCGGGGCACGCTGTCTCCTGACCTGATCGACACGCTGCGCAATGCGTTTGACAGCGGCTTGCATCAGGTGTTCCTCGTGATCGGGATCTTCGGGGTACTCGGCTTGCTCGTCACCTTGTTCTTCCCGCGCCAAGAGAAGCAGAAAGCGGAGGCACCGACCGCTCGATGATCCCGTTCCTGTTCCTCGTGATGCTCGGTGTGTTTGCGGTTGTGATCGTGTCGGTGTGGCGGGGACAGGTGGAAGCGGAGTACAAGGAGGAGAGCTTGTACCAGACGGTGCGGGTGGAGCGCAGGCGGCAGGTGCGCTGGATGCGTTTCGACTCGCGCGGCTGGCACGGGGCGTTGCACCTCGGCAAACCGGAGAAGCTGCTGTTCCCGTATCAGGTTGCGTTTCTGCTGTTTCGCGGCCTGCTCGACGATGTGAGGTCGTTCTTGGCGATCGGCGTGGGGACGGGGACGGCGCTGGCGACGGTCAGGCGGCATTTTCCGCAGGCGTGGCTGTTCGGCGTCGACATCGACCCGGAAGTGATTCGGGCGGCCCACAAGTTTTTCGCTTGCCCGGATGATGAGCGCACACAGTATTTTGCCTTGGATGGTCGGCGATTTGTCGAAGGGGAGGGCGATGAGACGGGTGCTCTGTTCGACCTCGTGTTTCTCGATGCTTATGCGGACGACCATCTGCCTGCACGTTTGGCGACGGTGGAGTTCGTGCAGGCTTTGAAAGACCGCCTGACGGAGCGCGGCGTGGTCTGCGTCAACCTGATCGGCTCGCTGAAGGGGCGGGAATGTACCGATGTGATGCGGGCGTGGAGCACGTACCGGGAAGTGTTCCGGCACGTGATGCTCGTCCCCACGACCCCTTTTTCCCGCGAGAGTCAAAATGTCCTGTTGTTCGCGACCGATGCGCCGTTGCCGACGCGAGAGGAGCTAAGGCAGGCGGTTGAACGGATGGAGGAAATGCCTCGTCACAAACGCCGCTTGCGCCGCATGGTGCAGCGTCTGGTGTTCATGCCGGAATGCCCGATGGACAAGAAGGTGCCGCTGACGGATGAGGATGTCCGCTTGCTGCGGTACTAAAACGAAAACGAAGAGCCGGTTCCCGACGACATGCATCGTCGGGAACCGGCTCTTTTGCCGAGAGTGGGTTACTTGACCGCTTCGGTGACGTACCCGAGGAACATCAAGATGCCGTTCCTTCTTCATGGCAGGACTCCATTCGGCATTGTTCCCATCAGGCAGACATGTTATGATAACTTTGAACTCATTTGCCTCGATTTGAAGGAGGACCCACATGTTATTCAGCGGTCTCGACATGAACGATCTGTTGTTTCGCGCGATCGCCTTTCTGATCGCGATTACCGTACATGAATTCGCCCACGGCTTCGTCGCTTACAAATTCGGTGACCCGACGCCGCAGAAAGACGGGCGGTTGACCTTGAACCCGATGGCGCATCTCGATGTGCTGGGGACGATCATGATTCTGTTCGCACCGTTCGGCTGGGCGCGACCGGTGCGGTTTAACCCGAACAATTTCCGCGGCAACAAGAGGGTCGGCAAGATTCTGACCACGTTGGCCGGTCCTGTCTCAAACCTGTTGGTCGCGATTTTCTTTGCGATCCTGTTTTCGCTCTACATCAAAACGGGCGTCACCGACGAGGCGTGGAACTCGTTTGCCGTGCGCTTGGTCAACGAAGTGGTCTGGCTGAACGTCATCCTGTTTATCTTCAACCTGTTGCCGATCCCGCCGCTCGACGGCTATTGGATCGTGCGCGACCTGCTGCCGCTGAATACGGCCTATCGCTTGTCGGCGATCGAACGCTTCGGCCCGTTTATTCTGTTGCTGGCCATCGTGCTCGGCGTGACTTCATTCGTGCTGTTGCCGCTGGCCGACTTGGTCTTGCAAGGCATCGTCAACCTCGTCGGGCTGGGGTGATCGGATGGAAGCGCTCAAACTCAAGCTCGAGTCGTTCGAAGGGCCGCTCGACCTGCTCCTGCACCTGATCGACAAGGGGGAGCACGAGATCACGGACATCCCGATCGCCGCGATCACCGAGCAGTATATGGACTACCTGCACACGATGCAGGTGTTGAACTTGGAGATCGCCAGCGAATTTCTCGTCATGGCTTCGCAGCTGTTGGCGATGAAGTCGGGGTTGCTTTTGCCGCGGCCGATCGAGATGGACGTGCCGTTGATCGACTATGACGAAGACGAGATCGACCCGCGCCAAGCGCTGATGGAGCGACTGATCGAATACAAGAAGTTCAAGCAACTGGCGGAGAACCTCAAGGACTTCGAAGAGAAGCGCAACCAAGTATACGCCAAGCCCCCGGATAACCTCGCGCCGTTTATCCCGGACGTCGAGCCGAATCCGGTCGAGGGCGTGTCCTTGTTCGATCTGCTCGACGCTTTTCGCAAAGCGTTGATGAAAGCGCAACCGGACGAGTATGTGGCCGACGTCCACCGCGACGAGATCTCCGTCGAAGGCCGGATGCGGGAGATCCTCGACCGGATGGCGTTTGGCGACGGGCGGGTGGCGTTTACCACGCTGCTCGGAAGTTATTTCAAGCGTTCCGACGTGATCGTGACCTTTCTTGCCCTGCTCGAACTGATGAAGGGGAAAAAGGTTCGCTGTTCGCAAGACTATCTGTTTGACGACATCATCATCGAAGCGACCGAACTCGCGATGCAGTAGGGGTGGAGTACGACTTGGATTCAAACAACATGAAAGCTGTGATCGAAGGGCTGCTCTTCATCGCCGGCTCCGACGGTCTCGACCCGAAGCAGGTCGGGGGCGTGTTGGAGATCGAACGGGAAGAGGCGCTCGACCTGATGTATGACCTGCAGGCGGACTTCAAGCGCGAAGAGCGCGGCTTGCAGATCGTGGAGGTGGCGGGGGCGTTTCAATTGACGACGCGACCGGAACACGCCCCCTTTTTCGAACGGTATGCGTTTCAGCCGTCGACGGCGCAGTTGTCGCAAGCGGCGTTGGAGACGTTGGCGATCGTCGCCTACAAGCAGCCGATCACCCGCGTCGGCGTGGAGGAAGTGCGCGGGGTCAAATCGGACCGTGCCTTGAACACGCTGGTCGCCAAGCAACTGATCAGGGAGGTCGGCCGTGCCGAAGGACCGGGACGCCCGATCTTGTACGGCACGACCAAGGAATTCCTCGAATATTTCGGCTTGCGCGGCCTCGACGAATTGCCGCCGCCGCCCGCGTTCGTGCCGACGGCGTTGGATGAGGAAGAGGAGCATATGCTGTTTCAGACACCGGATATTTTCGACGAAAGCCCGTGACGTTTCCAGGCGCGGGCTTTTTTGCCTGGACAGCCAAAAAATGGGGGAGGCTAGAGAGGACACTGGAAACGTATGGGGGAGGGCCGGCATGATCTGGGTATGGGGAATCCTACTCCTCTTGGGCGTCTTGCTGGCGCTCTTGTTGTTGATACCGTTGCATGTGGAAGTGCATTACAAACGCGAGAACAAGGACGACCGCCTGCACATCGGCGTGCGGGCGCTGTTCGGGCTGATCAAGCTCGGCTATGACGTGCCGATCCTGACGATGATGGAGCGCACGGGCAAGATCGGTTTTAAAAAGGAACCGGCGGAAGCGACGCCCAAGCAAAAGAAAGGCTGGGTCACGCTGACGGTCGAGAAGTTGCACAAGATCTTCGAGGAGATTGAGAAAGTTCGCAAACGCATCTCCAAATACAAGGGCGCGATCAAGCGTCTGACCAAGAGCTACGAGGTCGAGTCGTACAAATGGTACACGATGTTCGGCACCGGCGACGCCGCCGACACCGCGACGATCTCCGGCCTGCTCTGGGCGCTCAAGGGCTTCATCGGCGGGTATGTCTATACCTATTTCCGAGTCAAGAAGCGCCTGCAATACACGGTCAAGCCGCATTTTCAAGCGAAGGGATTTCGGATGGACTTCGCGATGAGGATCAAAATCCACCTCGGCAAGACGATCATCCGCGCGATCCCGCTCCTGCTTCTGTACTGGAAGGAAGGGCGGAAGAAAAAACGTCGGAAAAAACAACGAGCTCAAGCGGCCGAACCATCGACGGGATGAGATGGCGAGGACACATATTTGACCAGGACTTCGGGCAACCTGAAGGACAGGATTAGATGCCTATGAAATCTAAGAAAAGGGCGTGAGATGATGTCTGAACATCCCATTCAAGGGCTCATGCAGACGGCGATGGAGAACATCAAAGAGATGGTCGATGTCAATACCATCGTCGGGGACCCTGTCGAAACGCCGGATGGCTCGGTCATTTTGCCCGTGTCGAAAGTCGGATTCGGCTTCGCGGCCGGCGGTTCGGAGTTCGACCCGGAACAGGATGGCGGTCTGAAAGCGAAAGACGGTGACAAAGCGGACGTGGAGCTGCCGTTTGGCGGCGGTGCGGGCGGCGGTGTTTCGATCACGCCCATCGGGTTCCTCGTCGTCGGCAACGGGCAAGTGAAAATGCTCTCCACCGAAGGCCCGAACCAGCTGTATGAAAAGCTGATCGACCTCGCACCGCAAGCGTTTGACAAGATCCAGCAGATGATGAAGAAGAACAAAAACGGCCAAGGGCAACAAGGCCAAAACGGTCAACAAAAGAACCAGAGCGGTCAAAACGGCCAACAAGGTTCGGTGCAAAAGTACGACTGCTAACCAGCCCGACTTTTTGCAAATCGAAACGCTCTCCCCTTACAGGCGGGAGGGCGTTTTTTTCTGTGTTCACAAGGCGGTACGAGCAGAGCTTGTTTTTTCGCTGGGATAAGCCCGGAACTCCTGCATATACATGTTCACAGAGATTCCCACGGAAAGTAGGAGGTCCCGATGAAACGAAATCTGCTAGCAGCCACGCTGACGCTGGCCACAGCGGTTGCCCTGCTGCCGCCCGCTCAGACCGGCTATGCGTCCCATTCGGCGAACCAGTCGACCGCCTTCCTCGAAGCGGTGCCGGTGACGGCCAACCTGTATGAAAACGAATTGTCCCTCAGCGCCAAAGCGGCGGCCGTGATCGATGTGGAGACCGGCCGCATGTTGTATGAGAAAAACGGCGATGACAAGATGTTGATCGCCTCCTTGACCAAGATCATCACCGCGATTGTCGCGATCGAATCGGGCAAAGACCTGAACGGCATCGTCACCGTCTCCAGCCGCGCGTCCGGCAAAGAGGGCTCGTCGATCTACCTGAAAGTCGGCGAGAAGCAGAAGCTGATCGACCTGCTCTACGCCGTGATGCTTCGCTCCGGCAACGACGCCGCGACGGCGGTGGCCGAGTATGTCGGAGACGGCTCCGAGCAAAAGTTCGTCGAGATGATGAACAAGAAGGTCGAGGAGTTGGGGTTGACAGGCACTCATTTTGCCAACCCGCATGGGCTGGATGCCAAGGCACACTATTCGACGGCCCACGATATGGCGATTCTCACCGCCTATGCCCTGCGCAACCCGACGTTCAAACAGATCGTCTCGACGCGGATCAAGAAGATCCCGATGCCCGGCGAAGCGTGGGACCGCAAGATGTACAACAAAAATAAAATGCTGCGCTTCTACGACGGCGCGGACGGTGTCAAAACGGGCTATACGAAGGCGGCCGGTCGCTGCCTCGTCTCCTCGGCGACCAAAAACGGGCGGCAGGTGGCCGTCGTGACGCTCGATGCGCCGAGCGACTGGACCGACCACACCAACATGCTCAACTACGGGTTCCAAAAATACCAAAGCACCGTGCTGGCCGAGGAGAAGAAAGTGGTCAAGGAGCTGCCCGTCGACGACGGCGTGAAAACGAAAGTCGGCGTGATGGCGGGAGAGGAATTCTCCTACCCGGTGCGCGACGACGAGAAGGACAAGTTGACGCACAAATTCATCCTCGACGAGAGCCTGCATGCCCCGGTCGTCGCCGGAGAGCAGGTGGGGGAGATGGAGATTTATTTTGACGACAAGTTGGTGGGCGAAGTGCCGATGCTCGCGGCGGAGGATGTCGCGGAAAAATCGTTCTGGGAGAAGTTTAAGAGCCTGTTCACCAGCCTGATCAGCCGCTAGACGAAAGGGGTGCATGCACAATGGTCAACGCGATCTGGGTCATTCTGCTCGTCAGCGGCGTGATCGTCGGCGCGATCAACGGCAAGATGGACCTCGTCACCAAAGCGGCGCTCGACGGGGCGAAGCAAGGCACGATCGTCTGCTTCGGCCTGTTGAGCATCCTCGTGTTCTGGACGGGGCTGATGAAGGTGGCGGAAGAGGCGGGGCTGGTGCAGTCGCTGGCCAAGCTGATCCATCCGCTGGCCCGTTTTCTCTACCCGTCGGTGCCGAAAGACCACCCGGCGATGGGCTCGATCGTCGCCAACATGAGCGCCAACATGCTCGGCCTCGGCAGTGCGGCGACACCGCTCGGGCTGAAGGCGATGAAGGAGCTCCAAGAGCTCAACCCGAACAAAGACACCGCCTCCGACGCGATGTGTACGCTGATGGCGATCAACACGTCCGGCCTGACGATCATCCCGGCGACGATCATCGGGCTGCGGATGCAATACGGCTCGACCAACCCGACGGAGATCGTCGCCGCGACGATTCTCGCCACCGCCATCGCCACCACCTCGGCGATCTTCCTCGACCGCTGGTTCCGGGCGGGGGAGCGGCGTAAGGGGGGCAAGACGAAATGATGGAGATCGTGCAACTGATCGCCGCGTGGTCGCTGCCGGTGATCATCGCCTTTATCCCGACCTATGCGCTGTTGATGCGCAAAGTCCCGGTCTATGAAACGTTTATCGAAGGGGCGAAGGAAGGCTTCCCGACGGTGATCTCGATCATGCCGCATCTGGTGGGCATGCTGGTCGCGGTGACGGTATTTCGCGAATCGGGTGCGTTGGAACTGGTGATCGGGGCGCTCAACCCGCTGCTCGAACCGCTTGGCGTGCCGCCGGAGTTTCTGCCGATGGCACTTTTGCGCTCGATCTCCGGTTCCGGCTCGATGGCGATCATGACCGATATTTTTCAGACGCACGGGCCCGATTCGTTCCTCGGCAAGCTGGCGTCGACGATGCAGGGGTCGTCCGACACGACCTTGTATGTCCTCACCGTTTATTTTGGCTCGGTCGGCATTCGCAAGGCTCGCTATGCGGTCAAAGTCGGTCTGCTCGCCGATCTGGTGTCGGTCGTCGCCTCCCTGTTCGTGGTGCATTTGCTGTTTGGGTAACCGTTTGGGACGCAGGATTTGTTTTCCGAGGTTGATTCTGCCATAATAAGGTCTCAGAGTGAGGAAAGGACGGGATCTATCATGGCAGAACAAGCATTGGAACGCCTGCAAAAAGTATTGGCCCAAGCGGGTGTCGCCTCGCGCCGCAAAGCGGAGGAGATCATCACGGCGGGTCGCGTGAAGGTGAACGGCGTCGTCGTCACCGAACTGGGCACGCGCGTCGATCCGCAGCAAGACCGAATCGAAGTGGACGGCAAACCGATCACCGAAGAGTCGAAGGTCTACATCCTGCTCAACAAGCCGCGCGGCGTGGTGACCACCGCCTCCGACCCGCAAGGCCGCAAGACGGTGATCGACCTGTTTCCCGACATTGAACAGCGCATCTACCCCGTTGGTCGACTCGATCTCGACACAGCGGGTCTTTTGCTGTTGACCAACGACGGGGAGTTGGCCAACGCCTTGATGCATCCGAGCCGCGAGATCAACAAGGTCTATCGCGCTTGGGTCAAAGGGCGGATGAACAAGGACGTGATCGACCAATTGGAGCAAGGGGTCGAGCTGGAAGACGGCATGACCGCCCCCGCCAAAGCGAAAATCCTCGATGTCGAGCGGGAGGAGACGCAATTTGAGATCACGATCCACGAAGGGCGCAACCGCCAAGTCCGCCGGATGTGCGAAGCGGTCGGCCACCCGATCAAGTCGCTGATGCGCGTCCAACTCGCCTTCCTGAAGCTCGGTCGCCTGCGCTACGGCGAGTACCGCGAACTGACGGCGGAGGAAGTGAAGCGGCTCTA
>DASTWJ010000120.1:0-24892 GCA_035776695.1 Bacilli bacterium
ACATCGAGGAGACGATCCCGATCCTCCAGATGATCCGCAAGACCAACCCGCAGGTGAAGATCGTCCTCGGCGGCCCGGAAGTCTCCTATGACACGGAACAGTGGATGGAGCGCCTGCCGGAAGTCGACGCGATCGTGATCAACGAAGGGGAGAAGACGTTCCACCATCTGCTGAAGGAGTTCGAAGGGGAGGAGCGCCTGCACTTGGTACCGGGCATCTGCTACCGCGACGAGGAAGGCAAGGTGCAGCGCACATTCCCGCGAGAGAAGCTCAATTTGGAGGAGATCCCGTCTCCGTTTGACGAGGACGACCTGCCGACCTTGGTCAACCGCGTCGTCTACTTCGAGTGCTCGCGCGGCTGCCCGTTCTCTTGCTCCTACTGCCTGTCCTCGATCGAGACAGGCGTGCGCTACTTCCCGTTGGAGCGCACGTTGCACGAGTTGAAGCGGCTGATCGATGCGGGGGTGAAGACGGTCAAGTTCGTCGACCGCACGTTTAACATCCACCGCCGCTATGCGCTAAACGTGTTCGAATTTCTGATCAACAACCACCAAGGCACCGTGTTCCAGTTCGAGATCACCGCCGACATCCTCAAGCCGGACGTCGTGCAGTACTTGGCGGAGAACGCGCCGCCCGGGATTTTCCGCTTCGAGATCGGGGTGCAGTCGACCAACGACCTGACCAACGAGATCGTCCACCGCAAGCAGAACTGGGAGAAGCTCGTCAACACGGTCTTGGGCGTGAAGAACAGCGGCAAGATCGACCAGCATCTCGACCTGATCGCCGGCTTGCCGGAGGAGGATTACGCGTCGTTTCGCAAGACGTTCAACGACGTATTTGCCTTGGGGCCGGAGGAGTTGCAGCTCGGCTTTTTGAAAATGCTCCGTGGGACAGGAGTTCGTGCGGAAGCGGAAAAGTACGGGTATGCCTACATGGACAAGGCGCCGTATGAGATTCTGTACCATGACGTCATGTCGTTTGACGATGTGATCCGCATCAAGCGGGTCGAGGACGTGTTGGAGAAGTTCTGGAACGCGCATCGCACCGACCGCACGGTGCGGTATCTGGTCGAGCAGGCGTTTGAGACGCCGTTCGATTTCTTCCAGACGTTCGGCGACTATTGGGAGGAGCGCGGCTGGAACCGCATCGGGCACCAGTTGGAAGACCTGTTCCGGCGGTTGCGCGAATTCCTGCAGGCACACGGCGTGGCAGAGTTGGCGAAGATCGAGGGTCTGATGAAGCTCGATTACCTCGCCGCCTTCAAGAACAAGCCGCGCGGCATCTGGTGGGAGCGCTCGTTGGACAAGCAGGAGTCGGGTCGCCTGATCCGCGTGCTCGTCGAGCAGCCGCACCTGCTGGGCACGGAGTTTGCCGCGCTGGGACTGAACGAGCAGGATGTACACAAACACTGCCTGCTCGAAGTGTTGCCGTTCGACCCGCATTCGGACGTGACGGCGGAAGGCGCGGAAGCGCCGCACCTGCTCGTCGCGTTCTACGGGCGCGGACAGGGGCAGGAGCCGTCCTACTACTCCGCCAAGCTTCAAGACGTGCAGGCGGGCGTCTAGGGCGGGTAGAAGCTTTCTCTGGTAAGAATAGGTCGAGGAGTGATCGCTCCTCGACCTTTTTGCGTGGCGTGAGGTTCGTCATTTGCACATTTTTATTTCACGGATACGAACAGAGTGGGAGAGGGAGACTAGACGTTAGATTTGTCATCGGGGGGAGATTCCTTGCTGAAGACAACGTACTTTTTTCTCGGCAATTATCCGTTGGTCGCCTCCGTGCTGGCGATCTTGTTGGCGCAGGCGGTGAAGATCCCTTTGCATTATCTGGATACGCGTCGCTGGGACTGGTCTCGCTTCTTCGGCACCGGCGGCATGCCCAGCTCCCATTCGGCGGGTGTCACCTCGCTGGCCTCGGCGATCGGCTGGCAGGAGGGGGTGAACTCCGCTTTATTTGCCGTGTCGGTGATCCTCGGCGTGATCGTGATGTACGACGCGATGGGGATTCGGCGACATGCAGGGGAGCAGGCGATGGCGATCAACAAATTGAAAGCTTTGTTCGACAAGCATCTGGAAACGGACGACCCGGAACTCTCCCGCCATTTCCTGCGTCACAAACACCAGCAGCTCAAGGAATTGCTCGGCCACCAGCCGATCGAAGTGGCGGGCGGTGCGGCGTTTGGCGTGGCGGTGGGGCTGTTGTTGCATCTGCTCTATGTGTGAGGAGGAGTGGGCATGACGAGATTTGAACCGGATGCGGTGTTCTTTGAACCGCAGGCGTTGGAATATCCGGTCGGAGCGGCGTTGCACAAGCGGTTTAAGGAGCAGGGGATCGAGATCAAGATGACCACATCGCACAACCGCGTGACCGGCATCCCAGGCGACACGCCGCAACAAGCCTATCGCAATGCGAAAAACACGCTCGTCGTCGGCGTCAAGCGCACGATGAAGCTCGACCAGTCGAAACCGTCGGCCGACTACTCCCTGCCCGCGTCGACCGGATGCCCCGGCCATTGCCACTATTGCTACCTGCAAACTACGATGGGCAAAAAGCCCTATGTCCGCGTCTACGTCAACATCGACGAGATCTTGGAGACGGCACAGAAGTACATCGACGAGCGCGCCCCGGAGCCGACCTCGTTCGAAGCGGCTTGCACCTCCGATCCGATCGCCGTCGAGCATTTGACGGGCAACATCAGGCGGATGATCGAGTTCTTCGGCGCGTCCGAGTTGGGGAGCTTGCGGCTGGTGACCAAGTACGATGACGTCGACCACCTGCTCGATGTGAAACACAACAAGCGCACGCGGTTTCGCTTTTCGATCAATGCCCGCTACGTGATCAAAAACTTTGAGCCGGGCGTGGCGCCGTTTGACCGGCGGATCGTCGCGGCGGGCAAAATCGCGCGGGCGGGCTATCCGTTGGGCTTCATCGTCGCGCCGCTGGTGATCTTCGACGGCTGGGAGGACGGCTACCGCGAGTTGATGGAACGCTTGAGCCGCGAACTGGTGCCGGAAGCCAAAGCGGACCTGACCTTCGAACTGATCCAGCATCGCTTCACGGCGGCGGCGAAGAAGATCATCCTGCAGAACTACCCGAAGACGAAACTCGACCTCGATGAAGAAAAGCGCAAATACAAATGGGGCAAATACGGTCGTGGCAAGTGGGTCTACCAGCCGACCGATGCCGATCGGTTGAACTTGCATCTGCGGGCTTTGATTGAGGAATACTTTCCACAAGCGAAGGTGGAGTATTTCACCTGACCGATGCTTCACGAAAGGGGTGGCGACATGCCTCAGTATGATGATTTCCGCACGGAAGACGAGCGCGAATTCGCCCGCCGCGACCAAGACGGGATCAAAAGCGCGCTGCAGGCGGAGTTTGAAGCGGAGACGCAAGGAGCTTTTACGTTGCGCGACACGAACAACCTGACCGAAGTCGGCGACCATGACGAGCACCGCAACCTCGGCGGCACCGATGAGATCACCCGCTCGGGAGCGGTGTTGCCGTTGACCGGCACCGCCGATTCTACCGGCGGCGATGCGGCGATGCGCTTGAACACCGGCAACAAGGACGATGACGGAGACGGTGTGCCACTGGCTGCCAAAGACGGCATCCGCTACGACTACGACGACGCGTCCGATGTGTAGCCAAAGGTTCGTGAGCCGCTCCCTGCGATGATCGAATTCATCCGGGAGTTCACCCTGCTCCTGTTGCGCCTCGGGCTGATCGTCGTCGTAACGCTGGTCTGGATGGGATATGTCTGCGTGGTGTTCGGCTGCAAATGGGGCTTTGGCCTCGTGAAAAAAACACCTCGAGCGCGAGAGTGAGTCTCGGTTCGAGGTGTTTTTGCATGCATGAGTTCGTGTGTTACGCTTGAGGATTTCGCAAGCATTCCAACACCACTTGTGCTTCGTATCCGTCTTTGAAGGAGATCAGTAGTGCCTCCTCGCCACGGATCGCTCGCACGACGTTGTCGATGATGTTCGCCGGGTTGTCGGCTTGCGGCACGGCGCTCATCGGTTCGCCGAGCTTTGCCGCTTTCAGCGTGCCCCAATTTTCGAGAGACAGCGCTCCTTGCGTCCCATACGCCGTAAAGGAGATGCGCTCGACCTCCTCACCGCCCGGCACGTTGCTCATGCCATTGAAGTAGACCGGCGTACCATCCGCTAACTGCATGCGGGCAAAATAACCCGTTTCGCACAACGTCGGGTCCTCCGGGAAGGTGATCTCGTTGAACACGACCTCCGGTGTCCCGCCCAAGCGTTGCACGGCGTTGATGTAGTGCACGCCGACTTCCAGCACGAAGCCGCCCTGTTCGCGCTTGGCGACCCAGTCGTTCTGCTGCCATGCACGGGGCCATTGCGGGAAAAACGTATGGAGTTCGATCCGACGCAGATCGCCGATAAAGCCGTCTCGGAACAGCTTGACGTACTGGTTAAACGCGAACGAGTAGTTCAGCGGGAAGTTGATCGCGTTCACCAACCCGGCCCGCTCGACCGCTTCCCACATCTCCTTCGCTTCCTCCACGGAGTTGGCCAGCGGCTTCTCGCTCAGGATGTGCTTGTTCGCCGCCACCGCATCGAGGGTGATCCGGTGGTGAAACTTCGGCGGGGCCGCGATGTAGACGAGATCGAGCCCGTCTTGCTGCAACAGCTCGCGGTGATCGGTATAGGCTTGGACACCTGTGCCCAACTCGGCCGCCACTTCCTGCGCTCGTCCCGGCGCGACATCGCTGACGGCGACGACTTCGGTCGCTTCGTTTCTCACAAAACCTTGCATCAGCTTGCTGCCCATCGCGCCGAGCCCGATGATGCCGACGCGCACTTTATGATCGCTCATCATTGAGTAACCTTCTTCCCATTGGTTTTCTTATCTTAGCATAAATCTTCCCCGTTCTTTTCGGATAGGCAAAAGTTGCGGTGGGCAACGACTATTTTTGCAACAAAAGCCCCGAGCACGCGTACGATGTCGGGGCTGTTCGTCATGGCTACATATCCCGCTCGATCTTCTCCATCACCACAGACAAAGCCAGCGCCTTGCTCGTCGTGATGTTGCTGCCGAAGACGATCAGGCGCTCGTCGTCTTTCGGTACGGCGATCGCGTAGCATTCGCCGTTCATCCGTTCGAACAGCTCGATCTGGTATTCGCCTTTTTGCGTGTGGTATTCATACAGTTCCTTTTTCAGCAGCGTACCGCCGCCTTCCGGAACTTCCGCTTCCGTCCACAACTTCGGCATTTGCATCGGTGGCTCAACTCCTTTTCGCTTCTTATTGTACAACTAGAACGCAGGAAATGAAAACCACCGTCCGAGAGCGAAAATTCGCCCGAATTTGAGCAAAATTCGCCAAAATTTTCGCAAACAAGAAATTGGAAATTGCCAAAACGACTTTTTTTCTGTATGCTACTAAGTACTTGCCCAAATACTTTTGGCAAGCTCCATATGTGCGGCTGTTTGTTAGAAAGGGTACAACCACTTACCGGTTTGTGGCGGCCGGGGAGATCGAGCCTATGCGATCTGTACCCTTTCCAATGCACAGCCGCTTTTTCCTGCCCATTTGGATTTCCTGCTTTTTCCTCTCTCTCCTCGCCCGAGGAATTCTCCCATTCGATCACCTGTCGAAAGTTTGATACAATAATCAGAAGCATCCTGTGCGTGAAAGCGAGGTTTTGTTCGGATGGAGGATACGTTGTGCCTGACGGTTTACGGGCCGCGCGAGCCGGTCGGCTGAGGCGGTTCTTTGCCATCTCCGGTGGAGGTGTATGAAAAGTTGCACCGTGCGGTCGAGAAGCGCTATGGCGACCGTGTGGCGGTGTGTTATGTGGATACGGACGAAGTAATCCCGCCCGAGCACGAAGCGATGGCCGGACGGATTCTTACCGAGGAGCGGTGGGCGCCGGTGATCGTGCTGGCGGACGAGATCATCAGCGAAGGCGTACTCAAGCTGCCGGACATCTGGAAGGCGCTGGCACGACGAGGCGCAGAAGGAAAGGAGTAGGGGCATGGACACGATCAAGAGCATCATCGACGCCAAGTTGGCCGACCGAGGGCGGTTGACGTTTGCCGACTATATGGCGACGGCCCTGTATCACCCGGAGATCGGGTATTACAACCGCTCGGAGATGACGGTGGGCGAAGGCGGGGATTTCTTCACTTCGCCGATGGTTCACCCGATCTTCGGGGCGTGCGTGGCGCGACAGGTCTATGAGTTCTGGCAGTTGCTCGGGACACCGGAGGAGTTTCTCGTGCTGGAGATGGGGGCGGGCGTCGGCACGCTGGCGGCCGACTTTCTGCGCCAGTCCTCGACGGATGCGGCGTTTCTGAACGCGCTGCGCTATGTGATCGTCGAGGTCAGCCCGAACCTGCGGGCGAAGCAGCAGGAGACCTTGTCCCAGCAGGGCATTTTGGAAAAGGTGTCTTGGTACGGGACGCTGGAGGAGACGCGCACGGCGATCGGGCCGCAAGTGGGCGTGGTGATGACCAACGAGCTGTTCGACGCGTTGCCAGTCCACCGCTTGGTCAAGACGGAGGACGGGTATGCCGAGTATTACGTCGAGCGCGACGGGGACGGGTACCGCGAAGTGCAAGGCCCCTTGTCGGACGACAGCTTGCCGCAGTGGATCGACGAGGAGAGCCGCAGCCATCTCGACCCCGGCGACCGCTTCGAAGTCTGCCCGAGTGCGGCCGACGTGATCCGGGAGATGGGAGAGCTGTTGGAGCGCGGCTTCGTGCTGACCATCGACTATGGCAACCTCGCGCCCGAGGTCCATCTGCACCATGTGAGCGGGGACGGCGTGCGGGCGTTTTACAAGCAGGCGGCCGCCGATCCGTTGGAGCGCGTCGGGTTGCAGGATTTGACGGCGGATGTCGACTTCTCCCTGCTGATTCGCAGCGGCGAGGATGTCGGGTTGCGTGAAGTGGGCTTCACCACGCAGTTGTACCTGCTGGGTGGCAATGGCATTCTACATAGAATCTACGAACTGCAACAAAAATGGTTCGATCTGGACGCCGATGCCGAGTTGCAGAAGATGCTCGGCCTGTTCCTGCCCAAAGGCTTGGGCGATCTGTTCAAAGTGTTGGTTCAGGTCAAGGGGCTGGAGCCGGAAGCGGTGCGCGAGAAGATCGGCGCGTTGACGTTCAGGTTGGACTGAGGAGGAACGGTGTGAAGACGCTTTTGATCGACATGGATTCGGTGATCGTCGACCTGATGACCGAATGGCACAGCCGCTACAACCGCGAGTATGGGGATGACCTGTGTGTGGAGCGGTTGCAGAGCTGGGAGACGGAGAAGTATGTCAAGGAAGAGTGCGGGGTGAAGATTTACAACTACCTCGACGAGCCGGGGCTGTTTCGGCAGTTGAAGCCGTTGCCTCATGCGCTGGAGGTGTTGGAGCGTTTGGCGCAGTCGTATGACATCCTGATCGTCACCTCTTCGCGGACACACGCCTACACGGAAAAGGAGCTGTGGGTCGAGGAGCACCTGCCGTTCATCGGGCGAGGGAATCTGATCTTCTCGCATCGCAAGGACATGATCTGCGGCGATGTGCTGTTCGACGATGCGCCGCACAACTTGGAGGCGTTTCGGAACACGGGGCGTCTGGCGGTGGCGATGGATTATCCGTACAACCGCGATGTGGATGTGCCGCGGGTGTCGGGGTGGCCGGAGTTTGAGCGGTTCTTGGCGGAACGAAAGCGGGGCGACGGGCGATGAAGCGTGAAGGAGAAAGCACGGCAAGCGTGGGTGCTGGCGGAGCGGATAAACACGAAACGCGAGCTGTGGATGTCGTGATCGTCGGCGGCGGACCTGCCGGAATCTCTGCCGCCATCTGGTGCAAACGCCTTGGCTTGTCGCATTTGCTCGTCGAAGCGGAGCTGGAGCTAGGCGGGCAACTGTTCGCCATCCATAACCCCGTCATCGACTATCCCGGTGTGCGAGCTGAGAACGGACGTGAGGTGCAAGCCCTGTTCGCTGAGCATGTATGTGAACTGGAATGCGACGTGCTGAGAGCAGCGGAAGTGTTGAAGATCGATGTTCTGCAAAAAAAGATCGTGGTTAGACACTTGGGCAGTCGTTCGATTCCTTCTCCTGTATTCGCCGATTCGCTGGGCTCCTACTACCCCTCGACGGTTGATTTACACTACAAGGGGCTAATTCTCGCCACAGGCTCCTCCGAGCGCCGTCTGAACGTCGCAGGCGAGCGGGAGATGATCGAGCGTGGGGAAGTCTACTCCGCGTCTCGTGACAGCGACCGTTTTGCCGGAAAGCGGGTGGCGGTGGTCGGTGGGGGGGACAGGGCGTTTGAAGGTGCCTTGCTGCTGGCCGAACGTGGAGCGGAGGTGTTCTTGATCCACCGTTCCGATCGCTTTCGAGCGCGGGAGGAGTTCGTGGAGCCGGTGTTGGCGCATGAACGGATTCATCTGTTGCCGTTTGCCACCGTCGAGGAGGTGATCGGCACGGAAAGCGTGTCGTCGATCCGCGTGAAGAAACTGCAAGACGGTGGTCGGGTGACTTCGCTCGACGTCACCGCTCTGTTCGTCCGCATCGGAGTCGAACCCAACTCCCACCTCGTGCGCGGGCAGGTGGAGACGGACGCGGACGGCTATCTGTTGACGAACGAAGTGGGGCAGACCCGCGTGCCCGGCGTGTTCGCCGTCGGGGATGTCTGCACCCGCCCGCTTTCCTCCAGCATCGCCTCGGCGGTCGGGCAGGGGATGATGGCGGCGAAGCATCTGTCCTTGTATCTGGAGCAAAAGGGGGAAGCGCTGTGAGCCATACGTTTGCCGGTTCCTACCCCGGTCAGCACGTGACTTTGACGTTCAACCCAAGCGAGTTCCGCGATGCGGGCTATGTGCTCGTCTTCGCCTTTCACGAAGGCCGCCTGCTTCTCACTCGTCACCGCAAGCGCGGCTGGGAGATTCCCGGCGGAACGCGTGAGCAAGGGGAGTGGCCGATCCAGACGGCGATTCGCGAGGTCTACGAAGAGACGGGCGGGGAGGTCGCAGCGCTGGAGCCGTTGGGGCAGTATGTGATCACAAGCCCTGACCAACCGATCATGGTCAAGACGATCTACATCGCCGAGATCGCCCGGCTGCATCCGTTGCCCGACGGGTTCGAGACGGAAGAGATTCGCTTGCTCGACGACCCGCCGTCGCCGGAGCAAGTGCGGTCGGATGCGAGCTACAGCCGCATCATGAAAGACGACGTGTATCGCTTGACGCTGCAGGCGTTGCAAGGACATCGCTTGTGGAACAAGCGGAAGCATAAGTAGAAGCGGTGTACGCACGATGCACGATACGGGCGCTCACGGCCTTTACACGCTGTTCCAATCAGGCTGGGTAACTTTGCCCTCAAACACTTATATAATCGCTTACAAAGGCTTACAAAAGGGACAGGGAGCAATCCCCGTCCCTTTCCTGTTCCCATAGACGAACGAGAACAGCCTGAGCCTGAGACACACAACAAAAAACACCCTTGTCTCCGAAGAGGCAAGGGTGTCGATATGTTCAGGTCTGAACTTAGACGTACTCACGCATGGTCTTGGTGAGGAATTCTTCCGTCAAGGTCAGGTCGTGGTTGACGATCGGCTCTTCCGTGTAACCCGGGATCAGGTCTTCGTACGCCTTGATCTCCTTGTTCTGGTAGAGGATGCCGGTCACGAGGCCGCCATGTTCCATCACGGTAGACATCGCTTGGATGCGGTTGGACGGATCGTAGCCTTCGATTTCGTCGACCTTCTTGATGTTCTCTTTGTACCAGTCGTAGGTGTTCACCTTGTTGAAGGTGACGCACGGCGAGTACACGTTGACCAAGGAGAAGCCCTTGTGATCAACCGCTTGCTTGATGATCTCGGTCAGTTGCTTGATGTCCGAGGAGAAACCTTGCGCCAGGAAGCCGATGCCTGCGGACAGAGCGACTTGTGCCGGGGTCAGGGAGTTCTCGATGTTTCCATGCGGTGTGGACTTCGGGTTCTTGAAGCCGTGTGCCGAAGTCGGAGACGTTTGGCCTTTGGTCAGGCCGTAGATTTGGTTATCCATCACGATGTAGGTGATGTCCATGTTGCGGCGAGCCGCATGCATGAAGTGGTGCAGGCCGATGCCGAAGCCGTCGCCGTCGCCGCCGGAAGCGATAACGGTCAGGTCGCGGTTCGCCAGCTTCACACCTTGTGCCACCGGCAGGGAACGGCCGTGGATGGTATGGAAGCCATAGGAGTTGATGTAGCCGGAGATCCGACCCGAGCAGCCGATGCCGGAGATCACGGCGCAGTTTTCCGGTTCGCGGCCGGTTTCAGCGAGCGCCTTTTGAATCGCGGCTTGCACGGAGAAGTCCCCGCAACCCGGGCACCAGTTGGGACGTACACTGTTACGAAAATCTTTTACTGTTGCCACGTTAGTTCAACTCCTTGATAAATTTCTCGATTTCGGACGGCACGAACGGGTTGCCGTCGTACTTCACCTGGGAGATGAAATCACCCTTCACGTTGTTGAAACGCATGACGTGAACGAGCTGAGCGGTTGCGTTGTTCTCGACAACGACCACTTTTTTCGCTTTGTCGACGTACTTCTGAGTCGAAGCGACCGGGAACGGGTTCAGCGCCTTGATGTGCAGGTGGCCGACCTTTTGGCCTTCCGCTTGCAGGCGTTCCATCACTTCGTCCAACAGTCCTGCGGTGGAGCCGACGCCCATGATCAGCAGATCATAGTCTTCGTCCCCGTTGAAGGTGTAGGAGTTCGGCAGCTCGAGATCGATCTTGCCAAGACGCTTATCCATCATCTTGGTGCGGATGCCCGCATCCTCGGTCGGACGGCCCACTTCGTTGTGCTCGACGCCGGTGACATGGTGAATGCCGCCTTTTTGGCCCGGGAACACGCGCGGGGAGATGCCGTCTTCTGCGAACGCAAAACGCTTGAACAACTCGCCTTCCGGAACGGATGCCAGCTCTTCTTGGGTCGCCAGGCGGCCGCGGTCGATCGACAAGTTGGAGAAGTCGAACGGTTCAGCCGTTTGGTCGGCCATCGACAGCGCCAAGTCGGTCAGAACGATGACCGGCACTTGGAATTTGTCAGCCAAGTTCAGCGCTTCCGCCGTCATGTAGAAGCAGTCGGTCGCATCGGCCGGAGCCAAGACGATCTTCGGAATCTCACCGTGGGTGCCCCACAGTGCCGCGTACATGTCGGATTGCTCATGCTTGGTCGGCATGCCGGTGGACGGGCCGCCGCGCTGGGTGTCGACGATGACGAGCGGAGTCTCGGTGATGCCGGACAGACCCAGTGCTTCCATCATCAGGGACAGACCCGGACCGGACGTCGAGGTGATGACGCGAGAGCCGCCAAAGGACGCGCCGATGCACATGGTGATCGCAGCGATCTCGTCTTCGGTCTGAATCACATGGCCGCCGATTTTCGGGAGCTTTTTGATCAGATATTCCATGATTTCGGAAGCCGGGGTGATCGGGTACGCCGCCATCACGCGAACACCGCCTGCCAATGCGCCGAAGCCGCACGCGTCGTTGCCGGTCAGGTACAGGCGTTCTTTGCCGTCGCCCGGTGCCAGTCGGATGTCAGCCAAGTCGATGCCTTGGTCTTTGACATATTGAGCGCCCGCGGTCAGAGCGTTCAGGTTGTTTTGAACAACCGCTTCGCCTTTTTTGCCGAAACGGTCGGTGAGGACGGAACGGAACATTTCCGGGTCCAGGTCGAGGACAGCAGCGGTCGCGCCGATCGCTACCATGTTACGCATGATCGCAGAGCCGTTGTCTTCCGCCAGTTGCGTCAGCGGCACGGAGAAGAAGCGAATCTTCTGGCCTTCCGGTGCAACCGGTTTGAACTTGGAGTCGGCGATCAGGACGCCGTTCTCGCGCAGTTCGTGCGCGTTGAAATCGATCGTTTCCTGGTCAAAGGCGATCAGGATGTCGAGATAGTCGGCGTTCGCCAAACGCTGTTTGGTCGAGATACGGATCTTGTAGTTGGTATGGCCGCCTTTGATACGGGACGAAAAATGACGGTACCCGTAGATGAAGTAGCCGTTACGGTTCAAAGAGGTGGCCAGGATGGTACCGGTTGAGTCGATACCCTCACCTTGTTGGCCCCCAACTTTCCAAGAGAGCTGCTCTAACATGACTTGGTTCCCACTCCTCATAAATATCTGTTTGACAACACTACAAATCCTGAACATTGCGACCGAAGAATAAACCACTATTGGCGTCGAATATCTATCAAAGCGGCGCGCAACAAATTGATCGATGCAACATCCGGCTTGTAAACGAATTCGATGATCTCTTGGCGGCGGCCGATCAGCGCCTCCACATCCCGTCGGCGTCCCGGCGAGCAGATGATCACGTCCAAGGACATGACGATCTCGCGCAGTTCGTCCGGATCGGTCACGGTGTAGGCGGGAATGTCCACGCCGTCGAGACCAGCGTTTTTTAGGGCTAGTAATACTTTGCCCGCAAAATTGGCAGACTTGCACACCAATCCGATTTTCTTCCCCGAGGGAATGCGAGCGATGCGAACGATCGTCTCCAACTTGGGGTCGAGGGCGATCGCGAGCACGTGTTTACGAGTCCCTAACAATTCCTTTACTTCATCATAGTGAAAGAATGTGGTGATGACAAGGTCTGATGACACGACCTCGGGCAGATACACATCCAGTTCCCGTCGAAAATCTTCGAGCACGAGCGGCAAAATGGTCACGCCGGAGTTCAATTCCAACCGCTTGGCAAAATACTCCACCTGCTCGCGGTTGCATTCGATGAACACCACCTTGACCTGCGAGAGAAACTCGAGTTTCTCCTTGGCCCGCTGTTCGGTCATCTCGACGAACTCCTCCAGCGTAAAGCCGAGCTGGATGCCTTCCTCCATCGCCACGTCGATGATCTTTAGCAACAAATCCTTGCGATTCTCGATGCGAACGGCATCGTCGCGGTCACAGACGAACGTGCCGCGCCCTTGCACCGAAGAGAGTACGCCTTCCGCTTCCAACTCCTGATATGCTTGGGAGACAGTGTTGCGGCTGACCTGCAGCTTTTCGGACAGTTCGCGCTCGGTCGGAAGTTTGTCACCCGTTTTCCATACGCCGCTCTTGATCTCGGCCAAGACGGCTTCTTTTACCTGCATGTACAGGGGAGTGCCGCTTTTTCGCACGATCGGAAAGGGCATGTGCTCACCTCTGCCGCAAAGATTGGTTCATTGGGATGATCCAATGGATTAGTCCATTAGTTCATCGACCTCGGACTCATTATACACCTCTGTGCTTGTCACGGAAAGTTCCATTTTGCACATTGTACGCGAAATCGGCTAAATTAGAGAAGGAACTAGAAAGAGGTGCTTCTTATGGCGATACATGGATATGCGGTCAAAAACCTCGCACATCGCGGCGCATCGGGTTTCGCGCCGGAAAATACGATGGCCGCCTTCCGACTTGCACAAGAGTTGGGAGCGGACGGATTCGAGTTTGACGTCATGTTGACGAGCGACGGCGTGCCGGTCGTGATTCACGATGAAACACTCGACCGCACGACCAACGGACACGGGCTGGTCCAATCGCATACGTTTGATGAGATTCGGCAGCTCGATGCCGGTTCGTGGTACGGTCGGTCGTTCGCGGGGGAGAAAGTGCCGTCGCTGGAAGAAGTGCTGGCGGCGTACGGCGGACGGATGTTTCTGAACATCGAGTTGAAAAATTCCCATGTCCGCGCACCGGGGTTGGAGGAAAAGGTGATCGAGCTGATCCGCCGCTACGGGATCGAGCGGCAAGTGATCGTCTCGTCGTTCGATCATCACTCGATGGCGAAGTTTCACGGGCTGGCTCCCGACATCCGCACGGGCCTGCTCTACGAGTGCTGCCTCGTCGATGCCGTCTCCTATGCGCTCAAGCTGGGAGCCTCCGCGTTGCATCCGTTGTTCGCCACGATCAACGTCCAGCCGGAGTTGGTGCCGGCCGCCCATGCGGCGGGGCTTGAGGTCAACGTCTGGACGGTGAACGATCCGGCGTTTATGCGGCAGTGCGTCCGAGCGGGTGTCGATGCGATCATCACCAACTATCCCGATCGCTTGAGACGTTTATTGGAATCGTTTTAATGGACCGAAAAAAACAGGGACAATCCTATTGTGCGAAAAAACAGAGAACCACCCGCAGCGTGATCGGCGGGTGGTTTTGTTTCTTCCTTATTATTAGTACGGAAATTGCGACTTGTAGTTGGTGAACTGGTTGTAGGCCAGAGCGACCGTGTCCAGCGGCTCTTGCGCCAGCTTGTACCAGCCGTTGTTGAACATCGCCTCAAACAGTGTGCGCTGTGCATCCTGCGTTTCGTTCATGATCTGTTTGACGGTGGTGTAGATCTCACGGTGCGAGAATTCGTTGAGGGCGGTGGAGTAGCCCCAGGTCAGGTATTTCTCGGTCGCCAGCACGTCGTTGATGAAGTCGCGGTCATTCATCGTCGGCCCTTTGACGCGAGGCAACTGTCCTTTTTGCTGGGACATCATGATATGTTCCTGCTGATTGGTTGGCAAATGTTCCATGCCAATTCCTCCTTTAACGTTTGGTTATTGAACAGTTTGCGGGTTGACATATTGGAGCAGGGTGTTGTAATGGCGCTCGTGCATCTGCCCGACTTGGTTGATCAACTGCGCAATCTGCGGGTCTTGGCACTCGGCTGCGAAATGAGCGCATTTTTTCATCGCGAGCAATTCCCAAGATAGGTTGTCTTTCAAATAGTTGAAGTCCTTGGTCGAAAGTTGGCTGTAGTGACCACCGTACTGTTGCTTGATCTGTTGCTTCATTTGCTGTTGCTGCTGGTTTTGCTGTTGCATCTGCTGTTGTTGCTGCTGCCCCTGTTGATGGCCTTGTTGTTGGCCTTGTTGTTGGCTGTGGCTCTGTTGGTGCCAGCCGCCTTGTCCGGTTTGATACATGCGAACATCCTCCTCTGGGCATCTTTTGAAGACGGAAATCTCTCCTCTTGTAATCTGGCTCGTTTTTCCCGAAGGAATGACTTGTATATAATGGAGATGAGCAAGTCGCATGGGAGGTTTTACTCGAATGCCGTTTCACACGGGACTGATGGGCAAGTATGACAAACGCTATTACGAAATCTACAAAGGGCCGACGCGGGGTGATCTGAAAGCGCTGGCCGAACAGACGGAACACCCGCGCAAATGCCGGGTGCTGCTGACGGAGGAAGGCGAGATCTACGCGTTCAATATCGAATTGCTGCACGACTTGGCGGTCGATGAGCTGGACGAGGAAGGGATTTCCGTCGTGCTGTTTTTTGACGAGAACAAAATGGAGGCGGCCGACCTCGGCAACCTCGATCAGGAAGACATCCTCGCGGCGATCGAACAGGGCGCCGACGGGTTTCGCAAGATGGGGATCGATGACGGATGGAGCGTGCGGGTGATCCTCAACCAAGGGATGTGGGGCGACGAAACGTTCCGATTTGCCGATATTTCTTGTGGCGATTGGAAAAAAGATTCGCTTTCGTAAAAAAAATGTAGTAGAATAGATTTTTGGGTGGTTAGTTAGAAGAGTTTGGCTGCTCTTCTTTTTCTTTTTCAAGAAAGCAAGCTCCCTGAACTGGGTAGAATAGAAGCAGATGGTTTTTAATTAGGAGGAACAAGATACATGGCTACGTTTCAAGAGTTAGGTTTGCGTGAAGACATTCTGAAGTCCCTGGAGGAGATGGGGTTTGAGGAAGCGACCCCGATTCAAGCGGAGACGATTCCGTTGGCTACGACCGGCGTCGACGTGATCGGACAAGCACAGACGGGTACCGGCAAGACGGCCGCGTTTGTGATCCCGACACTGACCCGCATGGATTTCTCAAGAAAAGCGATCCAAGCGCTCGTACTCGCTCCGACGCGGGAATTGGCGATCCAAGTAGCTGACGAAACCGGCAAACTGGGCAAGTACACCCGTGCAAGCGTACTGCCCGTCTACGGCGGTCAGTCGATCGACCGTCAGATCAAGGCGCTCAAGCGCAACCCGGAGATGATCATCGGGACGCCGGGCCGCCTGCTCGACCACATCCGTCGCGGCACGATCAACCTGAGCGAAGTGTCGACCGTCATCCTTGACGAAGCGGACGAGATGCTCGACATGGGCTTTCTCGAGGACATCGAAGCGATCTTGGCGAAGGTACCGACCGAGCGCCAGACGCTGCTGTTCTCCGCGACGATGCCCGACCCGATCCGTCGCTTGGCGGAGCGCTTCATGAAATCCCCGCAAGTCGTCAAGATCCAACCGCAAGGCGTGACCGCGCCGAAGATCGCTCAGATCTACTACGAAGTGGCGGAGCGCAACAAAGTGGACGCGCTCAGCCGCCTGCTCGACGTGGAATCGCCGGAGCTCGGCGTGATCTTCTGCCGCACCAAGCGCGGCGTTGACGAACTGCAGAAGACCCTGCAATCCCGCGGCTATCTGGCAGCCGGCTTGCACGGTGACATGACTCAGCGCGAACGCGACCAAGTCATGCACCAGTTCCGCCAAGGTTCGATCGATCTGTTGATCGCAACCGACGTGGCGGCGCGCGGTCTCGACGTGGAAGGCGTAACTCACGTCATCAACTATGACATCCCGCAGGATATCGACGCGTACGTCCACCGCATCGGCCGGACCGGTCGTGCCGGACGCGAAGGCAAGGCGCTGACGCTGATCACGCCGCGCGAGTTCAAGCTCCTGCGCATGATCGAATCGGCGATCGGCAAGCGTATCCACAAGTCCCTGCTCCCGACGCTGGCCGAGCTGAAAGAACGCCAGCAATCGCGGATCATGGAGAAAGTGTTGAGCGGGATCGGCGAATCGAAGCAGCAGTTCGAAAGCTTGGCGGAAGAGTTGATCGCTCAGCATGACACCGTGCAAGTACTGGCGGCCGCTCTGCAGATCATCGGCGACGACCTCGTCAACGCGGGCGAACAGGAACTGACTTCCATCGACCGTTCCCTGACCGAAGTCATCGACTTCTCCAAGCGCGCACGCGAATCCCGTGATCGCGATCGTCAAGGTGGCGGCGGCTACCGTGGCGGTGGCGGCGGTGGCGGCGGTTATCGTCGTGGCGGCGGCGGTGGCGGTGGCTATCGCGGCAACAACGATCGTCGCGGCGGCAGCGGTGGCGGTGGCGGTTACAAAGGCCGTCGTGATGGCGCCGGCGGTGGTGGCGGCTACAAAGGCCGTCGTGACGCTGAAGGCGGCGGCGGTGGTTACAAGGGCCGTCGTGACGGCGGCGGCTACGGTGGCGGTCGCGGTGGCGAAGGCGGCGGCTATGGTGGCGGTCGCGGTGGTGAAGGCGGCGGCAACCGTGAACGTAGCGGTGAAGGCGGCAACCGTCGTAGAACCCACTTCTAATCGCATAGTGAAAGAAAAGCGCGTGCTTCCTAGGAGGCACGTGCTTTTTTTCTGCAAAAAAAGACCTGCCCCGAGTGGGACAAGTCCGATGCAAGTACTGTAGGCGAACGAGTGACAGTTCCTTTTTTATAAAACGCGTGCAGGGGAGAAGGGGGTCAGGTCGACCGAAGTTTGTTCCCCGAGGAGCAGTTCTTTCATCACCTTACCTGTAATCGCCGACAGCAGCACCCCGTTGCGGAAGTGTCCGGAGGCGATGTACAGGTTGCCAAGACCGGGCACGGCACCGAGGAACGGCAAGCCGTCTTCCGTGCCGGGGCGCAGACCGGCTAACGGGTTGGCAAAAGGCAGCTTGGACAACGTCGGCATCAGTTGCACCGCCTGTTGCGACAACGCCGCCAACGCCCCGAGGTTTGGGCGGCGGTCAAATCCGGCCCGCTCCTCCGTCGCGCCGACATACAGTTGTCCGTTGCGCTTGGGCAGCACGTAGCAGCCGTGCGTGTACAAGGTGAAGGGCGTCGGCGGCGCATAGGTGTCGAGCAGGAACGATTGGCCTTTGACGGGGAAGATCGGCAGGTCGAGCCCCAGTTGCTTGAGCAGCAGCCCGCTCCACGCTCCGGCCGCCAAAACGATGCGGTCCGCATAGATCGGGCCGTCGAGCGTCTGGCACCCGATGATCGCATCCCCTTCGGTCAGAAAGGAGATGACGGCCGTCTGTTCGAGGAACCGTGCGCCTAACCGCTTCGCCCCGGCCGCCAACGCCAGCAGCAGTTGCGTGTTGCGCACTTGGTGGTCATCGGGCAGATACAAGCCGCCGTAGGTGGAGGCGACCACGTCGTCGCCGAGTTCCTTGCGCAGGTCTTCGTCTTCGAACCAGATGACGCGCTGCCCTTGCTCTTGCTGCCACGCATGGCGGGCGAGCAGGCTTTCCCGATCCGCCTCATCGGTGGCAAGGCGGAAGATGCCGGGCGTTTGCAGCTCGATGTCGACGTTGCCGATCTCCAGCAGCTCGTCGCGCCAGTCGGCGAAGAGGGCGCGAGAGGCGATGCCGAGGTCGAACATCGGACCCGGTTCCTGCATTTCGACCTGTGCGCCGAGCATCCCGGCGCCGGCGCGAGTCGATTGCGACCCGAGGTCGTTCTTGTCGATGACGAGCGGTTTGCAGCCTGCCTTCGCCAGCTCGTAGGCGATGGCGACACCGATGAGGCCGCCGCCGATGATCAGAGTGTCGGTCTGTTGTGCGGTCATGATGCCCTCCTTACAGCGAATGGCGCGGCCGGTGCGGGGACGCGTCCATCTTCGCTTTGAGTTCGCGGGCGGCGGCGGCGGGAGCGGCTTGCCCCATCACCGCGCCGATCACGGCGATGCCCGCCACGCCGGTTGCCAGCACCTCGTCGATGTTGTCGACCGTGATGCCGCCGATGGCGAGCACGGGAATTTGCACGACGTCGACCACCTGTTGCAGCGCATCGAGCCCGCGCGGGGGGAGGCCCGGTTTGGAGGTGGTGGTGAACACGTGCCCGTAGGTGATGTAGCTCGCCCCTTTTTCTTCGGCGAGCAGCGCTTCTTCCACCGAGTGAACAGAGCAGCCGACCCATTGGCAGTCGGAGCCGTGGGCGCGAAACATCGGGCGCACCGAATCGACGGGCAGGCTTTTCGCAGCGAGGTGGACGCCGGACGCGCCGAGGGCGAGGGCCACGTCGACGCGGTCGTTGATCAAGAGGTGCGCATTCGCCTCGCGGATCGTCGGGAGGATCGTCTGCCCCAGATGGAACAGATCGAGTGCAGGGGCGGACTTGTACCGCAGTTGAATGACGTCGGCCCCGCCGCGCACCGCTTCGGCGACCACTTCATGCAATTCGCGAGCGTCGCGTTTGCCGTCTGTGATCACATGCAATTGGAAACGAGATGTATCGGACATAGGTTGAACCCTACTTTCTTCCTATAGATTAGCCGCCCAAATTGTACCACTCCCTTTTTCAACCCGTCAATTAAGCAGGACTCGCGTGGACTTGCAAGTGTAAAATGGGCTACAATAGATTGGTATGGATTGACTTGAGGAGGCAAATTTCGACCATGTTTATCACCGACCAACATCGCAACCAAATCACAACCTATCTGAACGAAATGGAACGCCAATTCAAGGTGCTCCAACTTTTGAAACCGCATTCGCAGGCGGAATTTACAGACAACCCGGTGCTGCAAGCGGCCGGCGAACGGGCGTTGCACATCGCGCTGGAAGGCTTGACCGACATCGGCAACCTGATCATCGACGCGCTGATCATGCGCGACCCGGCGAGCTATGAGGACATCCTGACGATCTTGACGGAAGAAGGCGTGTTCGAGAAAGCGTTCTCCGACCGCTTCATGGGTGCGGTTCGCTTCCGCAAGGCGTTGGCGCACGAGTACCTGACCCTGACGACGGAAGCGGTCTATGAAGCGGTGCAGAACTACGCCGACGACTTCCCGACGTTGCGGGATTCGATCGCCAAGTATGTCGGTCTGTAGCCGGTAAGGAGTCGAAGTTATGGACAACGGAATACGTGTGGAACACCTGAGCAAACAGTTTCAGGTGCATGAGCGGGAAGCGGGGTTTGCAGGGGCTGTGCGTTCTCTGTTTCAGCGCAAGTTTCGCACGGTACAGGCGGTGGACGACATCTCGTTCACCATCGAGCCGGGCGAGATCGTCGGCTTTCTCGGGCCGAACGGGGCGGGCAAGACCACGACGATGAAGATGCTCACCGGTCTGCTCTACCCCAGCGGCGGCACGATCGAAGTAGGTGGCTATGTCCCGTTTGAGCAAAAGGTGGCGTTTAAAAAGCGGATCACCTTGGTCATGGGGCAAAAATCGCAGCTGATCTGGGACATCCCTGCCTCGGAGACCTTTTTGGTGAACCAAGCGGTCTATGAGATCCCCGACGATCAGTTCAAGGAGACGGTCGGCGAGTTGACCGACCTGCTCGATCTCGGGCCGCTGTTGAAAAAGCCGGTTCGCAACCTGTCGCTCGGCGAACGGATGAAATGCGAGTTGGCTGCGTCTTTGTTACATCGCCCGGAACTTATTTTCCTGGACGAGCCGACGATTGGTCTGGATGTGAACATGCAGGAGGCGGTGCGTCGCTTCATCAAGGCGTACAACGAACGGTTCCATGCGACCGTGTTGCTGACCAGCCATTACATGGCGGACGTGACGGCTCTATGTAAGCGAGTGATCATCATCAATCACGGGAACATCCTGTTCGACGGGGATCTCGCTTCACTGGTCAACACGCTCGCTCCTTATAAGGAAGCGAAACTCGTGCTGTCCGAACCGGTTGGGCGAGATGTCTTGGAACGCTATGGGGAGATCTTGCATGAGGAATATCCGCAGGTGTCGATCAAGGTCAACCGCGCCGATGTGTCAAGCGTGTCCGCCGCTTTGCTGGCGAACTTGCCCGTACAGGACTTTACCGTTGAGGACCCGCCGATGGAAGACGTGATCGCGCTGGCGTTTGCGAGGGAGACGGCATGACGCGGCTGGCACGGATCTATGCGCGGATGATGAAGGTACACTGGGTAATCCTGCTGGAGTATCGAGGCGACACGTTTTTTTATATGTTCGGTTCGTTTCTCTATCCCTTGGTCACGTTGGCGGTGTGGTTGGCGATCGCCGCCGACAACCCGGTGGGGGACTATGGGCAGCAGGAGTTTATCCTGTACTACCTGATGGTGTTGTTCGTGTCGCGGTTGACGGCGACGTGGGACCCTTGGGAGATTGAAGTGCTGATTCGCGAGGGGACGCTGTCACCGCACCTGTTGCGGCCGGCGAGCTTTTTCCATTGGCGCTTTTCGGAGAGCTTGGTGTACAAGCTGTTCTATGGCGCGGTGATGCTGGTCGTGTGGGTGATCGCGTGGCCGTTGACCGATGCGGTACATATTTCGTTGGAGCCTCTGCTTTTGATGCAGGCGGTGGTCGCCATCGTCTTCGCCGTGATGATTCGCTATCTGCTTTTCTTCTGCCTGAGCCTGCTTGGGTTCTGGACGACGCGGATGCTTTCGATCGTCAACTTGGTCGAGGCGCTGGGGCTGTTTTTGTCAGGAAGGATTGCGCCTTTTTCCCTGTTGCCGGATTGGGTGCAGGCGTCGCAGAACTACACGCCTTTTTATTGGCTGCTTGGTTTTCCCGTCGATTTGCTGACGGGGAAGGTGAGCGAGACGGCGGTGTGGTCAGGGCTTGGCGTACAAGCGATCTGGCTGGCGCTGTTCGTGGGGCTGTACTTCTTGATGTGGAACCGCGGGCTGCGCAAGTTTAGCGCAGTGGGAGGTTAGACAAACAGAATATAAACAAGTGTACAAAAAGAGCGCTCGAACTCCTGAAAAAAAGGATTTGGGCGCTCTTTTTATTTTGTTGAATCTAGTTGTTGTATTTTATATATCTCCCGAAGTGTTTAGGTGTTGCAGTTTGCGAAAACTCTCGTTGAGATAGGTCATCCGGGCGGATACTTTTTCGGCGGCCCGATCCAAGGTATACCCCTCGTCCAATAATTCCTTGATCAGCAAGATCTTTTTGACATTGAGGTAGTCGTATCGTCTTACATTCCGTTCCCCGGACGACGAAACGATGATCCCCTTGTCCTCCCAGTAGCGGAGTTGGCGTTGGGGGATTCCCGTCACCTCGGACGTTTCCCCGATACCAATCTTCAGCTTCAATAGAAAATCCAGATCAAACAGTTGATATAAGTCGATATCCTGCATGTCTGCCCCTCCTCTTGTTGTTTTTGCAAGATTCTATATAGTTGATTCTATCATAACTTGTAACCTTTATTCAAAGTATGTAGATATTCTACAATGATTGCTAAAAAAATATTCTGTTTGACAAAAACTAGCATTGCGTGTTATAAAATTACATAAACATAACTTGTGTAAAATTCAATACTCATTACGGATTTTTAGGAGGTTTGTATGGGAGCAGTATTGACCGCATTAGGCAAGTATTTGCCTGAACGCGTGATGACCAACGACGATTTGGCACAGATCGTGGACACCTCGGACGAATGGATTCGCAAGCGCACGGGGATCAGACAGCGCCACATCGCCGCTGAAGGGGAAAGCACCTCGACATTGGCTAGCGAGGCGGCTAAGCAAGTGTTGAAGAAACGGGGGCTGGATGCGACCGAGATCGATCTGATCATCGTAGCGACGATGATGCCGGACAGTCCGTTTCCCTCCGTCGCTTGTAAAGTACAACATGCGATCGGAGCGACGAATGCGTTTGCCTTTGACATCTCGGCCGCTTGTTCCGGATTTGTATACAGCTTAGAAACGGCTGCTCAGTTCATCAAGTCAGGTTCTGTTAAAAAAGCATTGGTGATCGGGTCGGAAGTGTTTTCCCGCTTCCTCGACTGGGAAGATCGATCGACTTGCGTGTTGTTCGGTGACGGCTCGGGAGCTGCCTTGCTCGAACAAGGAGACGAAGATCATTTCCCCGGATTCGCACTTCGAGTAGACGGCTCGGGTGCAGACCTGCTGCACATGCCGGGCGGAGGAACCGCCATTCCGGCCTCGATCGAATCGCTTGAACAACGCCAGCATTTTCTGAAGATGAATGGACTGGAGTTGTTTCAAATGGTGGTACCGATGGTCTGTGATGCGATCCTCGATGTTTCCGAGCAAACGGGGATCGACTTGCAGGACATCAAGCGAATCATTCCGCACCAGGCGAATGTGCACATCATCGAAGAGGTTGCGGAGAGCTTGGATATCCCTATGGATCGTTTCGTGCTGAACCTCGACAAATACGGCAACACTTCGGCAGCTTCCATCCCGTTGGCGCTGATCGATGCGACCGAAGGGGAGATGCTCGAGCCGGGGGATTATGTGATGCTTGTCGGGTTCGGGGCAGGACTGACCTGTGGGGCAAGCATCATTCGCTGGGGTGAGTCGTTCGTACGATAACCGAAGAGCGCGTACAGAGGAAAGCGGATAGCTAACAGAGAGGAGCAGATGGAATGGCAAAGATGGAGGCGGTTGTTTTTCAGAATCCGGAAGGGCTGAATCTGGTGGGCGTGATGCACCATGGAAACGGCGAAGGGCCGAGGCCGTGTCTTATTGTGTGCCACGGGTTCGCCGGCACGAAGATTGGCGGGAGTCGTCGATTCGTCGAGTTTGCTCGCTATGCGGTGGAACACAATTTGTCGGTCTTCCGGTTTGATTTTGCCGGTTCCGGCGACAGTGAGGGCAACTTGGTTGACCTGACCCTGGACAAGGAACTGGGCGACCTGGAAGCGGCTGTTTCGGCTGTGAAGCGGTTGGAGGGAGTCGATCCGGAGCGCATCGGCGTGGTCGGTCACTGCATGGGAGCGGTCACGGCGATTCGTGGAACGGCTCGTGACAAGCGCGTATACAAGTCGGTCGCCTGGGCGCCTTTTGCCGAATTGGAAGGCACGATGGAACGGCTGATCGGTGAAGATGCGGTCTTCTTATTGAAGGAAGGCGAAGAAGCGGATTTCTTGTACAACGAACAGTTGTTCCGCTGTGGACCGACGATCTTGGAAGAGTCCAAGCGGATCAACATGCGTGACGAGATGGCACAGATCGAACAGCCGCTGTTGATCATCCACGGCACCGAAGATGCGACCGTGCCGTTGGCGGAAGTCGAAAACCTGATGCAAGCTGCCGATCTCTCGTCCGGCAACAAGCGATTAGCCGTCATCGAAGGGGCGCATCATTCGTTCCCGTACCATCAGGAAGAACTTTTTGATTTGACGGTCAAGTGGTTTAAATAAACTTGCACAAGTCCCTAAAGGAGTGAAACACATGGTAACGCAAGAGAAAAACGTTTCCCCCGTGTCGTTTGAAACTTTCTGTGAGGCGGTCGCGGCGCGGCTCAATGTCGAACCGAGCAAGCTCCGTCCGGATGCCTTGTGGGTGAGTGATGTCGGCATCAGTTCGGTTGACATCGTCAAGATCGTCATGTTGATGCGCACCAAGTTCGGCGTGAAAGTGCCGACGAACCAAGCTGGCCGGATCAAAACGGTTGACGATGCGTTTCGATTGGTCAGCCAAGGGGCGTAATCGATGACGATCGACACAAGACCCCAACTCAGTGAAATCGCCAAGCTCAAGCGGGCACCCGGCTCGTTCAAGTTGGCGGCGTTCGATATGGATGGCACGTTGCTAAACGCCAAGCACCAACTCTCGCACAGATCGGTGACGGCGGTCAAGACGATCGCAGAGCAAGGCATCATCGTGCTGGTGGCAACCGGGCGGATGATGAGTGCCGTTCGGGAGCATCTCGATATCTTGGGCACAAAAGGAATCGTCGTCTCGCACAACGGTGCTTTGGTAAAAGACAGCGAGACCGGTCAGATTTATCATCACGAGACAGTCCCGCGCCCATTGGTCATGCAACTGATCGATTGGGCGGAAGAAGCGGAGATCATCTTGCATTTGAATTTCGATGACAACATCTGTCTGACGGAACTCAATCCGTACTCGAACCAGTTCGCTCGCGATCTCGGAGTCGAGTTGCAAGTTACAGATTCCCTGCGCGACCTGCCGGGCGAGCCGACCTCTGTGTTGCT
>DASTWJ010000121.1:0-2894 GCA_035776695.1 Bacilli bacterium
GGAGCAGGTGTTGAAGCAGGTGGCGAGCTTGATCGAAGCGGGCACCGATCCGCAGGAGGTCGCCGTGCTCTACCGGACGAACATCCAGGTGCGGGCGATCATCGACGGGCTGGTCGAGCGCGGGTTGCCGTTCACCCTGCACGATGCGGACGGCGACTTCTACCGCCGTTGGCAGGTGCGGGATGTGCTGACGTACTTCAAGCTCGCCTATGACCCGGATGACCTCGACGGGCTGGTACAGATCATGAACCGGCCGAAACGCTATCTATACCCTGAGCGTTGGGTGGAGCAAGTTCATCAACTGCATCGGGAAAAGGGCTGGAGTTACCTGCGGGCGTTGCGGCAGGTGGACGGCTTGGAAGGGTATCATCTGACCAAGATCGACCAGTTGGTGCGCGACCTGAACGGGTTGCAGTTTCAGACCCCCGCGCAGGCGTTGCGGACGATTCGCGTGGAGATCGGGTATGACAAGTATCTCGAAGAATACGCGGAGAAGACGGGCAACGACTTGAAAGCGGTGTCCGAGCCGCTGGACGAGTTGGAACAGGCGGTAGTCGGGTTCCGCACGATTCCCGAGTTCCTCGCCCACGTCCAAGAGGTCGCGGAGACGATTCGCAAAGCCCGCTTCCAAGGCGACGGCATCCAACTGATGACGATGCACCGGGCGAAAGGCTTGGAGTTCGAGCATGTCTATTGCATCGGGTTGGTTGACGAGATGATGCCGCATTTCAAAGCGTTGCTCCAGCCGGATGCGGAGAAACGAGCGGCGGCTTTGGAGGAGGAGCGGCGGTTGCTCTATGTCGGCCTGACGCGAGCGAAGCGGTTCCTCACCCTGTCCGCGCCCCAGCGTTACCACGGCAAAAAGGCCGACCCATCGCCCTTTTTATATGAAACGGGGTTGTTGGAGCGACCGAAGGCGATCGCGTCGGGGCGGATCTCGTCCGGCACCCTGTATGAGCGGGGCAAGACGGAGGAGAAGCGGCAGAAGCAAGCGGAGGTTCAGCGCGTACCGGCACAGGAGCGGATGCGGATGGCGTTGGAGAAGTTCGGCTCTTTGGACGTGAAGGAAGGGGACACCCTGTTTCACAAGGACATGGGGCCGGGGCTGATCGACTCGATCAAGCCCCTCTCCGGCGAAGGCGGTCGTAGGGTGCTGGTCAAGTTTCCCGATCAGGAGAAGCTGTATGACGTGCATCTGGAGCTGACGTTGTACCTCGGCTTGATGCAAGCGGGGGAGACGGTAAGGTAAGTCGTTGGCGAGGAGGGAGATCAGCATGAGCGTGAGAGTTGCCAGTTACGCGGTGATCGTCGAGGAGGGCAAGATCCTGCTGATTCGTTTTCGCAACCCGGAGTCGGGGCTCGTGCATTGGCACTTCCTCGGCGGCGGGGTAGGCGAAGGCGAGACGATGGAGGAAAGCCTGCTGCGCGAAGCCTATGAGGAAGCGGGCGTCGAGCTGGAGATCGTGCGTTACATCGGCCTGCAGGAACGGACGGAGAAGCATGAGCGGCATTATTATTTCTGCCGTCGACGCGGGCAGGAGTTGACTCTTCTGAAACAGCCGGATGAGTATGAAAAAAGTTCGATTCTCGGCTTTCATTGGGTGGATTTGCAGGATGAGAGTCAGTTTGATGACTTTATCAACCGGATTTTCAGTTTCTTCGATCAGGAACTGGGGACGGAGTGGCGCGTGGGTGATCCCGCAGGTGCCGTCTTCGGGTAAATAATTGCTTGGCAAGAGGTTGACTTCTGTTCAACCTCTTTTTTATGTGGTATTTTCTTCTTAGGAACTGATGAGGAGGCTTTCAGCCACATGGGACAGCCCGATTGGATGCCAGACAAATGGCAGGTGTATCAAGAGTTTCAGAATGTGGTGTTTTGCCATTATCCGCTCGATACTGAGGTGTTGCGACCGCATGTGCCGCAGGAGTTGCCGCTGGATGCGTTTGAGGGAAAAGCGTACGTGTCCTTGGTCGGGTTGCTGCTTCGCGACTGTCATTTGCGCTGGAACAAGCTGTTCCCGCTGAACTTCCAACAGCTGAACGTACGGACCTATGTGACGATCGACGGCAAGCCGGGCGTGTATTTTCTAAGCATGGATGCGAATTCGTGGCTGATGACGACGGTGGGGCGCGTGTTTTATGACATGGCGTATTACCACGCGCAGGCTTCGTCCAAGCAGGACGGCGAGTGGACGACCTACCGCTACCAACGCAAGGGTGCCGACCCCAACCCGCCGCGCTTCGACGTGCGCTTCCGTCCGACGGGTGAGCCTTTCGAAGCGCAGCCGGGCTCGCTGGAGCAGTTCTTGGCCGAGCGATATTGGATGTATCAAGTCGACAAGGACGGCTCGATCTACGCGGGCGAACTGTTCCACCCGCATTGGAAGATGCGCAAGGCGGAGGCGATTGTCGAGCACAACTCGATGACCGCGCCGTACGGGTTTGCGCTGCCGGAAGAGGAGATGGTGGCGTATTTTTCGAAGGGTGTGCCGACCGTTTCCAAGAAAATAGTGAAGGTGCCTTAGTCCGTTTCGCGTTCGCATAGCAGAAGAAAACGAGCAAAAACGCCCGGCCGCTCAGAGGCACGGGCGTTTTTACGAACGCATCAACACCGATATCGTCTGACTCTCCTCCACCCAATACACCTGCGCCCCCAGCGTCTCACTCACCGCCCGCAGCGGCAGATACACCCCACCGCCTTTCATCAACACGGGCGATGGAAGTTCCACATGCCTCCCATTCACGCGCATCCCCCATTCCCCAATCCGAAACCGCCAGTCCTTCAACGCATCCTTGTACAAATCAGCCAACTGCGTCGCCTCGACATACACGGTGTTATGCTCCAACAGCATTTCCCCTTCGAGCTTCTTCGGCGTGCCGTTCCACAACAGGTT
>DASTWJ010000122.1:0-5317 GCA_035776695.1 Bacilli bacterium
CTCTCTCCGCTTCGCTCGACTTGCATGTATTAGGCACGCCGCCAGCGTTCGTCCTGAGCCAGGATCAAACTCTCAATAAAAGTTTGTATCATGACTCGAATCGATCTCGTTTCACTCGTTTAGTTTTCAAGGATCAATCAACTTGCCAGTCAAGAATCGCTCTCGGCGACATTCACTAATCTAGCACATCCATTCTAGGATGTCAACTGGTAACTTCAAGATTTCTTTTCGTTCACGTCCACCGCGTCTCTCGCGGCGACAAGAGCAATCTTACCACGCCGACAGCCCATCTCTCAATCCAACGCGCCAAACAAACCGAAACAAATCCCACCCCACGCCCAACCCATCCCGCCCACACACCATCACACTCCCTCTTACCTCCTCATTCACCATTCGCAACACAGCCCCCACCTCTCAAACGAATCACACGCTCCACCCTCAGCCCTCCTCAAACAAAAAGAGCACGCCCCCCGCACCCAAGGCGCGAAACACGTACCCTTTTCCCAAACAGTCTTTACTCTCTACACACTCGACTCGACTTTCCTTCTCTGCAGTCGCAACTCCGACACGACGATTCCGACGAGGATCATCACGATCCCCAGCCATTGCAGGCCGACCACCGTCTCGCGCAGCACGAGATACGCCGCGACGACCGCCACAGGCAGTTCGATCGAGCCCAGCACGCCGGCCAGGGAGCCGCCGACCTTGGGAATCCCGATGTTGAAGAACACCGGCGGCAAGACCTGACCGAGCGTGCCGATCAGTATCGCCCACAGCCACAAGCCGTCCCCCAGCGCCCCGTTCCACAAAAACGTCGGCGGAAACACGAACGACACGGCCACCGTCGACGCGACCGCCACGATCGACGAGTTGACCCACGCCGAGACATCGGAACGCACGCGGCTATAGAAGTAGAGAAACAAACTATACGTGATCGACGCCAAGAACCCGTACAACAACCCCAGCGGCGATACCGCGCTCCAATCCGCGCCGACCAGATTGACCGCCAACATCGTGCCGATCACGACCATGACCAACGCCATCCACTTCGGCCCGTTCGGCACCGTGCGCGTGACGATGTAATCGATCAGCATCACCACCCACACGAACTGAAACAGCATCACGATCGCCATCGACGCCGGCAGCATCGACAATGCCAGATAATAGGTCACGCTCGTCCCCGTCGAACACAGGCCGAGCAGCACCAGCAGCCGCACATCCTTGCCCGACAGCTTTTTAAAATCTCGCACCCGAAACAGCGCGATCACAACCAAGGCCACCGCCGCGAACACATACTGGCTCGCCGTCACGTCCCCCGGTGTAAACCCGTCCTCATACGCCATCTTCACGACCGGGGAGATCAATCCATAACTCGCCCCGCCGAGCAACACCATCAAGGATGCCATCCAACGATTCATCTCTGTCTTCCACTCCTATTTCAAACGATCTCTCAGTCACGTTCATCTATCATGGCAAAACACGAACGTTTAGTAAAGCCCTTCATCGTACAGACTTTTGAAAAAAGGAGGTGCCATCATGCCACTCGTCTTCCTCTGGATGACCCTTATATTCATAGCGTCCGCCATTCCCGACCTCTCCATTCTGCATCTGGCCGACTGGATAAACAAACCACATCACTTCCTGATCACCGACATCGACTGGTCGCTCGTGCTGTCGTCCCACAACCCCTTTTTCTCGATCCCGTCCTATGACAGCCTCGACACGATCCTGCACAAGATCGGGCATATCACCGTCTACTCCGTGCTCGGCCTGCTCATGTGGCGTGCCACCCGCTCTCGATCCAAATCGATGTGGCTCTGCCTCGCTTATGCGACGTTTGACGAACTGCACCAAGCGTTCACGCCAGGTCGCTCCGCTCGCCTGCTCGACGTCACACTCGACATCTTCTGCGCCGTACTCTGCATCCTGATCGCCAAACGCCGCACAGCGCCGACCGCCGACAAAAAACCCGTCCTCCCCTCCTGACTGCGGAGAAAAGGACGGGTCTAAAGCAACCCAAGCGACGACACGGCCAGTGTCCTGCAACACCGCCACGAAGCGGCAAGCCACCAGCCGATTCATCGTCCCACCCCGTTTAGGTCTTAGACATCTACCTGTAGTATACGCCCACCTTGTGCGAGTGGGTACCACCCGATCGGACGGTTATTCGGCGGCGGTGGAAGTTTCGGTTTCGGTGTCGCCGATGATGGTTTGCCCGAGCACCTCCACGTTTTCCATGTGGAAGCCTTCCGCGAACTCCGGCTCGACCACCAAGTCACCGCGGATCGTCATATTTTTTAACGTGACGTAGCGGCCGGAGATCACCACCGTCCCGTCGATCACGTTATCATGACCTTCAAGTGCGATGTTGCCTGCAAACTCCGGCTGGCCCTCCGTGGGCGCTTGGCCGCTTCTGGTGATCTCGAAACGGTTGATTTTCGCAATTCGGCGGTCTTTGACTTCGACATCGAGCTCCGATTCAAACAGGGTCATCCCGTTCGACTGTTCCAACAGACCTTGGAGCGACGGGGCCACACCGAGAATCACGTCGTTTAGTCTGACTTCGCCCTCTACCACCCACTTGACCGTGGCGTGTGTCAGCAACCGCTCCATCAAACGCATCCCGACGACCGCCACCTCCTGGCGCTGCACCTTGTCTTGCGGGCGGAAGTTACCGTTCGGGTCGCCGACCATCAGCCCCATTCCTTGGCCTGCTGAATCGATGCCTGCGCCCACGGAGCCGCTTGGTCCAGATCGGCGACCACCACCGCTTCGGCAGCCGTGTCCGCCGAAGCGATCGGGCTGAACGCAGCAGACAGCAGCAAGGAAACGGCCAACGCATACTTGATCTTTTTCACCTTCATCCCTCCCGATTTTCATAAAAAACCCGTGACCTTAACAACGATCACGGGTTGCTCCCTACATATAGTCCTCTCTACTCTTATGACTCACTGACGATCAAATGCCCCTGTTCCAGCAATTTGGTCAGCATGCTCGCCACTTCGGCGCGGGTGATCTGCCTCTCGCCAAGGAACGTGCCGTTCGCATAGCCGGAGATCAGGCCGTGCCCGTACGCCTCGGAGACAGCGCCTTGCGCCCACTTCGGCAGCGTCGCGGCGTCGGTAAACGGCAGCGATTTTTGCGGCGCATCGACTTGCCCGACGCGATCGGCCAGCAGTTGCAGCCCGTTGCTGAACAGCACCGCCGCTTCTTGACGGGTGATCTTGTCATTCGGGCGGAACGTGCCTTTCGGGTCGCCGTTGACCAGACCGACCCCTACCGCTTCTCGGATCACTTGGGAATACCAGTCGCTCGCTTCGACGTCGGTAAACGACTTGCTCGTCTGCGCTTCGTACCCACTGACACCCAACGCACGCGTCAACATCGTCACGATCTCGGCGCGGGTGACCGTTTGATTCGGACGAAACGAACCGTCGCCATAGCCGGTGAGGATGCCTTTGTTCGCCAGCAGTTCGATGTTGCTCTTGCCCCAATGCTGCTTGATGTCGGCAAAAGGGTTCGTGGGGAGGCGCTTGGCGATCACGAACTCACCCGTGCCCATGTGATGAATCACCGCCGAGGTTACGCCGTTTGCCGTAGACAGCGTCACCGGGACGGCGGTCAGTTTGCCGCCTGTGCTTACACGGTAAGCGGAGAGGGTTTGTCCGTCGATCACTTGGTCAGCAGGCAGGAGGATGCTCGTTTCCAGATACGATTTGCCCTGCAAGAAAACATCTGCCGGTACGGATGCGTCCGTACGGATCGCCCACATCGCGATCGCGGAGCCGATGCGTTGCAGGTTGGCCTGCGCCAACGCCGCTTGGCTCTCATTCGTCAGCACGGACGGTTGGACGTGCAACACGAGGCCATCCGCCACCTGCGGCAACTTGCTAAACGGCACCGCCACTTCGCCTACGCCCTGCAGTTTGACACGCAGGGTTTCGCCGCGTTCCGTCCCTTGGTTGACAAGTTCCTTGTCCAAATGCAGCTCAACGGGAGCGTTGCTTACTTCAACCTCGATTCCCCGCGGAAACTTGCCGCCGTTCGCGATCCACGCCGCCTGCAATTTTTCCAGATCGAAGTTGATTTGCGCCGTGAGCGTATCGGCCTCGGTTTCAACTTGAAGCCAGTCGGGTGCTTGCCCCGTTTCGCCGGCCGGAGCTCCCGGCGCCCCGACCGCGCCGCCGGAAGCCCCGGTCGCGCCTTGCCATTCGCCTTTGACGACGGTGCGAATCGCAGACAACGACGCCGGCACTTTCAGTTGCGCCAACATCATCTTTTCCTCGTCGTCCATCACACTGATCATCTCGTCGAGAATGCCTTGGCTTGAGGCGATGCTGTACGATTTGGTGATCAGCGCCGTATCAAACGTGGCGTCCGTCACGCTCGCATCCGCTTGCAGAGAAGAGATCAGCTCGTCGACAAACGACTCCAATTGCGCCTCGGAAATGTTGGCATCGAGCATGTTCCGGACATCCTCGGGATACGAGGAAGCCAGCTGCTCATAGGCCGAACTCCCATCGGCCCACGCGACTCCTTGTACCAACGAGAAAGAGAGAACTACAGCTGCCAGCGACATCGCCAAACGTTTTGCCATTTTCATCCACAAATTCCTCCTACACATGGGAAAAGAGGCAGTTGGGGGTGCCAACTGCCTCCTCTTCCGCTTTCGATGCGATTAGATGCTCAGGAAGTTCGCCTTGAGCAACAGGTTTTCCAGCATTTTTACCGCTTCCGCACGGTTCGCGGTACCGGTCGGGTTGAAGGTCCCGTCGGTGTTGCCGTGGATGATATCCAGCGACGTGGTGACGCCGACCGCTTCTTGTGCGTAGGACGCGATTTGGCCGTTGTCGGAGAAGTTCGCCAGCGCGGAGTCCGCTTGCTCGGCGGTTACGTCGCCGCGCAGGTTCAGGAATTCGACAGCGCGAGTCAGCATCACGACAGCGTCTTGGCGGGTGATGTTGTTGTTTGCACGGAAGGTGCCGTCTTCGAAGCCGTTGACGATGCCCGCGTCGACGATCGGTTGCAGGTAGCCTGCGTACCAGTCGTCAGCCGTTACGTCGGAGAAGCTTGCATCCGCTGCGTTTTGCTCGAAGCCGAGGCCGCGTGCCAGCAGGGTGACGAATTCGGCGCGGGTGATGTTGCCGGCCGGGTTGAAGGAACCGTCGTTGTAGCCGTTGACGAGCAGCTTGTTCGCCAGCAGTTCGATGTCCGCCTTCGCCCAGGAAGCGTCGATGTCGGTGAAGGACACGGAGTTTTCCAGAACCGCGTAGGTGGAGTTGCCGTTACGCTTGAGGACTGCGACTTTCTTGCCGTC
>DASTWJ010000123.1:0-2090 GCA_035776695.1 Bacilli bacterium
ATCTACGTCGGCGGCGGCAACACGCGCAATCTGATTCTGCTGTGGCAGGCGTGGGGCTTGGACAAGCTATTCCGTCAGGCGTGGGAGCAAGGGACGGTGCTGGCGGGACTTAGCGCCGGCGCGATCTGTTGGTTTGAAGAAGGGCTGACCGACTCGTATCCGGGGAAGTTGGATCGGTTGGAGTGCCTCGGTTTTCTGAAGGGCAGTTGTTCGCCGCACTATGACGGCGAAGCGGAGCGTCGGCCGACGTATGAGCGGCTGGTGGGTAGCGGTGAGATGATGGACGGGCGGGCGGCGGATGATGGGGCGGCGCTGCATTTTGTGGGGACGGAGTTGTCGCGGGTCGTCACATCCAGGCCCGAGGCCCAAGCGTTTCAGGTAAAAAGGGTCGATGGGCAGGCCGCGGAGTCGGTGTTGCCTTCTGAGTATTTGGGAAAACGTCCTGAATGGGTGTAGCCGCCCTTATACTTGATAGTATGCTTCAGGAAAAAGGTTCGTGGTGAGCAACTGTTGAATGAGAGACCGATACGCAGCCCAACCCGAAACAAACAAATAGGCAAGGGAACCTACCGTCCGGCGGGTTCCCTTGCCTTTATTACAACGATGTAGCAGTGCAAGCAGCAAACTTACAACCTCACAAGCCCCATCGCATCTTTTACCCGATTGACAACCTGCTCCGCCCGTTCACGCGCCTTGTCAGCCCCATCGCGCAGGATGCGGTCGAGTTCAGCCGGATCTTGGCTCAGTTCGTTGTAGCGAGTCTGGATCGCGCCGAGCTTGTCTGTCATCACTTCGACGAGCCCCTTCTTCAAGGTGCCGTAGCCTTCGCCTTGGAAGCGAGCTTCCACGTCCTTGATCCCTTCATCTGCAAACAGCGAATACAAGGTCAGCAAGTTGGAGATGCCCGGCTTGTTCTCCTCATCATAGCGAATCTCGTTGTCCGTATCGGTCACCGCGCTCATGATCTTCTTCTTGAACTTCGACGGTTCCTCAAGAATCGCGATGCGGCTCTTCTCATTCTCCGCCGACTTGGACATCTTCTTCTGCGGCTCGGTCAGCGACATGATCCGCGCCCCGAACTCCTGAATCTGCGGCTCCGGAATCACAAACACGTCGCCATAGCGCCCGTTGAAGCGCTCCGCAATGTCGCGGGTCAACTCGATGTGTTGCTTCTGATCGTCGCCAACCGGCACATGGGTGGAGTCATAAAGCAGAATGTCGGCCGCCATCAGCACCGGGTACGTGTACAGCCCGACGTGGACGGCATTCTTCCCTTCGGACTTGTCCTTGAACTGGGTCATGCGGTTCAACTCGCCCATGTAGGACGCGCATTGCAACAACCAGCCCAACTCGGCATGTTCCTTCACATGCGATTGGATAAACACGGTCGCTTTCGCCGGATCGACGCCGCACGCGATGTACAACTGCGCGATCTCGCGGGAACGCTTGCGCAGCTCCTCCGGATCTTGCGGCACGGTGATCGCATGCAGGTCGACGACGCAATACATCGCGTCCGCTTCGTTCTGCAGGTCGACGAACTGCTTGATCGCGCCCAAATAGTTGCCGATCGTCAGGTTACCCGACGGTTGCACGCCGGAAAATACTCGTTTCACTCCACTCGACTCCCCTCATATGTATCTTAAGGCAGATAGATTGCCAATTTAATCATTTTCACCATCTTATCACAGATCAAACACCGAGGACAATCCTAGAAGGAACACCGCGTCGTAAAAGACGTGCCTTCCTCGATCTTCGCCCCTTCCACGCCTTCCAGCCGCTCGATGATGTTGTCCGACGGCCATTCCACCGTCGTGCCGAACACCTCTTGAAACGCCGCCACCCAGCGCCACTTGATCTCCTGCATGTCGAACTCCTTGTCGAGCATCTTTTGCAGAGAGGTCACGCCGTAGTCGGTGATGCCGCAGGGCACGATGTAGCCGAAGTGACTCAAATCCGGCTGGACGTTAAACGCAAACCCGTGCGACGTGATGAAGCCCTTGTGCTTCGTGTCACGGTTCGCCTTCACGCCGATCGCGCAGACCTTCTCGTCGCCGACCCACGTGCCGGTCATGCCCTCTTTACGCCCCGCT
>DASTWJ010000124.1:0-9025 GCA_035776695.1 Bacilli bacterium
ACCGGCTGACGTGAAGATGTCACGTTCAAGCGAATCGTTCGCCCCCCGTCCGCACCCGCTTGCTCCCCTTGCAACTGCACATCCGGTGCGTGAAGCGATACGGTCGGCGCCGTATCGGTCAGAACAGTCCATTCGGAGAGACCGATCGGCAACGCTTGATCGATCGCTTTTTCTTCCGGATGTTGCAAGAACTGATCGAGATAGGCGTCCGAATGGTCGCTCCAACTTACCCAACTCGATTGGTCGGTATCGGCATTCAGGTAATACGAGATGTTATTGCCCACCGGTTGTTTGCTGCTCGGCTGTGCTGTGAAGACGGAGATGATCAGCAAGACGACCGTCGTCAGCGTGGCGATGCCGGGCAACCACCATTTGCCGCTCTCCAAGCAGACGGATAGCTGTGGCAACAGCAATTGAAGTCCCAACACGACCAGCACCATCACGAAGGCGTTGATCGTGACTGGCAGGAAGACGAAGAGCAGACTGATCAAGGAAGTCAGGAAAAAGACGACCGGCAACATGGTGACGACCAGCGAACCCGGGCGCAAAAGCGTTGCCTCGGGGTCCTGTTGAGACAGGGCGACGCCCAAGACGATCACACTTGTCAAGAGCGGCCACGTAAACAGATAGCCCGCTCCCGGAAGCAATACGGAGATCGTTAGCATCAGCAGGGTCCAGAGTAGCAGGCCGCTCGTCAGTAAGTTGAGCAGACCGAGCCGCTTTTTAAAAGTATTGAGCAGCAAGGCCGTGATCGCCAAAGTCAAGGTGACGAATCCGACCTCATAGAGCTGGTTGTCATACAGCCCCCCCTCCGGGGCGTACATGTTCCCGGCCCACAGCGCCTCAACCGCCGTCCAGAGACCGAAGACGACAGCCGGAGCCACGATGAGGGCGAGCAGTTCGACAAGTAGACCGAGTGCGATTTTCTTCATCGACAAATGGCGTTTGCGCAGCCCGAGCACGAGCACGGCGACAAACAGCAACGCGACGACGGTAGCGATTGGCATGACCCAAGATTGCGGGTAATGTACCAACAGTCCGAACAGGTTGAAGTACGAGGCGTCCGGCGCTTTCGTGTTCGTCAGGTCGGCGTTGCCGAACTGACTGACCAGTTTCAGCGCGTTGTCACCATGATGCTGGAGCGAGGCATCATCGACCTCCTCGACATTGTCCATCATCGTGTGGTAAGCCGACCAGTTATCACCAAACGCAAAGTTCAGCCCGGAGACTTGCTTCTCGTTCGAGATGGTGAGATCGGTGCCGTTTGGCAAGCGGCGATACAGATCCCCCATGATCGAGTTGCTCACCGGGTGTGTATCCGCTTGGGCAAACTGGTCGATCAACCAGCCGTTTTGTTCGCTGGTTTGGAACATCAGCGAGGCTCCGCTTGCTCCGCGTGCCTCGAAATTGAGGACAACGCCGACATCTTGGGCCCAAGGGTGCTGGTTCCAGAACACCTGCGCCCCGAGGCTGCCGAGCTCTTCCCCGTCGGTGAAGAGGAAGATGACGTCATTTTTCAACGGCCGGCCGTTTTTGAGCGCACGCAGCGTTTCCAGTTCAGTCGCAACGCCGACACCGTCATCGCTGGCTCCGGGGCCGTTTGGCACCGAGTCATAGTGGGCCATCAGCAGGACCGCTTTGCTGCTGTCCGTTCCCTTTAGCCGCGCCACTACATTCGTGACCGATGCGACAGAGGGGAAAATTGAACCCCCGGAAGCGGTGCCTGACTCCAGTTCTGGCGTCAGGCCCATGCTTCCCAATTGGTCGTACAGATATTGCCGAACACGGGCGTTTTCGACCGACCCGGTCGGATGCGGTTTTTGGGCGATCGCTTCGACCGTCTTGAAAGCACGTTCCGCTGAAAACTCAGCAGGCGGTGCATCCATCGGTTTCGGGCTTGGCGGCAGAGCTTGCCAAAGCGTCAAAGCAACCATCAAGAGCAAACCGATCAGGATACCGATCCCACGCATTCGGTATCCGACTGTCGGCTGTGTGCGGTAGGCGAGTTTGCTCACAACAGATTGTCTTCCTTTCTGGGGTACATTAGGTGTTTGATAGGCGGGCAGGCGTTCGCTGTACGTCTTTCCACGTGTATCTTCCTTTGTGCAGCGAATAGACCGAACGCTCCTTCCCGCTGTGCTTCTTGTTCACTCTTAGCATGACGTCATAGCGGAATCGGGTCAGCTCGTTTTGGATCACTCCGAGCTTGCGGCTGCTTTCCCACCCGCAAATCTCCGGATATTTCCGCTGCAGGTCTTCAAAGAAACTCTCGTCTACAAACAAATCCTCATCCCAGTTCGTTTTCACCTTTTGGTCGGGATGCGCCAGCTTGTATGCTCGTGTCTCCTCTTCCAGTTCCCGCTTCTTCCGAAGATCCAACATATCGTCCAGGTAGATCACACCTTGCTCTCTTAACAGGCCGATCGCACCGCGGATCACTTCCTCCAGATACAGCATGTTGGGGAAATAATGGGTAACGCTGCTCATCAACACGACGTCGAAGTCTGACTCGGGAATCCCACCGATCTCGGACGCGGCTGCCTGTTTCACCTCCACATGCGATAAGCCTTTCCGACTCGCCAACTGTCGATTGCGCTCGATGATGGTTTCAGACAGGTCGGTGGCGAAGTAAGACTTCACTTCAGGTGCCAGTTCGAACAGCACCAGTCCGTGTCCACATCCGATCTCACACACCTTCGATTCCTCGGTGATGTGCGGCTTCAACTTGGTTTTGAAGTTGTTGACGTACTCTTCCATCTCTTCCAAGCTGAAAGGCTTTCCGCCGAAGCTGCTGTTCCAGCCGTAATCATTGCGCGCCTCACCTGTCTCTTCCGCTACGGCCTCCCAGATGTCTTTCAACAGCGACTGTTTTTCGCTCCCGGCGGCATCATACTCATCCAGCAGGAGATAGCCACCGAGCGATTCTGTCCCCTCCAAGAAGCGGTCTACATCATCGACATACCGGCTCGTCGTCAAGAGGAGAGAGGTGCGCTCTCCCTTCGACGGCTCCCGCAAGTGGTTCGCTTCCCAGACCGTATAGCCCTCTCCGATCTCTCGCAACGATGAATAAGCGATCAGCTTGTCCATCGGGTCATCCAGCAACACGCCGACGCGGCCGTTGTGCTCCTGCAAATACTGCTGCATAAACAAAACCAGTTGGCTGACACGTTCGCTGTATCCTTCGCGGGCAAGGGCTTGGTTGTCGGAACCAAGCACCATCTCAAGGTAGTTCAAACAAATCTCGCGTTCGCCTTGAAACGAAGCGTCTTTCCACCCATCGGGATTCGTTCTGTTCAGAGGCAATATCGAGTACTGCCCTCCGTTGTTCTCGACAACCTTGTACGTCAAAGTCAAATGGGGTTGCATCTGCACCTCTCCTTATGCCGCTTGCTGAATCTGTCGTCCTTTATCTTCGCGAACCGCGCCGTCTCGCAGCCAGTTGCTTTCGCTTATCTGCCCGGCTTCCGGCTTCGTCTTCGCCTTTTGCACCGGCTCCCGTGGCATCGTTTGCCTCAAGGAACGCGGACAATCCACGGATCGTGGGATATTGGAACAACTCCATCATCCCGACCGGGCGCGTTTTGCCGACCAGTCGTGCGTTGAGCTTCGTTTGCAGGTCAACCAGCTTCAGCGAATGCCCGCCAAGCTCGTAGAAGTTGTCTTCGATCCCCACTTTTTGAATGCCCAGCACTTCGCGCCACGCATGCACCATCAGCTCTTGGATTTCATTTTCCGGCTGGACGAAACGCGACGACGAGCGTCGGTCGAGTTCTCCCGGTGCAGGCAGTGCCTTGCGATCCAGTTTGCCGTTCGAAGTGAGCGGGAGTGCCTGCATCATGACAAAGGCGGACGGCATCATGTAATCGGGTAGGTTCTCTTGAAGCTGCGCCTTGACCTCGCTGACCACAAGCTCCTTTTTCGACACGAGGTAAGCGACCAGTTCGGTTTCGCCTTGGTTGTTCCTTGCCACAACGGCGACATCGTCGATTCCCTCGACTTTGCGCAACCGGCTTTCGATCTCCCCAAGCTCCATGCGGAAACCGCGAATCTTGACTTGCTGGTCGGAACGACCCAGGTACTCGAGCTCCCCGGTCGGCAACCAGCGCCCGATATCTCCGGTCTTGTACAGTTTTGCAGATTTGTGCGGTTCGATTCGGTTCTCGATAAACCGCTCAGCCGTCAACTCCGGACGGTTCAAATACCCCTGTGCCAAGCCTTTGCCACCGACATAGAGCTCACCGACGGCACCCACAGGGCTGAATTGGCCGAAACGATCGAGGAGGTACACTTGCAAATCGGGAATCGGCACCCCGATGTTGCTCACCGTTCCTTCGGTAAAGTCGGCCGCCGTGATCGGCTTGTACGTGACGTGTACCGTTGTCTCGGTGATCCCGTACATGTTGACCAATTGCGGTTGCTCATAGCCATGACGGTCAAACCACGGTTGGAGACTCGTATAGTTCAACGCTTCCCCACCAAAGATGACGTAGCGCAGGGCGAGGTCATCTGTTGCGGATTGCGCCAGATCCGCTTGGATCAACCGGGTGAACGCAGACGGCGTCTGATTCAACACGGTGACTTGCTCTTTGCGAAGCAACTCGCGGAAATCGTGAGGGGATCGCGCAACGACCGGATTGACCACCACGAGCGTACCGCCATGCAGCAAGGCGCCCCAGATCTCCCAGACAGAGAAGTCAAAGGCGACCGAATGGAACAGCGTCCAGACATCATCTGCGTTGAAACCGTACCATTGTGCCGTTTGGTTGAACAGTCGCACGACGTTGGCATGTCTGAGCAATGCACCTTTAGGCGTGCCGGTGGAACCGGACGTATAGATGACGTAAGCCGGTTGATCGGCAGCTACCTCCACCTGAGGGGCGGTATCCGGTTCGGCCGCGACCTCGTCTCCTACGGCATCGAGCGTGATCGCTTCAACACCGGTCGGCAGTTCCATCCGATCGCGCAAGACACGTTCGGTCAACAGCACGTTCACACCGGAGTCTTCGATCATGAACTTCACGCGTTCACTCGGGTAATTCGGATCGATCGGCAGATAGGCGCCACCCGCTTTGAGAATCCCGATCAAGCCGACGATCGTTTCGATCGAGGGCGTCAAGTACAGTCCGACCAGACGATTCGCGCCGATTCCTTTTTTGACCAGATAGCGGGCCAGTTGGTTCGCCCTACGGTTCAATTCGCCGTATCGAACCTCCGCACCGTCACAGCGGACGGCGATCGCTTCCGGCGTCTGTTCCGCCTGCTTGGTGAACAGTTCGACCAGGCTCGCTCGGCTGTCGTCGTGCGCGACGGCCGGATTCCAGACCTCGGTGATCGTGTTCACTTCATCGGCAAGCACAATCTCCAAACGGCCGAGCTCCTGACAGCCGTCGAGCACTTGCTCGGACAAGCGTTCCAGTCGCGACAGCATCCGCGCAGACTTCCAGGTGCTTTCATCAAACGCCAATCGAATTTCGAATTCATCCGCCGACTCTTGGAAAATGAAATGCACTTCATCCGCCTCGTAGGATTCGTGAACCGCCAACCGCGCGCGGTTCTCGCCCAAGCAAAACTCCGGGAAGTTATAGAAGTTCGTGTAAAAACGCACGCCTTGTTTTCCAAGAATCTGTCTTTGCGCAAACACGGAGATGTCTTTGTGTGCTCCCACTTGTCTGCGTTCTTGCAAGAGATGCGACTGGATGTCGGCAAAGCTCATCTCGGCTTGCTCAAAGAGCGATTGGGCAAACACGACCGGCTGTACTTGATACAGACACCCGATCACATCCGCTTCCTGCTTCTCCCGACCGCCCCGAACATCGAACAGGACGAAATCATTTTCAGGCTGGTAGAATCGCGCCAACAGGACACCGAGGAGCGTTCGGAAATACGCAGCCACCCCGACGCCTTGTTCACGACAATGCTGCCTGATCTTCTCCGTATGGGCGGCATCGAAGCGAATCGATTCCAGACGCGGCACTCTGTCTGCATTCGCAGGTGCGCTCGCCGTCTGAACCAAAGGTTCCACCTGTTGGGTCGCTTCCGTCCAATAGGTGATCGTTTCCGAGCTGTCGAAGCTCGAAATTCTCCGTTCCACCAGATCATGGAACGCCACATCTGGAGCTTTGCTTTGGGCAACGCCCGCTTCCAGTTGGTAAGCTGCGGCCACGCGCTCGAAGAAGAGATGACCGGAGAATGCGTCCAACACGACATGGTGGCAAGCCAGAACCGCCGTGTACATGCCCGTATCCCGATCTTTGTACAGCACATGGCGAACCGCATTTTCAAACAGGTCAAACGGTTCTTGCGCACATTTCGTCACCGTTGCGTGGAAGTCGTCACCTTCGACCAACCGCCAGTCCACTTCCCACTCCGTGTCCACACACTGATAGAAAGAGCCGTTCAGCGCGAAGTAGCGACTTTTTAACACCGGGGTCTCCTCGATAGCTTGCAGGACCGCTTCCTGCCAACGCTTCGGATCGACCTCCGTGCCCAGTTGCACCGAGTAGGCCAGCCCGTACTGCCCTCCTTCAGCGCTACGCAAGTAGTCGAGATACAAGTCCCGCTGCACAGGTGTCAGCGCGGCCACGCTCAGAATCGAAGGACGAGACTTCTGGAAAGCGCGAATAAATTCTTCATCCGATACGCCAGGCAGGGTCATGGAGCGGTCAAACTTCCGGATCAGGTCCTCTCCGACTTCTACCTGTACCATCAACTCCGAGAGCTGTTGGTTCGGGTTTTCCAACGCGCTTTTCAGGAACCGGTTCCACACTTCGATCAAACGTTCCATCGACTCGCGGCTGAACAGGTCGGTGCTGTATTCGAGGGCACCCAACAGCTCGCCGCCCTCTTCGCTGAAGCTGAGCGTCAGGTCGTATTTCGAAATCTCATGCGGAGATTCCAACAATTCAAATGCAAGACCGTCGAACGCCATTTCTTGCATCGGCACGTTCTGCATGACAAACATCACTTGGCAGAGCGGTTGGCGATCCAGTTTGCGCTCCAGTTGCAGTTCATTGACCAGCTTTTCAAACGGCATGTCCTGATGCGCGTAGGCTCCCAGCAACGTGTCTTTCACGTTCGCCACCAACTGGTCAAACGTCGGGTCGCCCGACAGGTCTGTGCGAACCGCCAGCGTGTTGACGAAGAAGCCAATCAGGTCTTCGACCTCGGTCCGGTTCCGGTTGGCGATCGGCATGCCGACGACAAGGTCTTCAGCCCCGGAGTATTTCATGAGCAACACGTTGAACACCGACAGCAGGATCATATGTTGCGTGACGCCCAAGGACTGGCTCAGTGCCGACAGTTCCTGCACGTGAGCCTGCGGGATTTTCAGCCGTAGCTTCTCTCCTTTATAGGTAGGCAGTACCGGTCGCGGGAAGTCGGACTTGATCTCCAACGTTCCGCTGTACCCCTTCAGGTGGTCTTGCCAGTACGCCATCTGCTTGTCGAGTTCCTCGCCCGACAGCCACTCTCGCTGCCAGATCGAAAAGTCGGCATACTCGATCGGAAGTTCCGGCAGCGCATCCGAACGGAAGAGCGCCAGAAACTCGCGAATCAAGATCGAGATCGACCAAGCATCGGCGACGATATGATGCACCGTAAACAGCAGGATGTGCTCGTTCTCCGCGACCCGAACCAGTCGGCTTCGAAAGACCGGCCCTCGCTCCAGATCGAATCCGCGTTGCGACTCTTCATTCGCGAGCGCGTGCACTTTCGCCTCCGCTTCTTCGCGTGCATACCCGTGGTAATCGAGATACTGCAAGTCGAAGATCTCATCCTGACTCATGTCATGGACGACTTGCACCGGCGTTTGGTCGACGACTTGGAAAGTGGTGCGCAGCACCGCTTGCCGTTCCGCCAGTTGTTTAAACGCCCGCTCCACATCGCGCCAGTCAATCGACCCTCTGATGCGAATCATCTGTTGAATGTTGTAGAACGGGTTGCCCGGGCTCAGTTGGTTGAGGAACCAGAGGCGCTCTTGGGCAAAGGAGAGCGGAATCTGCTCTTTTTGCTCATACCGTGTCAGCGCAACGGATGATTCGGATGCCGCGACGGTTTGCAACTTCCCATCGATCTCCTTCGCCAGCTCTCCCAGCGTCGGGTTGACAAACAAACTGTCGATCTGAACTTCGACTCCCAACTGCGAACGAATCCGGGAAATCAACTGTGTCGCCAGCAAAGAGTGCCCGCCCAGTTCGAAGAAGTTGTCCGATACGCCGACCTTGCCGACATTCAGGATTCCCTTCCAAATCTCGGCCAGCTTTTTCTCCGTCGGCGATTGCGGCTCTTGGAATTGGGTCGAGACCGCTCCCTTGTCGGCTGCCAACCTTCTCAGCGCCGATTTGTCCGACGCTCCCGTTTCGTCAACCGGCAGGGTTTCCAGCCAATTGAGGTCGAAGCCAAACACCGCGCCAAACGCATCTGTCAAATCATCGCGGGAGAGTGTTCCCAACACGAGGTCCGGCTGCACATCACCCGAGAAGTAACAACGCAGCAGTTCGCCCGCTTCCGTGGGCAGGCTCATCCGACTTGCCACATAGCGCTTCGCCGGATTCAACCCGACCATCATCGTGCCCGGAGTCTGATTCAAGGCAGCGAGCAACGAGGCCAAGCCTTGCTTCGGCGCGATGGACTGGAAGCCTTTTGCTTTCGACAAGTCGACGAGCAGAGAGCCTTGGTTCATCCCGATTTGTTCCCACTGCGTCCAAGCGATCGAGTAGATGCTCAGATCCGTTTGTCCGACCGAAGCCGGCAGCTCGTCCAAATAGGCGTTGGCTGCGGAGTAAGCGCCGGCACGGAAACCGCCGAACGTCCCGTTGACCGAAGAGGACAGCACCAGGAAGGAACCCGGTCGTGCGGAGAAGATTTCGACCAAGGATTTCGCCCCCAGCACCTTTCCGTCGATTGCCTGTGCGACCGTTTCCGGCGTCTCTTCTTCCAGCAATCGCTCCTCCATCACGCCGGCAAAATGGAATGCACCCGCGAGCGGCGCTTGCCAATGCGCTTCCGCTTTGTCTACCGCGTCTTG
>DASTWJ010000125.1:0-4233 GCA_035776695.1 Bacilli bacterium
TATTTTGATGTAAAAGCAGGGCAGGTCAAGGTAAAAAGCCGCCCTGTTCTCATTGTTGGCTATGAACGCAACTACTCCTCACCTACTCATATTGACTATGAGTACTTGCCGATCTCCACAATGAAAAACGCATCCCCCGACCCGACTTATGATGTTCCGCTTAATGGAGGGTTGCACGCGAAGATTGGTTTGAACGAAGTTTCGTTCGTTCGCACTCATAAAACGTCATGGAATCATGTCAAACATATCGCGATGCACCCGCCAATTGGGGATCTAAGGGCGACGTATCCGGATTTGTACAATCATCTCTTGTTGATGAATGAGAGATGGGTTAACATCCGCACCAAAAACAATCTGTATGTGGAGTTTGAGGTGCTCTTCGATCAGGAAAAGGAACAACTCTAAAGCAGAAAGGACATAGGCTGAGTTCGGAACTCCACCGGACTCAGTTTTTTTATTTGGTTACAATTGACAAAAAACTCTGACACGTCTCGAAGGGGTATAGCAAACAGCACCACGAGAAAGGGGATGCACCATGAACAAGCGCACGCTCCTGATCGCCGGACTTGTCGCACTTCCCACGCTTGGGCTGCTCGGCACACTCGCTTTTGCCAGCCCGCAGGTGCCGACGCAGTGGGATCTGCTCGGGATGATTCGCTCGATCTATGCCAAGAACGAGCAGATCAACGAAGTGAACGGCGGCATCGTCGGGCAAATGTCGGACATCAACCGCCTCAGCGACACGACAGGTCGCATCGGAGAAGGGCTCTCCACTCTACAGGCGGGTGTCACCAAGCAGGACCGCTCGCTGGCCCGACTGCAAACGCTCAGTCAAAAGCAGATCGACCTCAGCATCGACCTGAAAAACTACGCGACCACTCTCCACGGCGATCTGACTCGCATCAAGCAGGGCTCCGGCCATCAATCCGCCTCCGTGCAAGCGATGATCCGGGCCGCTCACCAACTGGCTCAGACGGCGGCAGAGGTGGAGCAGACCAACGCGACGATCGCGGGCAAGGTCGACCGTGCCGCCGACCTGTCTGCCGAAGTCGCGCATGACATGCCATAACACGATCAATCCAATGGGTAAGGGGGAAGGGACCATGTGGTTGAAGATCATGGGTTATTTGGGCATGACGGTCGTCATCGGCCTGTTGGCGCAGACGCTGGTGACCACCTTTTATCTCGCCAAAATCGATGCCGGCCTGCGGGCGAGCCTCGATTCGACCGAGCGGCTGGTCGGGGTGCAGGAAGCGATCATCGGGAAAAATCAAGCGTTGCAACAAGTCGTCTCCACCACGCAAGCGATGGATCGGAAGTTGACCCAAACGCTGCAGGCTACGCAAGCCGTACACGGGAACATCAGCAGGATCAACGAACTGAACGCCGTGTCGTTGCAGTTGAACCAAGGCATGGTGCAGCTGGGCGCGTCAAGTGGCGCGGACATCGAAGGGATCGCCTCGGGGATGCGACAGTTGCACGAAGCGACGTCCGACCTGAAAGCATCGCTCGCCAAGCTCGGGCAGTGGACGGAGCAGGATCGCGGCAACCTCGACAAGATCAAAGCCTACACCGAGCAGATGAACCGCCGCATCCCGGGGGTGATCCGATGAAGCGATGGACAGCGAACCTTTTGCAAAAAGTCCCGCAGTTGACGGTGCCGAAGATCATCACGCTCCTCTGCCTGCTCGCCCTCGGTCTCAACGGGCTGGTGCAAGTCGGAATCCAGCACGACATGACGGAGAAGGCGCAAGAGCTGCAAATGAACGTGGCGAAGACGCAGGAGCTGTCCACGCAGATGAAGGGCGGTCTGCACGGACTGTCCGACCTGCAACAATCCACCGCGCACATGGCAGGCACGCTCCGGCAGATTCATAGGGAGACGGCTGGCATGAGCGAGGAGTTGGGGGAGTTGGAACGGACGGTTTCAGGGATCGACAGCGCCGTGCAACAGGTGGGAACGTCGACGAAGAACACGGGAGCCACGCTGACGGAAGCGCAAAGGGCATCGGCTGACCTGTTGGCCGTGTTGCGTGACATCCGCAACATCAACGGCGACGTGATCGCCAACCTGCAAGCGATGATTTCCGCTCAGAAGGCGATCAACGCCAACCTGTCCGAGATGAATGACAAAACGGCGGTGCTGCCGCAACTGGGAGGGGGAGGTCAATGATCGCGCCGAAGCTGAAGTCGCCGCAGATGTGGTGGGTGATCGTTTGGGTGTTGTTGGGGAGTGGGATCTTCGGACTCTCCGCCGCCGCGCAAGATTGGAAGCCGCCGCAGTTGTTCTCGCTGTTGCACGAGCTGACGGGGACGACGGATGAGGTGTTTCAGAACACGAAAGCTCTGCAAGAGCAGGTGACCTCCGTGGAGACGAAGTTGGGGCAGTTGGAGGAGCAGGAAAAGATCGTGGCGCGGCAACAGGAGACGGGCGAGCGACTCGGTCAGGAACTCCAACGCCAAGTCGACCTGACCGCCACCGGCGTCTCGCTGATGGGCGACATCTTGGAAGGGGAAAAAAGAAGCGTGGAGACGACCGGCCGTCTCACGGCTCAAGTGGAAGCGCTGACGGCAGACGTCGGGCGGAGTGCACAACTGCTTCAAGGGCTGACGGGGCCGTTGGAGGAGAGCAACCGCCAGTCGACCCGTCTAAACGGACAACTGGATCAGTTGATCCGCGAGTTGGAGACGTCGCGGGAGACGTTTCAGGTGTTCGGGAAGTTGAAGGATATACTGCAAGACCCGTTGCACAATCTGCCGAACCTGCCGCTGCCAAACTTGCCGTCACTTCCGGGATTGCCGACGTTGCCGGGCACATCTGATAACACGGGGGACGGCTCCCTTCCCGATGTGCCGCTCATTCCGGACTCAGGTGGAGACACAGGAGACGGTTCCCTTCCCAGCCTGCCGCTGTTTCCGAACTCAGATTCGAATGCAGGAACGGATACGGGTGACAACGGCACTTCGGGTTCATCAACATCGTCGGACTCTGACGACGAAACAGACGAGGACGACACCTCGACCCTGCCGGAGTTACCCCCGCTGCTCCCAGGGAACCTTTTGACAGGAGGGGATGAATGATGGTTGTCAAAATCGTGCATGCCCTGATCCTCCTCGGCGGCATCGTCGGCCTCGGGCTGTTCGGCTACAGCTTGTCGCAACAGACGGAGATGCAAGCGCAGATCAACCAGTCGATGGCGATGGTCAACGACTCCATCGGGCAAACGGGTGCGATCGTCCAACAGACATCGGATACCCTCCAGCCCTTGTACGAGACGACCCGCTCCCTCGCCGAGATCGAGCTGCAGGAGGAAGCCACCGTCACCGAAGTCGGCGCGATGAACGACCACCTCGCCCGCATCGCCACCAGCGAGCGGGGCATCATCTCCGGGCTGGCATCGCTCGACCAAGCGACGTTGAGCGTCAGCGACAAGGTCACGGCGATGGGGCAGGTGACGAACGACCTGCTGGATGTCGGAGCCTCCTCCAAAACGCAAGCGACACAAGAGGCGGGGCAAGTCGCGGAACTCAACCGCCTGACGGGTCTGTCCATAGCCGAGCTTCGACGACTGAACAGCAAACTGGCCGCTTTGCGCTTGGTGCCCTACTAAGAAAGCCATAACTTTCATGACGCATCACTCTTGCTATACAAGAGGCCACGCTCTACAAAAATAAACCTAGCCCACCACGAGGGTGGGCTAGGTTTATTCCGGTTTTGTGGACAGAACTGTATCAACCATCATAGCACAGCGTTAATAAACAGTCTAGTATCAATTTTCAGAACGCTCTACACTAAAGGGAGTGATCCACACCGATAACCCTTTACGAACGGAGGTTTTCCTCAACATGACCCCTCTCCACACCCGATACCGCATCGGCATGCCCTCTCTGCTTGAATGCCCGACCCTCGAAGACAACGTCCGCCTCGCCCAAGAGCTGGGGCTGTCGTTCATCGAACTCAACCTCGACCTGCCGATCTTCACCCCCGAGCGTCTGCCCGCCGCCAAATTGCGCCAACTGCGCGAAGACACCGGCCTTTTCTTCACCGTCCACCTGCCAGAGAACCTCGATTTCGCTTCCTGCCACCCCGCCATCCGGGAAGGGAATGTAGAGCGCTGTCTCGAACTGATCGACTGGGCACACGAAGCGGGAATCGAACGCCTGAACATGCACCTACATAACGGGATCTACTTCACCCTCCCCAATGAAAAGGTCTGGATACACGAACGCTAC
>DASTWJ010000126.1:0-20823 GCA_035776695.1 Bacilli bacterium
CAACGTCCTGATCCTCGGCCTCGACTCCGCCCAACAGGCGATCTCGCGCACCGATGTGATCATGCTCGCCCATGTCAACCCGCAGGCGGGCACGGTCAGCCTCGTCTCCGTCCCCCGCGACACAAGGGTGCATCTGCCGGGCATCGGATGGACGAAGATCAACCACGCGCACGTGGTCGGGGAGTTGAACGGGGGCGAACAGGCGGGCACGCAAGCGACGGTGCAGGCGGTGAGCGATCTGTTTCAGGTGCCGATTCACTATTATGTAAAAACGGACTTCACGGGCTTCCAAGGCATGATCGACGAAGTCGGCGGCATCGACGTTCACTTGAAGCAGGCGGTGGTGCTGACCGACCAGCACCGCACGATCCCGGCGGGCGATCAGCATCTGGACGGCGAGATGGCGCTCAAGCTGGCGCGGGAACGCTACTCCCTGCCTGACGGCGACTTGGGGCGGCAAAGGCACCAGTCGCTGATTCTCAAAGCGTTGATTCACAAAGCGTTGCAGCCGAGACAACTCCAACACGTGCCTCAACTGATCTCCGCCCTGCATGAAGACGTGTTGGACACCAACCTGCAAGACAGCGACCTGATCTCCCTCGCTTGGCTCTACCGCGACCTGACCGATGAGCAAATCCACTACCAATCCCTGCCCGGCCATTCCCTCTACGCCCAAGACCCGTTGGTGAAAGCGGAGCTCTACTACTGGGCCGCCGACCCGCAAGCGGTGATTGAGATCGCGCAGGAAGAATTCGAACAAAAAGGACCTCCGAAGTAACGGCGGTCCTTTTTTTCATGCTCTGGTGGTGGGCGTGGTTGTTGCGGTTTGCGCTTGGCGTTCCTGCAACCAAAGTCCGACCGCCATCAGGTCGGGCAACATGGCGAGGCGACCTTGGCTCCGCTCCTTTTTCCAGACATCGGCTAACAGGTCGTTCGCCGCCTGCCGAGCAGTTCCCAACAGAACGGCAGACGCTCCGGCGTTCAGTCCCGCCTCGACATCCGAGCATTTGTCCCCGACCATCACCGACTGCGACAAGTCGAGGCCGTAGGTCAGCGCTAGGTCGACCAGCATCCCCGGTTGCGGTTTGCGGCAATTGCAGGCGTAGGCGTAGCGCTCGACTTTGCCCGCTTGAAGATGAGGGCAGTAGCGGACATCGCGAATCTCCACGCCCTGCTCGGACAACTGACGAAGCAACTCGGCGTTGACCGCTCGAACATCCCCCTCCGTCAGCAAGCCCCGTGCCACGCCCGACTGGTTTGTTACCAGAAACAGCTCATACCCCAACCGCATCATGTGCCGCAAGCCATGCACCGCCCCCGGTAACAGTTCGACTTTTGCGGGATCGGCCAGATAGGGGACATCGCGCATGATCGTGCCGTCGCGGTCGAGAAACACGACTCGTCGCATGTTGGTCACCTCCTCTACTACGTCATACTTGTGACGAGTGAGGACTAGAACTGAGAAGTGGAATTTAGTTGGTTACAACTCACCGCTTGTTCTTCCGCGATACGTGTGCGTGTGAGGAGTACGCCCGTTGACAGTTGTTCTTCCCTCAAAAAAGTGATAGTGGCCGCCACCGGACAGCGGTATGGCGGGTCCCGTTACTCCTTGGATGACATGGGTATGGCCTTGATCCAGCGAAGTTATCGTGACATAACGATGCACATGCGGCACCCCGCTCGGAGCGGGTTCCGTTGTTCCTGCATATCGGTGATCATGTCCAACATCAAAAGATGTTGATCCCGCGAAATCGTGTACATGCACGTCGCGTCCATCCCATGTGATCAAAATGATTCTATGCGCATGCGTGTCACCTTCTTGTTCCTGGTCCGCATGACAGAGAATGCCAAATACAGATTGATTCATCGCAGCACCTCCTCTTCTTGGGATAACACAAACATTAGTAGACCCCGCCGTGGGCACCCGGTACGATCAGGATGAACAGCACGAAGATGATAAGAAACACGACCGCCCACCGCGTGTAACCGCCAAATTGTCCGTACATTTGATTCCCCCCTTTCCTGCGTCTTTTGTATGGTATGAGGATGCATCTTTATTTGGAAAGGCTCTTGTTTACAACAGAACCCCCATTTCTGAAAAAGTGATCCCGCAACTCAAGAAAAAACGGTTTGCCCTCTCCGGCAAGCCGTTTTTTTGGTACCGAATACGTGTATCGCCCATAACCTATACCAAAATCGAAAGGGGGAAATATCTCATGCCCATTGGCAAAAACGACGCGGCACATGGACTTGTCTTCGGTCATACGCATGGCTCCGTCGACTATACGGGAATGGCAGATGGACATGTCCATCAGTGCTTAGATGTAACCCATCCGGCGATCCCCACGCCGGACGGGAGTCACATCCATTACACAGAGGGATACGTAGTGTTTGAGGATGGTCATACTCACCATTACCGCGCGTTCTCTGGCCCTGCGATACCGGTTGGCTTTGGCCGGCATGTCCATACCTACGACTTTTACACGTCAGAGGATGATGGTCACCGTCATCATGTAAAAGGGGTCGATATGCCTGCTCCGGGAGAGCGATAACGAGACTCGTACGTGAAAATTCATAACCCGCTTCACATCAAAAAGCCTTCTCCCCATCAGCAGAAGGCTTTCTTTCAGTTGGAAGTAAACAACTCCCGTCGCTTGATCCTTCACCCTCCTCCTTACACCGCTTCCCTGACCTCAATTCCAAGTTGTTCCTTCATACTTTCCATCCCAAGCTGCGTGATCTGAACTCCTCTAGTTCCTTCCAGCCTCTCCACCCATTTCAATTCGAAGAACCTAAAAGCAATGGCATCTCCAAGCGCTCCCGCGATATGCGGTCGCCGCTCCGTCCCATCCATACACACCGGTGCAAATCGTCTCCTCTTTCGCCGCAGCTCCGGGAGATCGAGGCCGAATTCACCGAACCACTCCTCACCTTTTTCCGTAACACGAAACTCCGTTCCCTCCTGCACAAGCAAGCCTTGCTCAAGGAACGCCTCCGTCACTGACACGCCCAAAACGCCTGCCAAATGTCCATAGCAGGTTCTGGCCTGTCGAATCTGTTCCGTTTCCTTACGACTCATCCGCAGTCCCTCCTTTTTCGTAAAAGAGTAACACAATGGTTGCTCTTACACTTCGAATTTCTCCTTTGTGATGATAATCGGTGTACCTTCCGCTACGATTGTCGCTTTGTCGATGATCACAAATCGATCAACTCTTCCATTTTTATCCATGTCCGTCACTCAATTATTCTTGGCTAGTTTGACCTATCCGGCGATACCTCTTTACATTTCATGGATTCCGAACGAAAATGAGTGTTATTTTCCAATTTGTCAGACATAACGTATTCATGACGTTGAGGCTACCACTGTGGGTGTAAACTTCAGGAGGTGCGTCCAATGATTACGGAGTTTTTCTTGAATGGGATGTCAAATGTTGTGTCCGTGTTTGGAGTAGGTGGGATTTCTCAAAGCGTTGCCGGTCATGTGGTCGCGCGTTGCGCTGATCCGAATCTGACGGAGGAGGAGTACTTTAGGACGGGAGGTACACGCAAATGGCATACGAGAAGGTAATCCAGACGTATGAAGAGATCGAGGGTGTCCGCTGGGTTCGCAATGTCGACATCCCGACCGGCCCCCATTCGAGCATTTTGCTTGGTGGTCGTGTTTGCACCGCTGTCATCCGTAAGCCCAATCAGTACACCGAGTATTCCGTTTGGGGCATCCATATCGCGACGGACGATGAGCTGACCTTCATTCAAAAGGCTGACGACAAGCCTGTCCTCATCAAGTTGGTCGACTGCCGAAAAGACTCTCCCACACTTCAAAACTACCTTGAAATCGAGACCATGCCCGATTCCGGCAAACGCTTGGTCATTCCGCGTGGAGTAGCCCACCTGCCTAGTTTTCATGCCCTTATTTTATTCAGCGCCGGTCATGCAGAACGGGCGATCCAAGCTCTCGGTTTCACGCTATTGAGAGAAGCGAAGCCTGGGGCATTGACGGGGTTTGAAAAAACGTTGGAGTTCAAGTTCGATGAACTCGTCAACAACCAAGCAGACTAAGAAACACCGAATTCATTTCAAAATGAATCTGAAAACCCACAGTCAGGTACATGATTGTGGGTTTTCCCGTTCATCCTCCGATTCAAAAAACAAGGTGCAACCCCTTCAACTTTTCATACTCCCTACCCTCCCCAAGATCCCCGTCGTCGACTGCCCCTCCACCACCGGCGCAAGTACCACGTCCCCCCCATACCCCACGACGATCTTCGCTTCCGGCAGTTGCTCCACCGAATAATCGCCGCCCTTCACATACACATCCGGCTGCAACAGCTTCACCAGCGGCTCTGGCGTGTCCGTATCAAACGACACCACGCCCGTCACCGCCGCCAGTCCCGCCAGCACCCGCATCCGATCCTCCAGACGATTCACCGGGCGCGACGACCCTTTCAACCGCCGCACCGACTCGTCGCTGTTCACGGCGACCACCAGCACATCACCCTGCCGCCGCGCAAATTCCAGATACTCCACATGCCCACGATGCAGCAGATCGAAGCACCCGTTCGTGAGGACGACCTTGCCACCGTCCCTTTTTACCCGTTCCGCCAGCGAGAGGGCTTCCTCCCACCGCATCACCTTCCGTCCCGTGTCGGCAAAAGGTTCCATGTCAGCTCCTCCCTTCCTGCAAGGCGCTCACGTACAGCTCCCACACCTCGCCCGACTCCTCGATCATCGCCCGCAGCTTCTCCGGCGTGCAGACCGCCGTCCCCGCCTCGCGCACGACCACCGCCGCCGCATAGTTGGCGAGCACGGCACTCTCGCGGACGGAACAGCCCGCCGCCAGCGCGAGGGCAAGCGTGCTGACCACGGTGTCGCCTGCTCCGGTCACATCATAGACGCTGGTGGAAATCGCCGGAATCACGGTGGGAGCACCGTCCGCACGTTCCCCCTCGAAGAAGGCGATCCCCTCATCTCCCAACGTAATCAGCACAGGCAACGCTCCACCCGTCTGCTCCCGCAACACGCCGCCCGCTTGCACCAGCGACACGGCATCCTGAATCTCATACCCCGTCGCCCGCTCCGCTTCCAAACGGTTCGGCGTGATCACGCTGCCTTGAAACGGGGCGTAGTGTCTGGCTTTGGAGTCGGTCACGACCGGCAAGCCCGCTCGCTGCGCCAGCTCGATGATGCGCGGGGGCAACGTGCCGACCAGCAAGCCCTTGCGGTAGTCGGAGAGGATCACGACATCGGTGTGCGGCAACGCCGACTCCACCTGCCGCAACACCTGCTCCTCCACCTCCCCCGCGACCGCCGACAACTCCTCTTGATCGATCCGCAGCAGTTGCTGGTTGGCCGCCATCACGCGGGTTTTCTCCGTCGTCGGGCGGTCGGGTACACTGACGAGCAGATCGGTGCCGACCTCAAACCGATGGATCGCCTGACGCAACGCCTCCCCCGCAAGGTCCTGCCCAATCGCGCCGACCAAGCGCACGCTCGCACCCATCGCCGCCGCGTTGACCGCCACGTTCGCCGCGCCCCCTGCTACGCACGACTCACGCATCACTTCGACGACTGGCACCGGCGCTTCCGGCGACAGGCGGGTCGCCCGCCCCCAGACATAGCGGTCGAGCATCAAATCCCCGACGATCAGCACCCGCACCTGCGACATCGCCCGCAACGCCCGCTCAGCCGTGAACATGCTCGCTCGCCTCCTTCGCCTTCCCCATCTCCTGCACCAAGTCGCACCAGATATGCCCGATCGTGATGTGGATCTCCTGAATCCGCGCCGTCACCGCGCTCGGCACATTGACCAAGAGATCGGCGACCTCACCCAGCGCACCGCCTTGCACGCCGGTCAGCCCGATCACCTTCATCCCGCGTTCCCGCGCCGCTTTCGCCGCCGCCAACACGTTCGGCGAGTTCCCGCTGGTCGAGATCGCCACCAGCACATCCTCCGCCCGCCCCAGCGCCTGCACCTGCCGCGCGAAGATCGCATCAAACGCATAATCATTCCCCGCCGCCGTCAGAATCGACGTGTCGGTCGTCAACGCCAACGCCGCCAACGGCCGGCGGTCATAGGTAAACCGCACCACAAACTCCGCCGCCAGATGTTGCGCATCCGCCGCACTCCCCCCGTTGCCGCAAAAAAGCACCTTGCCCCCGTCCTTCAGCGCCTGATGCACCATCTGCGCCCCGCGCCAGATCGTCGCTTCCAACAAATCGGCCGTCGCCTTCTTCGCTTCGGCGCTCTGGCGCAGCGTTTCCCCAATTCGGCTTCTCATCTCACCCGATCCCCCTTCGGAACGATCCCTGCCAGTTCCAACGCGTCCAAAACATGCTCCACACGAATCTCCGTCATGCACCGCGGGTTGGCGCAGGGCTTAAACGCCCCATGCGCCACGGAAATACAAGGCGAACACGGCAGATTCGCACTCACCGCTCGGTTGTGCGCCCCCAGCGGCCCCCATTTGAGCGGCGTGTTCGGCCCGAACAGCCCGACCGTCCGCGCCCCCATCGCCGCCGCCAGATGCATCGGCCCGCTGTCGTTGCCGACAAACGCATCGACCCGCGCCAACAAGGCAGCCAGCCCGCGAAGCGTCGTCTCCCCCGCCGTCACAAATGAACCCGCGCCGAGCCGCTCCCGCATCTTCTCAAGCATCGACCGCTCCTCCGGCGACCCGACCAACAACACCTGCGCCCCATACCGTTCCACCAACAAGCGACCCAACTCCACAAACGACGCCTCCGACCACCGCCTTGAAGTCGCCGTCTGCCCCGACAAAGGATGCAGCGCCACAAGCAGCCCTTCCCCCACCCCTTTTTCCTGCAAAAGGGTCTCTGCTCGCCGCTTTTCCTGTTCCGTAACGGGCACGGGCACCAAGCGGTCATGGTCAAGTTGCACGCCAAACAGCGGGGTCAGCAGATCGAGGTAACAGTGCGACTCATGCCGCCGCACTTCATAAGGCACGACATCCGTGTACGCGTCATCGACCTGTTTGCCAGGCGTCGAGAACCCGATGCGCCGCCGCGCACCGCTTCGCAACGTCACCCACCCCGTCAACGCGGAATACTGCTCGGTGTCGATCACCACGTCATACTCGCGAGCGGCAACCTGTCGCATCAACCGCCCCAACGTGCCGATCGCAGAAAGCGGAGCCGCGTACATATCCACCGTCAGTATCTCATCCAACTCCGGTAGCCCTTCCAGAATCGGCAACGCTCGCGGCCCCGTGAGCATCTCAATCCGCGCCGTCGGACACAACGCCCGCAACCGCCTCAACATCGGCAACACATTGACGGCATCCCCCATCGCCGCCAACAAGATCACCAACACGCGTTGAGGTGACGCAGAACCCACTCGCAGGTGACGCTCCCGTTCGAGGCTCGGTTCCCGCCCCTCACGCTTCTCCTCCCAACGCCGCCCGTACTTCCGCCGACTCACCTTCACGCCGATTCTCCCGATCACTCGCTCCGCTCGCTTCATCCATTCCTTGCGCCCCAACACCCTCACTCCTCTGCCCGATCATCTCCTGCACCCTCTCCCAGACAGCCTCAACCTCCAACTCCCGCATACAGCGATGCTCCTCTCGACAATCCCCCGGCTTGCCGTGCAGATAACAAGGAGAGCACGGCAACTCCAGCCGCATCACCCGGTGCAGCTCCCCCAGCGGCGCGACCAAACGCGGGTCGGTCGGCCCGAACAGCGCCAACGTCGGCGTCCCCACCGCCGCCGCGATATGCAAAGGCCCCGTGTCGCCTCCCACAAACAACGCACACCTCTGCACCGACCGCCCGAACTCCGCCAACGACCGCCCGATGCCCCAATACCCGACGCCGCCGATCGCCTCCTGCACCGCATGGCACAACTCCTCATCCTCACGCCCGCCGAAGATCGCCACGCGGTGCCCGTCGGCCACCAACCGCTGCGCCAACCGCGCAAACTTCTCCACAGGCCACCTTTTATACGCAAACGTCATCCCCGGATTGACCCCGCCTCCCGGAAACAGGCCGATCACCGAGTCATCTGCACCCGCCTTTTTCCGGAAAAAAGGGTCTAGGGACGTCTCCTGCGGCAAGAACATCTCCGTTCGCGGCACAAGCGACCCAAGCGCCCCCTCACGCCCTATCGCCTCCAACACACTCAGATTGCGCAACACCTCATGCCGCTCCCCGTCGAACGGCACCGCTCCCGTCAGCAACAATCGACCTCCGCGCTGGGCAAACCCGATGCGCTGCCGGATGCCGGCCAAAAGCGCCAACAGCGGGGCCAACGGCGACCGATGCAAGATCACCGCCAGATCATACCGCTCCCTTCGCAATTCCCGCACGATCCGCCACGCCAGCTTCACCCGTCCGAAGCCCTGCGCTCGCCACGGGTCGAACAGGTGCAACCGATCCACCTCGGGATGGTGCTCATACACCGCCCGCGACCACGGGAGCGTCAACACCCCCACATGGGACGCAAACCGCGAGACCTCGCGCAAAAGCGGCGTCGTAAACACCATATCCCCGATCGCCCCGAACTTGATCACCACCACCCTCACGGCTGCAACCTCCCTTCCTGCACCGCCAACTTCCGCACCTGCAACGCCACCCCCAAACTCCACCACGCAAACACATTCACCGGAAACGACGACAGAAAAGGCGTGATGTTCGACGCCACACACACGATCGCAAAATACCCCAGATGCACGAAAGCCAGATCGGCCAGCGCTTTGCTTTCCGTCCCCTGCACCCTGACCGTCCGCCACGCTTTCCAGCCCGCCGCAAACGCGTTCACCAGCAGCAACATAAACGCCACCAACACCAAAAATCCATAATTATACCCCAAGAAATAAAACTGGTTCTCAAACTTCAGCACACCCGCATCCGCCCCGAACAGCCACTCGACCCACGTCGCCTTTTTGAACAAAAACTCCCAGAACAGCCGATGCTCCGCCAACCGACCGATCTCCCCCGGATCGCCTGTCAGCTTCTGGAGCTTCGCCAGCGTCTGCTGAAACAAATCCGACTGCCACGCCCCGGCCATCACGCCCGTGAAGCCGACGCCCGCCAGCCACAGCGTCCGTCCCCCAAGCACCACGGTGCAGACGAGCAGATAGAGCACCATCGACACCTGCCCCGCCAGCGTCACGGAGAACAGTTGCACCGTGACCACCGCCGCACAGCCGATCAGTGCGACGATCATATCCCACACCCGCCGCGCATGGCGCAACTGCCAGAGGAAGTTCCCCAGCAGAAACAGTGCGAACAGACTCAACAGCTCCGGCCCGCCCAGCGTCGAGATGATCCGCCCGAAGTGCGGCCCGATAAACCCGCTCGCTCGCTGGTACAGCCCGATGCCCAAGACGACCCACGCGATCCACCGCAGCAGGCGCAGATACGACGGGATCTCCTCGCGACTTCGCAACACGAACGCCGCCGGCACCGTCGCCAGCGAGAAGCCGACGAGATTCACCCAGTCGATCGCGACTTCTAACGGGTCTTTCCAAAGCGCCATCGCCAAGAACAGAACACCCGTCACGAACATCCACGTCCAGTGTCCCTTCGGTACCTCACCGCCGATCACGTACGTCTGCCGGGAGCGTTCATACCGCACCAGCACGACCGCCAAGAGCGCCGCCCAGATCACGTTCTTGATCAGCAGGAACACCAGAATATCCGCACCCACATCCGATACTTCCGCGTCATGCGGGTTGTAATCCATCAGCCAGACATAGCTGTAATGCAGCGGCGCGTACCAGAGAAACGCTTTGACCAGCCACGGTGTAGACGAGTTAGACCCGTGCCGTCTCATGCCCCGCGCTCACCCCTTCCAGCAACAAGGCCAGCTCCCCCGCCTGCTCCCGCCGCGAGAGACTTGCGACATAGGACTCCTCCGCCATCTCGCTCCCAACGCGCCCCCCTGCCCGATGCTCCTCCAGCATCCACACCAGATGATCGGCGATGCGTTCGACATCGCGAGGCTCCGTCACCCGTGCGTTCCCATACGCCCGCAACAGGCGGTGCAACTCCGTCTCCAACGGGATCATCGCCAGAATCGGCACCCCCGCCGCGATGTACTCATACACTTTGCCCGTCAGCACATGGCGGTTGTCGGGCGCGACGAACAGGAGCAGCAGGTCGGCGCTCGCTTGCAACGCCAACGTTTCCTCCACGGGGAGGTGACCCGGCAGTCGCACCACATCCTCCAGCCCCAACTCCCGCACCAACGTCGCGAACGGAACTTTCCCCGCCATCATCACTTCCAGCCGCGAAGCCAAGTCGGGCACTCTTTCTTTTACCAGCCGCAACGCCTGCAGAAAATAGTACGGACTCTGCCTGTTGTCCGCAGGCGGCACTTCCAAGCCGTTAAAAGTCCCCGTGTACACCACGCGCAACTTGTCCCGACCCTGTTCAGCCGCCAACACCTGCCGCAGGATCTGCGCCTCTTCGCGATCCTCGGGGTCGTAGCCGTTGCGAATGACGTACGACTTGGTGATCAACTCGGGATACAGCGTCAGATACTCCTCCCGCATGCTCTCCGTCGCGAAGATCACCCCGTCCGCCGCCCGAAACGCCCGCGCCTCTCGCCTGCGATGCCGCCACGTGTTCCAAACGCGAGACGGGTTCAACGTCCACGCATCGCGCAGGTCGCAGAGAAACGGCACGTTCAACTCGCGGGCGATCTTCTCCGCCAAGAGGTACGCACTCCACGGATACCCCGTCGCGACCACCGCCCGAATCTCGGGAAACTCCTGCCGCAAGCGCGGCACCATGCCCCGCCCCTCCTTGATCCAAGCCCGATAACGGTCGGGAAAAAAAACCGTGCTCTGCAACGCCCTTTTCAGCCAAACAGGAAGCACGCGCTGCCTGCCGCTTGTGCCCCCCGTGCCGACGACGTTGCCGCTACGGCCACGATCACCACCGTTTGCAACAGCCGCCCCTGACACGACCTGCGGCCCTTGCAACTCCGGCTTCGACGTACGCAGAATCTCCACCCCGCGCAGATCGCTTGCCATGCGCGGGTCGACCTCCCCCGTCGTCGCCGTCGACAGCACGATCGGCCGCCACCCGTGCTCCGGCAGGTACTTCACCCACTTCACCGCCCGCACCACTTCAATCCCGGCGAACGGCGGGAAATAAAACGACAACACCAACACATCTTTCATCGCGCCCACTCCCGCACCTTGCGCAGCTCATACTCTTCCGTCCACCTGGCGATCGTGATCACCAACCGCCGGTAGAGGTCTTGCTTCTCCGGCGTATCGAGCGACGAATTGTGCCACAACAGCACAAAATCTCCGCCATACCGCCGACACGTCTCCGCCAGCTTCAGCACGTCGTGAAGCACCCGCTCCTCCGACCAGCCCAGATACTGCGGGTCGAGATAGCTTAACTCCATCGCGATCAACGGGCGTTCCCGCACCTGCAACATCTCTCGCGTCTCCACGTTGAACACGGGATACTCATAACACACCCCGGCCCGAAACCCCGGCGCCTCGGCATACCCCAGCGAGCTGTCACACGACAGCCCCGCATCCTCCCAGATCTGCCACGTCCCCGGCACGGAGAAGCGCAGATAATGCTGCCGTCCTTCCGTCACGGTCGCACCGCCAAGCTCCCGTTCCAGCGCCTCTTTTTCCAACCCGAACTGCTTGGCGTCGTCAAACGTCGCATAGCTCGGATGGAACCCGACCACGTGCCCGCGCCGCTCCATCTCCTCCAGCAACTCCCGCGCCCGCGGCTCCGTGATCTCAAAATGCCGATCATGCTTCGTCACCCCGCCGCTCATCCAATAAAACCGCGAGCGGATGTTGCGCGACTCCGACAACTCCATCAGCCAGTCAAACGTGTCGTAGGGGTCTTTGCGCGTCCCCCTCGCCACTCCGGCGATCTTGCCGCAGGTGGAGAAGGCTTGCTTGGCATCGCGTCTTTTCAACAGATCGCCCCCGAGGGTGCGGAGCATGTTTTTCTTCGACCGCCATTGGTAGAGAAAATCCACATCATGTGTCAGGAAAAAGCGAAATGGGCGTTCTTTGCGCGCCTGCTCGATGCCAAGTGCCTGCAACAGGTTCCACAACCACTCCACGTACTCGTTGACCACGGGACGGCGCAGGAGGTCATGCTCCATCGCCAGCGAGTAGCGGGCTGGGAAGCGCTCATGCCAATCGCGCTCCTTCTTCACGATCTCCTCCCAGCGCGTCAGGAAGAAAAACGCCGACGCGAACAGATCGCACCCGCACTCGATGCGCCCCGGCCCGATCTCGCACGCGTCCGTCCCGTACAAGATCGGCAGGTCTTCCTCCTCCCCGCTGAGAAAAGGCACCTTGGTCCGCACCACTCGCTCCGGCAGGAGATGCTTTTTCAGATACCCGAACTCCTCATTACATCTGCTGAAAAAGTGGTCTTGGAACGTCAGCAGGTTGCCGTTGTCCAGCCAGATCAGGTATTCGTCGCCCACGCCCTCCGACAGTGTGTAGGTCAGCCCCAGAAACTCATGGAGCAGCGTGTGCAGGATGTACTTCTTTTCAGGCAAAAACCCCGGTGGCACGATCACTTGCAGCATGGCGACTTCCACTCCTCTCCCACGAACTGTTACTTGCGGACGGACAACCTACTCGGCCAGCGCCTTGCGCACCTCGTCGACGACGCGCTTCTGCACATCCGCCCCCATGTCCGGCCAGATCGGCAGGGACAGCGCTTCGGCGGCCGCTTGCTCGGCGGCGGGGCAAGAGGCGTGCGCGTGCAACACCTCCATCGTGTGCAAGGGGACGGGGTAGTAGATCATCGTGTCGATGCCCGCGGTGGCGAGGCATTCCTTCACGAGGTCGCGCTTGCCGTCCTGCACGCGGATGGTGTATTGGTGGTAGACGTGTTTGACATCGTGACGAGCGGTCGGGCGGGTAATGCCTGCCACGTCTTGGAGCATGATGTCGTAGATCAGCGCGGCCTTGCGCCGAGCGGCGTTGCGGCGGTCGACGTGGGGCAGCTTGACGCGCAGAATCGCCGCTTGCAGTTCGTCGAGCCGCGAGTTGTAGCCGATCAGCTCGTTGTAGTACTTGCGCTTGGAGCCGTGGGCGCGCAGCATCCGCGCCGCTTCCGCCACTTCGTCCAAGTCGGTGACGAGCAGACCGCCGTCGCCGAACGCCCCGAGGTTCTTGGACGGGAAAAAAGAAAAGCAGCCGACCTTGCCGAACGTGCCCAACTTGCGGCCTTGAAACATCGCGCCGAACGCCTGCGCCACATCCTCGATCACCTTCAACCCGTGGCGGTTGGCGAGTTGGAGCAGTTGTTCCATGTCCGCGCCCTGCCCGTAGAGATGGACGGGGAGGATCGCTTTGGTGCGCGGGGTGATCTTCGACTCGACCTGCGCGGGGTCGAGGTTGAACGTCATCGGGTCGATGTCTGCAAACACAGGCGTCGCCCCCACGTTGCAGATCGCCTCCGCCGTCGCGAAGAAGGTAAAAGGCGTCGTGATCACCTCATCCCCCGCGCCGACACCGGCCGCCCTCAGCCCGATCACCAGCGCATCCGTGCCCGAGTTGACGGCGACCGCGTGCTTGACGCCGAGGTAGTCGGCCGCCTCCTGCTCAAACGCGGCGACGTTCGGGCCCATGATGAAGCGGCCGGAGCGGACGACGTCCTGCATCGCCGTCATCAGTTCCTCCCATTGCTCCTCGATTTCTTGTTGCAAATTCAAGACCGGAATTCGTTCGGTTGCTTGTTGCTGTTGCATGGACTGCTCCCCCATCCCGGTCGGGTCATGCGCAGACCCGACTCCCCATTTTCCTTACGAACAGCCGCCCTTGAAGTCCGCGAATGGTAACTCCCGGACAGGACGATTGCCCTCCTTACCGTTCTGGGCCGTTCCTTACCGTTTCGGTTCGACGCTTGCACCTGCATCCGCCATCAGGACGACCGCAGTCTCGTCAGCTCGCTCAACCTGCTCATACTGCCGCTCACACCTCGTGCAGACCGACCGCCCTTCCACAAACGATAGAAGTTCCCCGCACGCACACGCCCAGCCGATCACTTGCGCCGGAACGCCTGCGACGACGGCGTAGTCGGGGACATCCTTCGTGACCACGGCTCCGGCCGCGACCATCGAACCTTTTCCCAACGTCACGCCACAGACGATGGTGGCATTGGCTCCGATGGAGGCTCCCTGCCGAACCCGCGTGGTGCGGTAGTCCTCGGACGTGTTGCGAGGGAACGCGGCACGCGGCGTCTTCACGTTGGTGAACACCATGCTCGGGCCGCAGAAAACGTCATCCTCCAAGATCACGCCTTCGTACACGGACACGTTGTTCTGGATGCGCACGTTCTTGCCGATGACTACGTTTCTCGCCACGAACACGTTTTGCCCGAGCGAGCTGCCTTCGCCGATCACCGCGCCGCCCATCACGTGGCAGAAGTGCCAGATCTTCGCGCCTGCACCGATCACGGCTCGTTGATCGACATAGGCACTCTCATGTATGAAAAATGAAGGTTGCCGCTTGCTCTCGCTCATCCGCTCACGCCTTCTTTCATCCGCTGTTGCGCTCGTTCCAGCACCTTGATCACTTCGACCGCGCTTGTTCCATCCGACAGGGGCTTGCTACGATCTCGCAGGCAGTCGAGAAAATGCTGACACTCCAACCGAAGCGGCGCCTCCTCCCCGCGAAACACCACGCTCGCCCCCTCATCGCGGATCGAGAGGTCGTCACGAACGCTTTTCTTATGTAGCGTCACCGTCTGCGTCTGCTCGTCGTACGCCAACATCCCCCGCGTACCGACGACGACCAACCGCCGCTCCTGCTCCGGCCACAACCACGAGACATGCAGATGCGCCTGCACCCCGTGCCCGAACCCGAGATGCAGATGCACATCATCCGCGATCCCCGGCTGCAACACTGTCTGCGCCGCAACCTCCACCCGTTCTGGCGCTTCCCCGACCAGATGCAACAGCACCGCCAGATCGTGAACCCCAAAGCTCCACAGCACATCCTCGACCCGACGCACGCGGCCCAACTTGCACCGCTGCTGGTGCAACCCGCAGAGTTCGCCCAGCCCGCCGCTGTCGACAAACCGCTTGATCCACTGGACGGCCGGCTGGTACAGCAGCAGATGCCCGACCATCAGCACCGCCTCGCGCTCTTGCGCCAAGCGGTTCAACTCCACCGCTTCCGCCACCGTCAGCGTGATCGGCTTTTCCACGTACACGTCCTTGCCCGCCAGCAAACAGGTTCGCGCCAGTTCAAAATGCGTCGCCACAGGCGTCGCGATCACCACGCCGCGAATCGACGGGTCGGTCAACACGGGCTCGTACGACTCGTAGACAGGGACGGCAGGATAGAATTCTCGGACTTGTTCGCGAATCACAGAGCTGGGATCGACGACACCTCCCAATGCGCCCAATTCCTCGAACGTCCGCACCAAGTTCCGCCCCCATTGCCCTGCCCCGCACACCGCCACTTTTGCCAAACGCGTGTGGTCTCGCCTCACTTGCACACGCCGTTCCCCTTGTTCCATCCACGCCTGCCCCTGCTTCCTCTCGTTCCTCACAGCAGCGTCACCTTCTCTCTGCCTTCCGCACACACACGCGTCACATTGCGCGTATCCAGCACTCGTTTCGCATGCCGCAGCACCCACGGATAGTCCACCGCTCCGTGATCCGTCGCGATCAGCACCAGCTCACAGGAAGACACCAACTCCTCCGTCAGCGCCTGCGAACTCATCGCCAGCCCGTGCTCCTCAAACGCCGGCACCAGCGGGTCGTGATACAACACCTGCGCCCCTCGTTCTCGCAGCAGCCGCATCACGTCGATCGCGGGGGACTCGCGGTAATCGCCGAGGTCCTTCTTATAAGCCGCCCCCAGCACAAGCACCGTGCTCTGCGACAGCGCCTTGCCCGCTTCGTTGAGCAACCGCACCGCCTTCTCCAACACGAACTCCGGCATCCGGCGGTTGATCTCCCCCGCCAACGAGATGAAATGCGTGTTGAAATTCAGCTCCTTGGCCTTCCACTCCAGATAATGCGGGTCGATCGGGATGCAATGCCCGCCGACGCCTGGCCCCGGATAAAAAGGCATGATGCCAAACGGCTTGGTGAACGCCGCGTCCAGCACTTCCCACACCGACACGCCCATGCGGTCACACAACAGCATCAGTTCGTTGACCAGCGCGATGTTGACCGCACGAAACGTGTTCTCAAACACCTTGACCATCTCCGCCGTCTTCGCCCCGGACACGGCGACGACATGCTCCACCGTCTGCCGATAGAACGTCTCCGCCACCCGCAACGACTGCGGCCCGATGCCGCCGACGATCTTGTTCGTGTTTTTCGTCGTATAGCGCTGGTTGCCCGGATCGACCCGCTCCGGCGAATGCACGAGGAAAAAGTCCTCCTCCGGCACCAGCCCCGACGCCTCCAAGATCGGAAGCATCACTTCCTCCGTCGTCCCCGGATAGGTCGTCGATTCCAGCGACACCACCTGCCCCGGTCGCAATCGCTTGGCGATCTCTCGCGTCACGCTTTCCACATAGTGCAGATCGGGGGTCAAGTTCTTGGTCAGCGGCGTCGGCACGCAGATGATCAGCGCATCCAGCTCCCCGACCGCCTCAAAGTCGCACACCGCTCGCAACTTGCCGCTCGCCACCAGCGGACGCAGCTCTTTCTCCGCCACATCGGCGATATAACTCTCCCCCCGATTGACCGCCTGCGCCCGCAACGGGTTCTGCTCGATTCCGACCACCGAGTAGCCGACCTTCGCTTTCTCCACCGCGAACGGCAACCCGACATACCCCAGTCCGATCACCCCGACCGTCGCCGTCTTGTTCGCGATCTTCTCCAGCAACCGCTGCTGATGCAGAGACACTTTTCCCGTTCCTTCCGTCGTCACGAACCCCATGCACCCGTTCCCCCACATTCACACCGCGCTCGGCTTAGTAGTAGTAATACTTGCTGTCTTTGTCGCTGACCTGATTCAACACCGCACCCAGCACCGGGATGCCGACATGCTCCAACATCCCCTTGACCTTTTGCACCAACGGGCGGGCCACCTTGCCGCTGCGCACCACGAGCACCGCGCCGTCCACACAGGGAGCCAACACCTGCGCGTCGGTCACCGGCAAAAGCGGCGGCGTGTCGATCAGCACGATGTCATACTCATCGCGCACCTTGTTCAACAGCCGGCGCATCGCCTTGGAACCGAGCAACTCGGCAGGAGCCGTCGGTCCTTCTCCCGCCGTCAGCACATGCAGACCGGGGATGTCGATCATCTCCTGCACCGCTTCCTCAAACGGACAGTCCCCGCCCAGCACCTGCGTCAACCCGATTTCGTTTTGGACGGGAAACACATAGTGCAGCGACGGCTTGCGCAGGTCGGCGTCGATCAACAACACCTTTTGCTCCGCCTTGACCATCACGACGGCGAGGTTGCTGACCACCGTCGTCTTGCCCTCCCGTTTGTCGGCGCTGGTCACCACCAGCACCTGTACGTCTTGGTGTTTGCCGCTGGTGTACTGCAAGTTGGTGCGAAGCGTGCGGTACGCTTCGGCCACCGGCGACTTCGGATTCTCCAGACAAATCAGCGAATACGACCGGCTTCTAGTTTTCATGTGCGACACCCCCCAGTGCCGAATCGGAACCATAGCCTCGATCGTCCTTGCGCAAGAGCGGGATCGTCCCCAAGACCGGCACGCCGAGGCTTTCGGCCAACTGCTCCTCCGTCTTCATCGTCTTGTCGGTCTTCTCCCACAACACCGCACCGCCGACCCCGATCAACAGCGCCAACACAAACGCCACCGCCATCAGGAAAAAAGGTCGTGGCGACACCGGCTTCGGAACGGCCGCCAACTCCGCCGAATCGAGCAGGAACACATACTCGTGTCCCATAATCTGGTTGGACTCGCGAATCGCCGACGTGGCAAACCCGTTGGCGATGCGCACCGCCTGTTCGGGGTCTTTGTCGGTCACCGTGATCGAGGCGATCAGCGATTTGTCCTCGCCGTCCACCTCCACTTTTTTCAACAACTGCTCTTGCGTCAGGGACAGATCGAGGTCGTCGAGCACGCCTTTGGCGACGCGGCGGCTCCGGATGATCTCTTCGAACGTCTTTAACAACTGCCCCCCGGCCATCAAATCGTCATACACGGACACATCGCTCGCGGGCGGCTTTTTCACGATCAGCGTCGCCGTCGATTCATACTCGGGGTCCAGCACGTAAAAGCCGAGCAGCCCCGCCCCGAGCACCGCCACCACGACCAAACTTGCGAGCCACACGAAGCGTCGGCGCAAGAGTGCCATCAACTGCGCGATGTCAAGTTCCATGAACTCGCCTTCCCCCCCATCACTTCGAGCCCGGTTCAAACTTGCACGATTCGTGTCGATACCTTTCTTAGAAAATCTATTCGCGAAGAACTAGCTTATGACGAAAAGAAGCCCTTTCCCAACCTCGTGGGAAAAGAGCTTCCGGCACCTCATCTGCAACTTGGGACAGCCGCGATTAGCTTCCACACGCAAGCGTCTCTCCGATCCATAAAACATCCGGATCGGCATCGGAAAACGGTTCATACCAGACCAACCCATAGTCGCCCAACGCCCGCTTCGCCGTTTCCGCACAAGGATACATGCTCGTGAACGAGGCATACAAAGGCAACCCCTCACATCGGGACAACGTGACCGACACCCCGTCACCTCTTACCATCCGCCGCACGATCGCAACCATCACCCAAGCCCCCACCTCGTGAAAAAATTGTCACATGTTGCCGATAGTATACGCGCGTTGCGGCAGGTTGCATTCTGATAATTCAACTATATGGCACAAAAGAAAAGCCACCGGCTTATACATATCCGGTGGCTTCTCCGTACTTGCATTTCCTTTACTTCTTCGTACACACTAAGACTTCAACACATCATGGTCGACGTAGCGCTCACCGTTGATCTCACTGATCACGTTGATCGCGACTTTCGCTCCGTCACCCGAGGTGACGATCGTATGTACGGACACGCCCGCACACGTACCGGCCGCCCAGATGCCGTCGATGTTCGTCTTGCCCGCCGCATCGACATCGAGCACCGTCTTGATCCGCGGCTCCGTGCCGTCCTTGGTCTTCAACCCGACCTGTTCGGCGAGATCGACCAACACACCAGTCGCGAGGATCACGTGCTTCGCTTCAAACTGCTCCCCTTCGGTCTCAACGCGGAAGCCGTTGTCCGTCTTGGCGATGATCGTCACTTTGCCTTCCTTGATCTCCGCGCCGGACTTGGTGGCCTGCTTGCGACCGACTTCCAACAGATCCGGCCCCGAGATGCCGTCGATGCCGTAATGGTTATCCATCCAAGCCCGCTTCGTCATGCTGGCCCCATTGTCCACGACCAGCGTTTTCTTGCCCGCACGCGCTGCGAAGATCGCCGCGCTGCCACCGGCCGGGCCGGCCCCTACGATCAGGATGTCGTACATCATGCTCACTCCCTTTGTTAAGCGACACGCTTTGCTACTATCCTATCCCGTCTCCTTCCCGTTCATACCAATTCATGACTTGACGTATCCTATCAAATCGAGTATGATAGAGATTCCTACTGCTAACTAGCTTTCCATTCGGATATACGATCAAACATACGAGAATCGGATAGATTTCGAAGTTTTTTGCTGAGGGCGCACGTTACGCTGCTCAGTCGTTGCACAAAATGCTTCCAACGTGAAGTGGATTCAAAACAGGCATGGTCATCGGAGCCATATGGCCGCATGAGAGGTAGGGCTTGCGGCGTTTCCGTGAAACACACTGTCTGATTCTTAGACACGATCATATTCGTAAACACCGAAAGCCCGGTATCTTTGAGATACCGGGCTTTTTACTTATGATCGCAAACCATTACATGAGAGAACGAACTTTTTCATCATCCACGAACAAATCAACATGAACCTCATCCGTATGCTTCAACAGATAGTTTTGATCCTCTTCCGAAAGATCCGGACGATACAAAGAAGGAATTCGAACTTCATAGATTTTAGCTGGATTCCTCGCATCCTTAAGCTGCAAAGCTTTCCTCATATGGTCAACGTTCATCAGTTTTTTTGTTTTTCCGGTGAATTTGACTTCCACTTTGATTCGATTGACTGTCTCCACATCTGTGAGGCTAGGATCAAGCTTGATGTCGAATTGATATTCCACTCCATAGAGAGTTTCACCGAGATGCTCCATTTTTACTTTTTGTGTTCGTACTTTCATAATGGGCGGTGCCGTTTGACATACCTATTCCACCGCCCGTAACATGTTGCGCCGGAACGCTTGACCGCTTTCTCACATACCCTATAGCATGTATGCTTCAGGGAGGTGAAAGTCTTGAAAAAACACAAGCTCAAACAAGCCAAGCAACAGCAAGCCCTGCAAGCGGAACCCTGCTTCCTCCCGATCTTCCTGCTGTTCGGCCTCGGTCAAGGAGCCCGCGCCGGATACGGCGGTGTCCCTTACGGAGCAACGCCTTACGGAGGAGGCGGTGCCGCTTACGGTACACCCTACCGTGGTGTCCCTTACGGCGGCGGTTATCGCAGCGGCATAACCCCCTACGGAACCGGTGTCGCCCCCCGCGCTTACGGGTACGGCCCCGGCCCGGGTGTGCCCTATTACTAAAAGATCCCATGCAAAAGCCACCTGTGCTATCAGGTGGCTTTTGCCGTTGCCAATTTTGCTTTGCCCGTCTTACAACTCTTGTAAATCGCTACAAAGAAAGTTAGACTAATCATGCAATCATTTGAAAACGGAGGCTCTACATGAGTAAACTATTCCTTTTTTCCATTCTGCTCTGGCTCACCCGATCGCCGATCCTCGCGATCATCATCCTGCTCGCTCTCGTCTACTTCG